>NZ_JBQENC010000005.1:0-335508 GCF_052044485.1 Pseudoxanthomonas sp. 22568
GGAGCAAGCTCCGCTCCACGCCAAACCACATCGCCTCTTCGTAGAGCGGAGCTCGCTCCGCTCCGCGATGTCTCATGCGCACGTCTCAAGCCATCATCCACAACAGGCAAAAAGAAAGCGGAGCAAGCTCCGCTCTACACAAACCACATCGCCTCTTCGTAGAGCGGAGCTCGCTCCGCTCCGCGATGCCTCACGCGCACGTCAAGCCATCATCCGCACAACAGGCAAAAGGAAAGCGGAGCAAGCTCCGCTCCACGCCAAACCACATCGCCTCTTCGTAGAGCGGAGCTCGCTCCGCTCCGCGATGCCTCATGCGCACGTCAAGCCATCATCCGCAGAACAGGCAAAAAGAAAGCGGAGCAAGCTCCGCTCTACGCGTGTATTTCAAGCGGACGACGCCGGCTTACTCGCGCATTTCGGCGAGCGCGGCCAGGCGCTTGCGATCCTTCAGGCTCACCCGGTGCGGGTCGTCGGTGGCGATCAGGCCGTCCTGGCGCAGGCGGGTGAAGCTGCGGCTGACGGTTTCCACGGTCAGGCCCAGGTAGTCGGCGATGTCGGTGCGCGACATCGGCAGCACCACCTCGTCGCCGCTGTAACCCTGGCGGCGGCGGCGCGCGTGCATGTCCAGCAGGAACGAGGCCAGCCGCTCCAGCGGCGTCATCCGCGCCAGCGACATCAGGTTGTCGCGGGTGGCGTCCAGCTCCACGCAGGCGCGTTCCAGCAATTCGCGCTCCAGTTCCGGATAGCGCGCGCACAACGTGCGCATGTCCTGCATGGTGAAGGCGCACAGCTCGCTGTCGACGATCGCCTCGATCGAATGGCGGTAGTGGGTGGCGCCGCTGAAGCCAATGAAATCGCCCGGCATCAGGAAGCCGGCCACCAGCCGGCGGCCGTCGGCCAACAGGCGGATCCGGCGCAGCGCGCCGGCGGTGACGGTGAACACCTCGCGGCGGGAGTCGCCTTCCCGCGCCAGCACTTCGCCGGCCTTGAGCGGAATGTCGCCGGCCAGGGTCTCCAGCGCCCGCGCCTGGTCCAGCGGCAGTGCCGCGCAGACCGCCAGGTGGCGGACCTGGCAACCGACGCAGTCGCCCTGGGCCGGGCCGGCCAGGGGATCGGCGTCCCCTCGGCTCCCGGGGACAACGGGCTGTCCGTTGTGACGCAGTACGCGCAGGCTCATGGGGGCGGTCGGGTCGAGAAAACAGGGGCTTATAGTATATCGGCCCGGCGCGGCATTCCTTTCGGCTGAACGGAAAACCGCCCCTCCCGGTCCATAAAATCCCCGCTGCCGCCCGGAATCGGTTAAAGTGCGCGCCGTTTGCCAGCGGCCGTTCGTTTCCCCGACGGTCCGCCGATGCCGGTCCCCCGCGGTCCCGCATCCGCCCCACTCCGACTGCTTTCGCTGTGCAAACCCGGAGTCGCCATGTGGCGTCTTCCGCCTTTTTCCCCTCTCGCAGCGCGGTTTCCAGGGAACGCTACGGGTAAACGGCCGATCCGCCATCGCCGCCGCGCCTGACCGCGCGTTGTCGGCGCGGGTGGCGTCCGCCGCCTTTGGAGTATTCCGCAATGACGTTCGAATCCCTCGGCCTGGCGCCGGCACTGCTGCGCGCGCTGGACGAGCAGGGCTACACCGAGCCCACCCCCGTCCAGGCCCAGGCCATTCCGCTGGCGCTGGCGGGTCACGACCTGCTGGCCGGCGCCCAGACCGGCACCGGCAAGACCGCCGCGTTCGGCCTGCCGCTGATCCAGTACCTGGCCACCACCCCGCAGGAAGTCGCCCCGCGCGGCGGCCGCAAGCCGCGCGCGCTGATCCTGACCCCGACCCGCGAACTGGCCGTGCAGGTGCACGACAGCCTGCGTACCTACGGCAAATACCTGCGCATCCCCAGCACCACCATCTACGGCGGCGTCGGCATGGGCAACCAGCTGGACGCGCTGCGCCGTGGCGTGGATCTGGTGATCGCCTGCCCGGGCCGCCTGATCGATCACATCGAGCGCCGCAGCATCGACCTGTCCGGCATCGAGGTTCTGGTGCTGGACGAGGCCGATCGCATGCTCGACATGGGTTTCCTGCCCTCGATCAAGCGCATCCTCGCCAAGCTGCCGCGCCAGAACCGGCAGACCCTGCTGTTCTCGGCCACGTTCGCCGATCCGATCCGCGATCTGGCGCTGGAGTTCATGCGCGAGCCGCAGCAGGTGCAGGTGACCCCGAACAACACCGTCGCCGACACCATCGCCCACCGCGTGCATCCGGTCGACGGCGGCCGCAAGCGCGAACTGCTGCTGCACCTGCTGGCCGCGGACAGCCGCGTGCAGACGCTGGTGTTCGGCCGCACCAAGCACGGCTGCGACAAGCTGGCGACGTTCCTGGAAAAGAGCGGCGTGCGCGCCGCCGCCATCCACGGCAACAAGTCGCAGGGTGCGCGCCTGCGTGCGTTGGGCGATTTCAAGGCCGGCCGCGTCAACGTGCTGGTCGCCACCGACATCGCCGCGCGCGGCATCGACATCGATCAGCTGCCGCGGGTGATCAACTTCGACCTGCCGATGGTGGCCGAGGACTACGTGCACCGCATCGGCCGCACCGGCCGCGCCGGCGCGCAGGGCGAGGCGATTTCGATCGTCGCCCAGGACGAAGCCAAGTTGCTGCGCCAGATCAACCGCATGCTCAAGCGCGATCTGGACATCGTGGAAGTGCCGGGCTTCGAACCGCAGGTGCCGATCCGCTGGGGCAACTCGCAGGCCGGCCGCGACGATCGTCCCGCCGGCAACAAGGCACCGCGCAAGCACAACCGCCGTCCGCACGCCGCCCCGCCGCGGCATGCCCATGCCGGCGGTCCCAAGCCGCAGGGCCAGGGCCGTCGCCAGGAAGGCCGTGGCGCCCGCGGTGGCCGTGGGGGTGGTTCCGGACGCTGATCGCTCCAGCGAAGGCCGTCTCCAATCAGCCGCGTCGACGTCCGTCGACGCGGCTTTTTCGTTTCCGGCAGGTGCGATGGACGCGCGGCGGAAACGGAACCCGCTCAGAAGCTGTACGACACCGACACGCGATAGTTGCGGCCCGGTTCGCTGTAGCGGCCGATGCCGTCGTCGGTGGCGTAGCCGTACAGGTAGAAGTCGCCGCGGGTGACGTTGCGGATGCGCGCCCACGGGTAGTAGCGCTCGTCCATCAGGTTGTACACGCCGGCGTTGATGCGCAGATGATCGTTCACGCGCAGGCTGCCGAACAGATCGATCGTCGTGTAGGCATCGCTCAGGAACCGCTGCGGTACCTGGCCGAAGACGTCCGGCTGCAGATCCACGTCGCGGCCCTTCTTGGCCAGCGAATGGGTCAGGTTGCCGGTGATGCGCAGGCGGTCATCCCAGCCCTGCCAGCTCAGGCCCAGCACGCCCTTGTCCGGGTTGATGCTGTCCAGCGGGCGTCCGTTCTTCTGCTCGCCCTCGTTGTGCGACCACGCCGTGCGCAGCAGCCAGGCGTCGCCCAGTCGCCACAGGCCTTCCAGCTCCACGCCCTTCACGGTGACCTTTCCCACGTTGGCCGGCGTGTTGTAGTCGTAGCCGAGCCGGGTGGTGCAGGTACCGCGCGAGCAGGTGCGGTATTCGGTGCCTGGATTGGCGGTCACCCGCGTGTTTTCGATGAAGTTGTCGTAGCGATCACGGAACACCGAGATGCCGAAACGCGCGTTGTCGCTTTCCCAGCGATAGCCCAGTTCCACGCTCAGGCTCTTTTCCGCCTCCAGATCCGGATTGGCCGCCGCGGTTGGCACCAGCACGGTGTTTCCGGTTCCCACTTCGGTGATCTGGGTGGTGCTGGTGGGCGCGTACATCTCGCCGGTGGTCGGCGCGCGGAAACCGCGCCCGGCCTGCAGCCACAGCGACTGGTTGGGCAGGAACCGGTAGCTGATGCCGGCCTGCCAGGTGGGCGAGGCGAAACTGACGTCGCGCACGCTGCCGGTGGGATCCAGGAAGGTGCCACCCACCCGCGGCGAGTAGTCATAGCGGTCGTAGCGCGCGCCCAGGGTCAGTTGCAGGCGGTCTTCCAGGAAGCCGATGCGATCGCGCAAATACAGGTTCCAGGAGGTCGCATCGGTCTTTGGCACCTGCGCCGGGTCCACGGTGGCGGTGTCCAGCGCCCCGGCATTGTTCCAGCGGTAGTCGATGGCGAGGAAGTCTATGTCGCGCTGCTGCCAGGCCGCGCCGTAGACCAGCGCGTGCCGGGTCGAACCGGTGTCCAGGGCCTTGTCGAAGTCCAGCGCCACCCGGTCCAGGCTCTGCTCGGTGGTGCGATCCTCGGCGCGCCGACAGGTCAGCGCGAGCGTGCACGGGGTGGTGACCGGCGTGGCCGGCGTGCTGGATGTGCCGCTGCCGGTCAGGATGCGGGTGATGCCGCGGCTCTTGGTCTCCTGGCGATCGGCCTGCAACTCCATGGTGTCGAACATGGCGTTGCCGGCATCCCACCGGTAGCGGATGCCGTAGCGGTCACGTTCGCTGCTGTCGTCGCCCCAGCGCTCCAGGTAGCCGGGCCCGCTGACCCGGCTCAGGTTCTCGACCAGGTTGTCCACCCGGTTGCGCTCATAGACCACGCCCAACCGGTGCGCATCGCTGATCACGAAATCGACCTTGGCCAGCACGTTGGTGCTGTCGTGATCGATCGGATCCGGCAACCGGCGCGCGCTGCCGGTTTCCGCCGCGGTGTTCGAGAACCAGCCCTCGGATTCGTGCGCCTTGCGCCGGGTGTAGACCAGCATCGATTCGACGATGCCGGTGCGGTTGGCCAGGGTCAGCGAGCCGAGTTTCTCGTCGTTGTGGCTGGTGTATCCCAGTTTCATGCCGACATGGGTGTCATTGCCTTCCTGCTTCAGGTAGTCGGCCGGATCCTTGGTGGTGAACACCACCGCGCCGCCCAGCGCGCCGCTGCCGGCGGCGATCGAATCCGGTCCCTTGATCACTTCCACGGTCTTCAGCGAATCGATGTCCAGGCCACCGCGCCCGGCGCGGAAGAATTCGTAGCTGCGCGCCGTCTCCAGGCTCTCGGCCATGCCCAGGCCATCGATGGTCAAGGCGACGCGATCGCCCTCGATGCCGCGGATGTTGAAGCCGTTGTCGCCAAAGCGACCGAGGTCGACGATGCTGACGCCGGGGATGTAGCGGATGACGTCTTCCATGCTCTCCGCCATCTCGTTTTCCATCTGGCGGGCGTCGATGACGGTGACGTTCTGGTTGGCGGACTTGCGCTTCTCACGCGCGGCCTTGACCTCGACGGGGTCGAAGGTCTTGGTGCCGTCGGCATCGGACGGGGTTTCCGCGTGCAGGGGGAAGGACAGGCTCGACGCGATGGCCAGCGCGAGCAGGCTGGGGGGCAGCTTCATGGTGGAACTCCGACAGTCGGGAAGGGAAATGCGCGCTTCGATGGGAGCGCTCCGGTCCTGGCTGCCGCCGCCATCGGCGGTCCTGCGTTGCTGGGAAAGGCATCGCGCACGGGCGATGCGGGAAGTGGGGTGACGCCCGCTATCGCGGGTGTTGGCAGGGATCGACGCGCCGTCGCGACGGAAGGCGCCGCGCAGGACGCGCGCATGGGGACATCCCCTGGAGCGATGCGGTGTTCATCGGCATCCCCATGCCGGTGCCTGTCAGCGTCCCGCGGCGGTGCGGGCCGGCCGTGCCGGCGGCGGCAACGCCGCGTCGGCCGCGTCGACTACGCCGTCGTGGTTGCGGTCCGCGGCGTCGAAACTGCGCCGACCGGACACCTGGTACTCGGCGAAGGTCATCCGGCCATCCTTGTCCGTGTCCAGGGCGGCGAAACGCACGCGCGTCTGCTTGTCCGAACCGCCACCCAGCGCGGCGTAGTGCTGGTCCAGGCGCTGGCGGAATTCCGCCAGGTATTCCTCGCGGTCCAGCGCGCCGTCCCGGTTGGCGTCGGTGCGTTCGAATTGTCCGGCGCGGGCGCGATCGAATTCCGCGCGTTCGACCTGGCCGTCGCCGTTGCCGTCGTACAGCGCCAGGAAGCCATCGCCGGTATGCGCGCTGGGCAACTCCATCCGGCTGCGCCTGCGCTCGGCGCGCGCGGCGCGTTCGGTGGCCGCGTCGCCGCTCTTCGCCAGCTCGGCGTTTTCCTTCTCCAGTGCCTTCCGGCCTTCGGCGAACACGCGTTCGCCGGAAGCGTCGAACTCGGCCCGCGACACGCGCCCGTCGCGATCCGCATCCAGCGCGTCGAAGCGGCGGCCGGTCTGGGTGATCTGGTTTTCGCGTGCCTGTTCGCGCGCCTGCCGCGATCGGGTTTCGAACTCGCGCACGTATTCTTCCACGTCCACGCTGCCGTCGCGGTTGGCATCGGTGGCATCGAAGCGCTGGCGGCGGAAGGCTTCGAATTCCTCCCAGCCCAGGCGACCATCGCTGTTGCCGTCATGCTGGGCGATGAAGGCGGTGATGTTGTCGCTGTGGCCCACCACCAGCGGGCGCACGGGCGGCGATTGCCAGGCATTGGCGGCGAGGGGAAGCAGCAGCGCGGTGGCGACCGCGCCGGTGAGGAAGGCGGTTTTCATCGAGGGACTCCAGCGGATCCGGAAAGGCGGATCAGGGTTCGAGCACGCGGAAGGTCAGGGTGTAGCTGTGGCTGTATTCAGCCACCGGCGCGCCGGCCGGGGCCGGCGTGCGATGACGCGACAACGCCAGCCAGGTGCCGGCGCGCTGCAATGGAAAACTCACCCGGCCTTCGGCGTCGGTGGTCAGGTTCACGACCTGCGCCTTGCGATCCGACGTCCAGACCGCCTCGGTGATCTCGACCGGCTGGTTGGCCAGCGGCTTGCCGTCATGCTGGACGACAAAGGCGAACGACTCGCCCACGTACAGATCGTTGGGATGATCGACCGGCACGAACTCCAGCCCCTGCCCGCGCGCGCGCAGCGCCGCGGTATCCGGCGCGCCGATGCTGACGTAGGTCTCGGCCAGGGTAAGTGACTGGAAATTGGACAGGATCTTGGCGCCGGCCGGGATCTTCACCGCCGGATCGCGCGAACTCTCGCGCTTGCCGCCGGCTTCCCAGGTGCGGAACAGCGCGCCCAGGCGCGGCCCGGTGCTGAACCGGTAGGTGCCCTTGCCCTGCGGCATGCGGTGCTCGGCGACCGCGCGGGTCTTGAACACCTGCACCGTGTCCGGCGCGGCGCTGGCGCCGTCCGGCCCGATGATCACGAAGCGGCTGTTGTCGAACGCGGCTTCGGGCACGAAGAAGGTTTCGGCGAAGGCGGCGTCGAGCGCCAGTGTTTCGCCGGCCTGCGGGGCGAAGTTGCTGGGCGAGAGATAGGGCGTGTGGGCGGAGGCGGTCGCGAAGGCGGCCCAGGCGAGCGCGCCGGTCAGCAGGGTCAGCGGTTTCATCGTCGGTTCCTGAGGGGACGGAATCGCTGGCGGAACCGGGGACGGTTGCTGGCTGCCGGGCGCATCTTAGATGCAAATGCGAATCGTTACAATCCAGTGAAGATGGATTTCCGAAAGAAGCCCGACACAGCGGGCGACGCCGGATTTGCCGCCTTCATGCGCCGCAGCGGACAATACGCGCATGGATATTTTCAAGATCTTCACCCTGGAAGCCGCGCACCGCCTGCCAAACGTGCCGGAGGGGCACAAGTGCGCGCGCCTGCACGGCCATTCGTTCCGGGTGGAACTGCACGTTTCCGGCGACATCGATCCGCACACCGGCTGGGTGATGGACTTCGCCGACATCAAGGCCGCGTTCAAGCCGATCTACGACCGCCTGGATCACCACTACCTCAACGATATTCCCGGTCTGGAGAACCCGACCAGCGAGCGCCTGGCCGCATGGATCTGGGAACAGCTCAAGCCCGCCCTGCCCGGCCTGAGCGAAGTCGTGGTCCACGAAACCTGCACCGCCGGCAGTCGCTATCGCGGCTGAGCGCCCGGACCGGCGACATGTCGGTCGCTGGGTAGGGGCACCGTATCGCATGGTCGAAAACGGCTGGCCTCGCCGACCACGCGAATCCTTGGAAACCCGGAAGAAAACGTTTGCACCGCGGCGGTGCGCCTGTGCACGCCCGTTTCCCGCGCAACCGTGGCTTCCCGTCCTCGCCTCCCCCTGTTCAGCTTTGTCCCGCAAACCGCTGATTTTTAACGGGGACTGACCGTTCGTCGGAAAACCATACGCCTGTTATTGCACCGCAACAAAGACCTCGATATGCTGCGCCGCAACATCCTCGTATTCCCTTTTGGAGTGCACCATGTCCGCACAGTTCAACGAGCAGTTCAGCACCTACACGCACCAGTTCGCGGCGGCCGCTGCCCGCGCGAACCGTCTGGCCCTGGAAAGCGCCGAGACCATCTTCGGCGTCCAGCTGAAGACCTTCGAGAAGAACGTCGACGCCACCACCGCCTTCTTCGGCGAGCTGGCCGAAGTGCGTGATCTCGACAGCTACAAGACCCTGTGGCCGAAGGGCGTGCAGATCGCCAAGGACAACACCGAGCGCCTCGTCGCCGCCGGCCAGGAAGTGTTCGGTCTGGCGCTGAAGACCGGTGAAGCCTTCGGCCAGCTGGCCAAGTCCCAGTACGAAGCTGCCACCGACAACGTCCAGGCCACCGTGGCCAAGGCGACCAAGGCTGCCAAGGCCGCCAAGTAATACCGCTTCAAAGTTCTCTCTACATTGCGCGGACTCCCCTCCCGCCGCGCAATCCGGCCCGGCCAGCGCCTCCCCGCTGCCGGGCCTTTTCTTTTTCCGCGCTCCCTTTCCTGCAATTCCTTCCCCCGCCCTGCGGGGGAAGGTGCCCGAAGGGCGGATGGGGGCGCTTTTGGCCAGATCCCACGGCCACCGAAAATCAGTTCTCCCGACAGCCGGAAGCTCGAAGGCAACCGCGGAAAAGCCCTCGCCCGGCTTACCCCGGCAACACCAACCGCCCCGCTCCCACCGCCGGATCCGCCGACGCGGCATGCATCAACCGCCCCCAGCACGGCGCATCGATGCGCGCCTTCAGCAGTTCGAAGTTCTCGTCCCGCCGCGCCATCTCCGGATCCACTTCGCTGGCGATCCAGCCGATCAGCTCCGCACCGTCGGCACGGATGGCGCGCGCGGTCAGCCGCGCATGGTTGAGGCAACCCAGCCGCATGCCCACCACCAGCACCACCGGCAGGCGCAGCGCGCGCACCAGATCGACCTGATCCAGCGACGCCGACAGCGGCGCCGCCCAGCCGCCCACGCCTTCCACCACCACCACGTCCGCCTGCGCCCGCAACCGCTGGAAGGCATCCACGATCGGCGGCAACGCCAGGACCACGCCGGCTTCCCGCGCGGCGATCTCCGGGGCGAGCGGCGCGGGTAACGCATAGGGATTGAGATCGGCATAGGCCGGACGCGGATCGCTGGCAGCCAGCAACGCCAGTGCATCCTCGTTGCGCCAACCGTCCACGGTGCGTTCGCAGCCGCTGGCGACCGGTTTCATCCCGACCGCGCGAAGGCCCCGACCACGCAGGGCATGCAGCACGCTGCTGCTGGCGAAGGTCTTGCCTGCCCCGGTATCGGTGCCGGTGACGAAGAAGCTGTGCATCCGTTTCCTGTGGCAATGCGCCCCGTCGGCGCGTGGCCGCCCATCGTAGCGGGCCGGTCCGGCGAAGGCAGCCGCGTGCCAGCGGAACATTCCGACGCCGGCGCGTCCTGTTTTGGCGGGTCATCACGTTGTCTTCATCAATCCAACCATTCCCGGCGCACCGGCCCCCTCGCGGGTTCGGGCTAGAATCCAGTGATGTCCTTCACCAGCCAGACCCTGACCGGCAGCAAACCGGAACAATACGCGCAGCTGGCCGCCCAGGCGCGCGCCCTGCTCAGCGGCGAAAGCGACCACGTCGCCAACGCCGCCAACCTGTCGGCGCTGGTCTACCACGCGCTGCCGGATCTCAACTGGGCCGGTTTCTATTTCCACGACGGCACCGAACTGGTGGTCGGTCCTTTCCAGGGCCTGCCCGCCTGCGTGCGCATCGCCCTGGACAAGGGCGTGTGCGGCGCGGCCGCGCGCACCCGCCAGACCCAGCGGGTGGAAGACGTGGAGGCCTTCCCCGGCCATATCGCCTGCGACAGCGCCTCGCGCTCGGAACTGGTGGTGCCGCTGGTCAAGGGCGATCGCCTGATCGGCGTGCTGGATCTGGACAGCCCGCGGTTGGCGCGTTTCGACGAGGAAGATCAACGCGGGCTGGAAGCCATCGCCGCCATCTACGTGGAGACGCTGGCATGAGCATCAGCACCGCGAAGATGCGCAATATCGGTCCCAAATCGGCGGCCTGGCTGCGCCAGGTCGGCCTGCGCACGCAGGAGGATCTGGTGGCGGCCGGTTCGGTGGAAGCCTTCATGCGGGTCAAGCGCGCCGGTTTCCGTCCCAGCCTCAACCTGCTGTACGCGCTGGAAGGCGCACTGCTGGACTGCCATTGGCAGCACCTGCCGGAGGAACGCCGCAGCGAACTGCTGGTGGCCTACGACGCCGCCGCCGCGCTGCTGCCGCCACCCCGTGGCCGTCCGGCAGCCGCGCCGGTGACCACCACCACCCATGGGCAGGAAGATGAAGGCAGCGCGCCTTCGATGAACCTGTTCGACTCGCCGGGCGGCGGCGAACAGGACGACTGATCCGCCTCAGGACAGGCGCCACGCCGCCGGCGCGAGCGCCAGCGCCAACAGCAGCAGCGTTTCCAGCACCTCGGTGCTGGCGCCGAGGCAGTCGCCGGAGATGCCGCCGAGGCGGCGCTTCCAGTACCACGCGGTCAACGGTGCCAGCAGCAGGCACACCAGCAACGGCGGCGCCAGCCACAGGCTGATCGCCGCCAGCGCCACGCCCCACGCCCAATCCCAGTACGCGCCTTCGTTGCGGTACCAGGCGAAGCGCTCGGCCATGCCCGCATGCAGCGGCGGCAACCAGCGGCTCCACAACAGCGTGGTGGCCCAGCGCGCCCACGCAGGTACCAGCAGCACGCCCCACAGCCACGCGCCATCGGCCAGTTCGGCCAGCAGCACGAACTTGGCCAGCACCTGCATGACCACGGTGACCACGCCGAACACGCCCATGTGCGGATCCTTCAGCACTTCCAGGAAGCGCTGCGGATCGCGATGCGCGGCACCGAAGGCGTCGGCCACGTCGCCCAGCCCGTCCAGGTGCAATGCGCCGGTCACCCACACCCAGGCCAGCAAGGCCAGCAGGCCGGCCAGCCACGGGCGCGCGTCCAGCGCCCACAGCGGCAGCGCCACCAACGCGCCGATCAGCACGCCCACCAGCGGGAAATACACCGCCGTGCGGCTCAGTTCTTCCTCGCGGAAGTCGCGCAGTTGCGGCGTGGGCAGGCGGGTCAGGAACTGCACCGCCAGGATCAGCTTGCGCATGCTCATGCCTGCCGCACCTCGATCAGTTCGCCCCACAGCTGATCCCGGTCATCGATCTGCACGCGCAGGCGCAGGCGGGTGCCGTAATCGATGCGCACCGCCCACAGCGACGCCAGCGGCAGGCCGCAGGCCAGCGCCAGCGCCAGTCGCAACGGGCCGGCATGGCTGACCACCAGCGCGGGCGAGGTGTCTTCGCGTCGCGCCAGCGCGCGCAGGCCGCGACCGACGCGTGCTTCGAAGCCGGCCCAGGGTTCGGCGTTGGGCGGCGGATGCGCGCCGGGATCCCGGTAGAAATCCTGCAAGGCGCGCTGCGAGTGCGGGTCTGCCGCAAGGGTGTCGCGATGGCGACCGTCCCAGTCGCCGAAATCCCACTCCGCCCAGTCATCGGCGATGTCCACCGGCAACGCCTGCGCGGCGGCCAGCGCCTGCGCGGTATGCAGCGCGCGCTGGCGTGGCGAACTGATCACCCGTGACCAGGCAATGCCCGTGCAACCGCCGCAGACCGCGTCGGCGGCGCCCGGCAGCAGCGGCGGATCGGTGCGGCCATCGAAATGACCGACGCGTCCGGTCGAGGCATGGCGCACCAGGTCGAGGATCATGGCGTCTCGTCGCGTCCGGAAACCGCGGCTTCGGCGAAGGTGGCCATACCGGCGTGCAGCGCGCAGGCCAGTCGCAGCAGCGGCACCGCCAGCGCGGCGCCGCTGCCTTCGCCCAGGCGCAGATCCAGTTGCAGCAGCGGGCGCGCTTCCAGCGCGGCCAGCACGCGCGCGTGGCCGCGCTCGGCGGACTGGTGCGAGAACAGCAGCCATGGCCGCGCCTGGGGTTGCAGGCGGACCGCCGCCAGTGCCGCGGCCGAGACGATGAAACCGTCCACCAGCACCGGTACGCCCCGCTGGGCGGCGGCGATCATCGCGCCGGCCATCGCGGCGATTTCCAATCCACCGACACGACGCAGCGCCTCGCGCGCGGGCTGCGGGTGCGCGGCGATGTGCGGACGGTGCAATGCGAGCGCGTCCGCGATCACCCGTTGCTTGTGCGCAATCCGATCGCCCTGCAATCCGGTACCCGCGCCGACCAGTTCCTCCAGCGGCAGATCCGCCAGCGCGCAGGCCAACGCGCTGGCCGCGGTGGTGTTGCCGATGCCCATTTCGCCGAACACGAACAGATCGGCGTCGCCGGCCGCTTCCACCGCGCGCCTGCCCGCCGCCAGCGCATGCGCGAGTTCATCCTCGTCCATCGCCGCTTCCACGCTGAAGTCGCGGGTGCCCAGGCAGGGCTTGTCGGCGTGTACGCCGGCGATGGGCTGGCTGCCGCGGGTGCCGGCATCCACCAGCCGTAGCGGCAGACCGAGTTCGCGCGCCAGCACCGAGATCGCGGCGCCGCCGTGGGCGAAGTTGTGCAGCATCTGCACCGTCACCTCGGACGGAAACGCCGACACGCCCTGGGCGACCACGCCGTGATCGCCGGCGAACACGATCACCGGCACCCGTGCCAGCGTGGGACGATCGGCGCGTTGCAGCGCCGCCAGTTCCACCGCCAGGGTCTCGATGCGGCCCAGCGAGCCCTGCGGCTTGGTCAGCTGATCCTGGCGCGCGCGCGCGCGTTCGGCGTGTTCGGGGGAAGGTTGCCGGCAATCGGCGAGGATCCAGTCGGAAGACACGAGGCGATTTCTTGCGGCGAGGGAACCGGGATTCTACGGGAGGCCTCGCGCCCATCCCCGTCCGCCCCGATGCATGCCTTGCCTTGCCCGCTTTCCATCGATGCGCGCTGCCGCCCGGGCGCGGCCCGCCCATCCACAGGATCGGCATCCGCCAGACCGGTATCTGGTAGGATCGCCGCGCTTTCTGGTGACCCGCGGACGATTCCGCCCCGGGTTGAAACGGGAAGCCGGTGAACCCGCGCACGCCATCCCGGCGCTGCGGGTGATTCCGGCGCTGCCCCCGCAACGGTAAGCGAGCCAGGACAGGGCATACGCCACTGTGCATCCGCACGGGAAGGCGCCCTGGCCGGCGATGGCGCCGCCATCGCGCTCGCAAGCCCGGAGACCGGCCCGAAAGACGACTGGTTGCGACGCGGCGGGCGTTGCGGCGGCGAGCGCCGTGCGTACGGCCGTTTCCGCTGTCTTCCCGTTCCCGCGTTGCCGCCTCCCCTCGTTATGCCGCGCGGGAGCGCGCGGCGCATGGAGCCGATTGCAATGCCACCTATCCGTACCCTGTCCCTGGCCGTCGCCCTGGCGCTGCCGGGCCTGGCGCTCGCCCAGGACGCCGCCACCGAACTGGACGAAGTCGTCGTCACCAGCACCCGCACCGCGATCGCGCTGGAAGACAGCCTGGCGCCGGCGCAGGTCATCGATCGCGCCGACATCGAGCGCAGCCAGGCGACCTCGCTGCAGGATCTGCTGCGCGGCCGCGCCGGCATCAACCTGACCAATGCTGGTGGCCCGGGCAAGCAGACCTCGCTGTTCCTGCGCGGCACCAACTCCAGCCACACCCTGGTGCTGATCGACGGCGTGCGGGTGAACTCGGCCGACTTCGCCGCCGCCGCCATCCCGGATCTGCCGCTGGCGCAGATCGATCGCATCGAGATTGTGCGCGGCCCGAACTCCAGCCTGTACGGCTCCGAGGCGATCGGCGGCGTGATCCAGATCTTCACCCGCCGCAACCAGGGCACCTACGCGCCGCACTTCCAGATTGGCGGCGGCAGCAATGGCCTGCGCCAGGCCAGCGCTGGCTTCGGCGGCGGCGGCGAGCGCGGCTGGTTCGGCGCGGACGCGGCCTACCAGCGCACCGATGGCATCAATGCCTGCCGCGGCTCGGTATCGCAGGGTCGCGGCTGCTACGCCGACGAACCTGACCGCGACGGCTACCGCAACGTCTCGGCCAGCCTGCGCGGCGGCTACAAGCTGACCGACACGCTGACCGCCGAGGCCAGCGCGCTGCGCGCCGAAGGCGCGAACCGGTACGACGGCTACTACAACTACACCGAGAACGTGCAGCAGGTGTTGAATGGCAAGGTCCGCTACGTGCCGACCGACCGCTTCGCCCTGACCGTCAACGTCGGCCGCAGCGACAACGAGACCGACAACTACCGTAACGAAGTCGATCACGACAGCACCCACAACACCCACCGCAACACCGCCAGCGCGCAGGCCGACATCGGCCTGGGCCAGGATCAGTTGCTGACCGTCGGCGCGGATTGGTACATCGACCATCTCGACAGCACCACCGACTACGCCGCCGACAGCCGCCGCAACACCGCCGGCTTCGTCGAGTACCAGGGCAAGTTCGGCGCCCACCAGTTGCAGGCCAGCGTGCGCAACGACGACAACGAGCAATTCGGCAACCACACCACCGGCAACCTCGGCTGGGGCATGAGCTTCGGGCGCGGCTTCAAGCTCAGCGCAACCTACGGCACCGGTTTCAAGGCGCCGACCTTCAGCGATCTGTACGACCCGTGGAGCGGCAACCGCGACCTGGAGCCGGAGAAGTCGAAGAGCCTCAATGTCGGCATCGCCCAGAACGGCGACGCCTGGCGCTGGGCGCTGGATCTGTACGAGACCCGCATCGATGATCTGATCACCTATGACGGCAGCAGTTTCGCGATGGTGCAGGTGGACGAGGCCCGCATCCGCGGCGCCGAGTTCACCGTCGACGTCACCCTGGCCGGCTGGGATCTCTCCGCCCAGCTCAGCCACACCGACCCGCGCAACCGCAGCGCCAGCAACAACGACAAGCTGCTGCCTCGCCGCGCGCGCAACACCGGTCGCATCGACGTGGATCGCGCGTTCGGCGACTTCCGCGTCGGCGCGACCGTCAATGGCGCGGGCTACCGCTACGACGAGCTGACCAACGCCACCCGCCTGGGCGGCTTCGCCACCGCCGACCTGCGGCTGGAATACGCGGTCACCCCGGAATGGACGTTGCTGGCCAAGGTCGACAACGTGTTCGACCGCGAATACGAAACCATCGCCTGGTACAACCAGCCCGGCCGCGAATACGGCCTGAGCCTGCGCTACCAGCCCAAGCGCTGATTGCGTGCATGAAAAAGCCCGGCAGACGCCGGGCTTTTTCTTTTTTGCCATCCCTCCCTTGTGGGAGCGACATAAGTCGCGATACCGGAAAGCCGGAAACTCCGGAAAAGCTCGCGACTCACGTCGCTCCCACAGGGAGACATCCGGGTTACAGAGATTTATCGAACAATCCTTGCTGCTCGACCGCGAATGCCGGGCGCCTTGTTGCCTTTCTCCCTTGTGGGAGCGACCTAGTCGCGATACCGGAAAGCCGGAAACTCCGGAAGAGCTCGCGACTCACGTCGCTCCCACAAGGAAAAATCCAGGTTACGAGGCGTCTTCGAACAGCCCGGGCTGCTCGACGACATCCTCGCGATCGCGGAAGCCGGACAGGCCCACGCCGACCAGCCGGTACAGGGTATCGGCCGGCAGGTCCACGCGTTCGCGCAGGGCCAGCGCGATGGCGGTGAACTCCTCGAGTGTGGCCGGCGGCGCTTCTGGGGTGAAGCTGCGGGTGAGGATGCGGAACTGCGCGGTTTTCAGCTTCAGCACCACGGTGCGGCCGACGCGATCGGTCTTGCGGGTCGCTTCCCAGGTCTTGCCGGCCAGGCGCCGCACCGCCTCGCCGATGTCCGCCAGCGGCACGTCGCGCTCGAAGGTGTCCTCGGCGGAAATCGACTGCACCGGCTGATCCGGTTCCACCGGGCGCTCGTCGACGCCGCGCGCACGCCGGAACAGGCTGCCGCCGAAACTGCCGAAGCGCTGTTCCAGTTCGATCTGCGGCCACTCGCGCAGCTCACCCACGGTGCGGATGCCCATCGCGTGCAGCTTGCCCAGCATCACCTTGCCGACGCCGGGAATCCGCTCCACCGGCAGCGGGATGAGGAAGGCGTCCACCTGACCCGGCTTGATCACGAACAGGCCGTCCGGCTTGCGCCAGTCCGAGGCGATCTTGGCGAGGAACTTGTTCGGCGCCACCCCGGCGGAGGCGGTCAGCGCGGTTTCCTCGCGGATCTGCGCGCGCACGGCCTCGGCGATGGCGGTGGCCGAAGGCAGGTCGGTCTTGGGCGCGGTCACGTCCAGGTAGGCTTCGTCCAGCGATAGCGGTTCGACCAGATCGGTCTGGCGCAGGAAGATCTCGCGCACCTGCCGCGACACCGCCTTGTAGCGCGTGAAGTCCGGCGGCACGAAGATGCCGTCCGGACACAGCCGTTCGGCGCGCACCGCCGGCATCGCCGAGCGCACGCCGAAGGTACGCGCCTCGTAGGAGGCCGCGCACACCACCGAACGCGCGCCGCGCCAGGCCACGATCACCGGCTTGCCGCGCAACGACGGATCGTCGCGCTGCTCCACCGACGCGTAGAACGCGTCCATGTCGATATGGATGATCTTGCGCATGCCGGCGGTATTGTAAGAGTCCTGCGGTCTTCTTTCCCTGCGGGAGCGATGTCGGTTGCAATGGCGGGAACCTTACCCTGAGGAAAAACTCGCGACTTACGTCGCTCCCACAAGTGGGGTTATGGATGGCAGGGCCAAGGATTTGAGAATTTTTCCTTGTGGGAGCGACGTCAGTCGCGATGGCCGGAATCGTCCGCTGAGGGAAAAGCTCGCGACTTACGTCGCTCCCACAGGTTGGGACAGGAAGGCGGTGGCCAGGGTGCCCAGGGTCGTGATGGCCTGTTCGGCGCGTGCGTCCAGCGGGTGGCCGTAGTTGAGGCGGATGCAATGGCGGAAGGCCCGGCTGGCGGAGAACATCGGTCCGGGCGCCAGGCTGATGCCCTGGGCGAGCGCCTGCCGGTGCAGGGCCAGCGCATCGACCTGCGGCGGCAGTTCCACCCACAGGAAGTAGCCGCCCTGCGGCCGGGTCATCCGCGTGCCCTCGGGGAAGTGGCGGGCGATCGCGCCCATGTATTCCTGCTGCTGCCGTTCCAGCGTCTTGCGCAGGCGCCGCAGGTGGCGCTCGTAGCCGCCCTTTTCCAGGTACGCGGCCAGGCCGAGCTGGCTGGGCGCCGAGGTTGCCAGCGAGAACGTCAGCTTGTGGTGGGCAATCTCGCGCCGGTAGCGGCCCGGCGCCACCCAGCCCACCCGATAGCCCGGCGCCAGGCTCTTGGAGAACGATCCGCAATGCAGCACCCGTCCGCCACGGTCGAACGCCTTGGCCGGCAGCGGGCGGCGTTCGCCGAAATACAGTTCTGCGTAGACGTCGTCCTCGATCAGCGGGATTTCATGGCGATCGAGCAGGTCCACCAGCGCGCGCTTCTTCTCGTCCGGCAGGGTGCAGCCCAGTGGATTCTGGAAACTGGTCATCAGCCAGCACGCCGCCGGACGATGGCGTTCGATGGCCTGCGCCAGCGCGTCCAGGTCGATGCCTTCGCGCGGATGGGTGGGCACCTCCAGCGCGTGCAGGCCATGCCGTTCCAGCGCCTGCAGGGCGGCATAGAAACAGGGCGATTCCACCACCACCGTATCGCCGGGCCGGGTGACCGCCTGCAGGCACAGGTTCAACGCTTCCAGCGCGCCGTTGGTGATGACGATCTCGTCGGCCGACACCTGCACGCCGGCGATCAGGTAGCGCAGCGCGATCTGCCGGCGCAGCTGGATCTTGCCGGGGGTCAGATCGTCCACCGTGCTCCACGGATCCAGCGATTGCGCGGCGCCGGCCATGGCCCGGCCCAGCTTGTCCAGCGGATACAGCAGCGGGCTGGGAAACGCCGAACCCAGCGGCACCACGTCGTGGACCATCGCCGATTCCAGCACCTCGAACACCAGTTCGCTGACGTCCACCGGCCGCGCGCCGTCGGCTGGCTGCGAGGCGCGCTCGGGCTCCGGCGGCAATGGCCGCGCGTCATCGGCCACGTAGTAACCCGAGCGCGGGCGCGAGCGGATCAGGCCGCGCGCTTCCAGCAGGTAATAGGCCTGGAACACCGTGGCCGGACTGACCTTGCGGCGGGCACTGGTCTGGCGCACCGACGGCAGCCGCTGGCCCGGCCGCAGCAGGCCGTCGCGGATGGAGCGGGCGATGTCCTCGGCCAGGGATTCATAGCGCTTCATAGGAGCATTAAAAATCAATCAGTTACGGTTACAGCGTCAAATCTGATCCGGTTTTCTGGCAAGGATTCTGATTCTTGGACAACTGCTCCGCAATGCCTACGATCCCGTCCAGATTCCCGCCCCTCCGTCCGCAGTCCCATGAACGCACAGGTCGAACTCAATCTGGCCCTGATCCTGTTCCTGCCCTGGTTCGCGATCCTGGCCGCGCTGTACTGGATCTATCCGCGTCAACCGCGCGGTACCGGCCGGCGCCTGTTCGACACCATCGCGCTGGTGCTGGCCACCGCGCTGTCGGCCTGGGGCATGCATTGGGGATTCCTCAATGCCGATCCCAATGCCGGCGCGATCTGGAAACAGGTGCTCGCCACCTCCGTCGCCTACGGCCTGTTCCTGATGGTGATGACCCTCGCCATCGCCGTGCGGGCCTGGTGCATGCCCGCTTCCCCCGCGCGCGCCCGCTGACGCGCCCCCACTTCACCGGACCACGTCCATGAAACTCCTGCTCGTCCTCGGCTTTCTCGGCATCATCATCTACAACCTCGGCGCCGGCCTGTACTACATGCTGGTCGACACCGGCGGCAGCAAGCGCACCGTCAACGCGCTGACCCGGCGCATCGGCTTCTCGGTGGCGCTGATCGTGATCGTGATGATCGGCATCGCCAGCGGCTGGATCCAGCCGCACGGCGTGCTGAACTGATCCCGCCGCCAGCGGGTGGCGCGCTTCCACTGCGCACCACCCGAAGGGCCGCCGGTGTTCAGCGGCGTGCCTCAGCCTCGCGCAGCTTCTGCGCGCATTCCTCGCAGCACACCTCCACGGTGTGGCCGCCGATGGTGACTTCGATGGCGTTGCCGTCCAGCGGGTAATCGCAGACGGCGCAGGTCTTCTCGCTCATGACACTCTCCGGTGGTTGCCCGGCCGTTCCGGGCAGGGACAGGAGACCATCGCGGCGACGGCGGCGCTGTCGGATTCTTTAGCGATTCGATACCAACGCGCTCACCCGCTCTTGGCGAGCGCGGCCTGGCGGAACGCGCTCGGCGTGCGCCCATGCACCTGCTTGAACGCGGCGGCGAAATGGCTATGGCTGGAGAAGCCAAGATCCTGCGCCAGTGCCGACATGTCCTCGCAACCGGCGACGAGATCCAGCGCGCGCGCCAACCGCAGACGCAGGTGGTAGCGGTGCAGCGGCATGCCTTCGACCTGCTGGAAGACCTGGGTCAGGTACACCGGCGATCCGCCGATCTCCACTGCGATGTCAGCCAGGCTCCAGCGCCGGCCCAGATCGCTGGCCAGCAGCACCTTCACCCGATCCACCAGCCGGCGGCGCGCGTGGGTGGCGGTGGTGCCATGGCTGGTGCGCGGTCCCAGGCTGCGACACAGCAGGGTCAGTCCCAGGCTTTCGGCTTCCAGCGGCTCGATCGCGCGGTGACGGAGGCTGTGGCGCAGCAGCGCCACCAGCGCCTGCGCGCGGGGATCGATGCGCCGCGATTGGGTGCGGAAACCCGCTTCCTCGCGTCGTTGCAGCAGATCCGCCGGTGCCAGTTCGCGCAGCAGCGTCGGCGAAATCGACAGCACCAGACTGGCATCGCCGCCGGCCACCGGATGGCTGACCTGATAGCCCTCTTCGGCATTGAAGAACAGGACGTGGTTGGCATCGGCCACCGATTGCTCGCCGCCGACGTGGCGCAGGTACAAGCCGCGATAGGGAAACACCAGATGGGTGACCCGCGCGCATTCTTCCGCACTGCGATGGCGACATTCACCGCGGCACAGCACGTCCGTGATCCCGACGGTGCCGGTATCCAGCAGCGGATGGACGGTGAACTCGGACATCGCGATCAGTGCTTCGCCGGTTGTGGTCGCGTCGCTAGGTGATGCTCGCGCAGCCACAGGAACCACGGCAACGCCAGCGACACGCCCACCGACAACCCCAGCAGCGGCAACCACCAGCGGCGCATGCCCAGCCGCCGCCCTTCGATCGCCATCAACGCGATCACCGCCACGCCCGACACCAGCACGTCCGCCCAGGCGAAGCCGGCAATGGGGGTGGCGAACGCCTGTCGCGCCAGCAGCGGCAGGTCGATGCCGTGCTCGGCGATCCATGGCCACAGCCGCGAGAGCGGCCAGAGCGTTCCCAGCAGGCACAACAGCGCGTAGACGGTTCGCATGTCCTCATCCTGGCTGGCCGGTGCGCCGATGATGACAGGCCCGGCGTCATGGCGCCGCCACGGCCGATTGAAGCAGCTCCCGGCCAGGCGTGCTGTCGAAATCTTTAGTGGTTTCCCGGCCTAGCTCGGTGATGCGCTATCAGGCCCATCGAATTCGCTCCTTCCGGAACGCTTCGTCAGGGCATTCGGCCGGCGGCCCCTGGTAGCTTCAACACGGATACCACGCACAGCGTCCCCGGCCATTGGGCTCCGTGCCCCCGCGACTTCGCAGTGAAGATGCCCGTCAGCTGAACACGTTGCCGGCTATATTCGGCATCGATACTGCTTACCCAGACTTGCTCGTCGAAATTACCGCTGTAGCTCTCCGCCTCGGGCTCCGGATGCAGCGCGGCGTGCTCGAAATATCCGTAGTAGTAGCCCTCCACACGGATGAATTTTCCTTCATATGCGGTGGGTCGGGCTGCGAGATCCGCCAGTTCCACTGTATTGGCCGCCCCTAGCGTGGAGGGACATTCTTCCCGTGCCGACCCCGACCAACTGTACTTTGCCGCAGGGACATCTTCTTCCCGGTGGCAACCCGCCAGTGCGATTATTCCCAGCAGGATCAGGCATGCATGAAAAAACGGCCATCCGGGGAACGTTCTCATTCTCGAGCATCCTTGGCTTGGTTGTGAGTGCTGAACAGCCTCTCTCAACGTCATGATAGATACAAGGCGAAGCCTTGATTGCCACGCACGATCATCCAACGCGTCGGCATACCCCGACCATGGAGTCCCACGTGACCCATCCTGTCCCATTGCGTATCCGCTGGGCCGTCGAAGGCCTTGAGTTGTCTCCGGGGCATCGCGTGCTCGAGATAGGCTGTGGCAATGGCGTGTCCTGCACGCGCGCGATTCGGATCCGGGATAGATCAGGAACGCCGGCCGCGCTCGCGTTTGATCCAGGCGCGTATCGCCAGCGCCACCAGCGCGGTGAACACCAGCCAGGACACCAGATTGAACAGGCCGTCCCCCATCAGCGCGCTGATCAGTCCGACCAGGCTGGCCAGCGTGATCCACGCCGGTGCCACGAACGGACTGGAAGGACCGCGTTGGGCCCGGCTCATGCCTGCGCCTCGCCGTTGCCGATCAGGCCGCTGCGCTCGATTTCGGTGACGCGCGCCTCGGTGCTACCACGCTTGAACCATAAGTACAGGCCGGACACCAGCACCCCGATGGTCAGCAGATCCAGCAGCGCCCACAGGATCTTCAGCGGCATGCCGCCGTAGTCGCCGAAATGCAGCGGCTGCGAAAGCAGCAGCGTGGTCATGTAACCGGGCAGTTCCGGCTTGGCGGTGAGTTCGCCGGTTTCGGCGTCGATCAGCACCGGACGATACAGGCGTTCGGTCAGTGGCGTGTTGCCGTGCATGAACACGCCATAGTGGTGGTTGCCGCTGTAGCCGGTGCCCGGGAAGCTCACGAACGCCGGCACCATGTCCGGCTCGGACGCGCGCGCCGTCGCCACCGCAGCGTCCAGCGAAGCCAGCTTTCCGGGCCGCGGGCGGTCCTGGTAGCGCGCGGCGAACTCGCCGAGCTGATCGGCTTGCCACGCCTGTTCCAGCGGACCGGCGAGCGTGTTGATCGCGCCGGTGATGCCGACCACGAAGGCCCAGCCCAGCGTCACCACGCCCAGCACGTTGTGCAGATCCAGCCAGGCCAGCCGGCGGCTGCGACCAGTCCGCAGCGTGCCGAACGGCAGCTTGCGCATGAACGGACCGTACAACACCAGGCCGGACACGATCGCCACCGCGAACAGCAGCGCCATCGCGCCCAGGAACAGCATGCCCGGCAGGCCGACGAAGACGTCGGTGTGCAGCCGGTAGAGGAAATACATCACCCCTTCGTTGAACTGCGCCGCCGGCAGCACCTCGCCCGTGTACTGGTGCAGCACCGCGGTGTGCATCTCCGGCGGCGGCGTATCCGGCCGCGCGCCGGTGTTGACGTAGACGCTGGGCGAATGGTCATCCCAGCCGAAGAACAGCGGCACGTCGCCCGGATACTTCGCCAGCGCCTTCTCCACCAGCACGTCGATATTGGCCGGCTGCGCACCCGGCGCCGCCGCCTCGACTTCGGGTTCGGCGCCGGTGAGGTGGCTGATTTCCTCCCAGAACACCAGCGGCAGGCCGGTCAGGCACAGCAGCAGCAGGAACAGCGTGCACACCAGGCTGGTCCACTTGTGGACCAGGAACCAGGCCTTGAGCGTGCTTCGCTGCATGGCGGGCCTCAGAAACGGTAGGTGACGGTGCCGGTCACCATGCGCGGATTGCCGCTGAAGCAGTCACCGAAGTTGCGGCACGGCGCGTAGTACGCCTTGTCGAACAGGTTGGTGACGTTGAGCGCCATCGTCCAGGACGGCATCTGCAGTTCCAGCAGCGCGTCGGCCAGCGTGTAGCTGGGCGTGCGCACCACGATGCTCGCGCCGGTGGAGACGGTCGAACCCACATGACGGCCACCAATGCCGGCGCGCAGCTTCATGCCGTCGCCGATCTCGAAGCCTTTGGCGACCCAAACCGAGGCCAGATCCTGCGGGGTGTCGTTCAGGCGCTTGCCCAGTTCCGGGGTGAAGTTGCTGCGGGTGACCTTGGCATTGTTGTGGCTGTAGGCGGCGGTGACGGTGAAATCGTTGTCCGACACATAGGCGGCTTCCAGCTCCACGCCCTTGGATTCGATTTCACCGGTCTGCACCGTGTTCAGCACGTTGTCCGGGTCGTTGGTCTGGCGGTTGGTCTCGGTGATGCGATACACCGCCAGGGTGGCGAAGAGGTTGCGGCTCGGCTGCCACTTCACGCCGGTCTCGTACTGGTCGCCGCGCATCGGCTCGAACGCGCGGCCGTACAGATCCTGGCCAGGTACCGGCAGGAACGACTCGCTGTAGCTGATGTACGGCGACAGGTTGGCGCCGATGTCGCCGATCACGCCGATGCGATAGGTGGTCTCGTTGTCGGTCTTGTCGCGCAGGCCCTGGGTCTTGGACCGCACGTGGTCGCGGCGCGCGCCGAGCACAAGCGATACGCGATCCGCGTAGCGGATCTGATCCTGCACGTAGACGCCGGTCTGGGTGGTGCGCTGGTTGGGCAGCCGCCCCCATTCCGGGATGGTGACGCCGGTGGAGACCGGGTTGTAGATGTCGATCGGCGTGCCGGCGCCCGAGAAGCTCAGCGCCTCCTCGCGGAAGTCGGTGTAGTCCACGCCGGCCAGCAGCAGGTGGCGGAACGCGCCGGTGGCGAAATCGAACTGCAGCGCGTTGTCGGTGGTCAGGATCCGGTTATCCGGCTTCACGCCGTAGGACAGCCGGTTGAGCACGCGGTTGTCGGCATCGATGAAGGGATTCTCCGGATTGCTGTAGGTATCCGGGAACAGCTCGCGGAACTCGGTCTCCGAGTCGATGTAGCGCAGGCTGGAACGCCAGGTGATCACGTCGCTGAAGGCGTGATCGAACAGCACGGTCGCGCTGATCTGGCGCGCGTCGAGCTTGTCGAAATCCTTGTCGCCCAGGAAGGTCGACGGATCCAGGCGCCGGCCCGGCGGCGCCTTCAGGGTGGCCGCCACCGGCAGGAACTGCTGGCTGGAGGCGGTGCGATCGCGCTGGTAGCTGGCCAGCACGGTCAGGTTGCTGCGTTCGCCGCGCCAGGTCAGCGAAGGCGCCAGGTAGATGCGGTCGTCGTCGATGTGGTCGGTCTGCATGCCCGAATCGCGCACCACGCCGACCAGCCGGCCGGCCAGGTTGCCCGAATCGCCCAGCGCGCCGGTGATGTCGCCCTGCAGCTGGCGGCGGTCGAAACTGCCGACCTGCAATCCGATTTCACCGGCGGACTGGAAACTCGGGCGCTTGCTCATCGCGTTGATGATGCCGCCCGCGCCGCCAGCGCCGTACAGCACCGACGAGGGGCCGCGCAGGACTTCCACCCGCTCCAGGCCATAGACCTCGGGCCGCGCCATCGGGCTGAAGTTGTAGAGCTTGCGCATGCCGTCCAGGTACTGCACCGGATCCAGGCCGCGCACGGTGCTGGCGTCGCCGCGGGTATCCAGGCCCCAGGCGTCGGCGGTCACGCCGGCGCTGTAGCGCAGGGTTTCCTGCAGGTTGTTGGCGCCGCGATCGATGAACAGGTCCGAGGTCACCACGCCGATGGACTGCGGGGTCTCGGTCAGCAGGGTGTCGGTCTTGGTCGCCGTGCTGGCGCGGTCGGCAACCACCTGCACGCTGTCCAGGGTCCTGGCGTCGCCGGAATCCTGGGCCTGGGCCAGGGCGGAGGCCAGCAGGGAGGGCGCCATCAGCGACAGCAGCAGGCCGTTGCGGCGGCCTCGGACAGGAGCGGGCATTGCGGTTTCCGGTCGGTTGGGAGCCGGAAATTATGAGAAGCGGCACCTTCAAACGCAAATGATTATCGTCCACCTGGATTCCCGTCCGCGGCCGCGCCCGCCAGGCCGGCGGGATGGCGGCTTCCGCCGGTGCTTCATGCAAGCCGTGTAAAATGTGCGTTTTTTCAGCCCCATCGAATGTTGGAAGCCCCCCAACGGGCGGCGATTCGTGGCCCGACGTTCATCCGTCTGCTGGCCCGCCTGACGGCCACGGACGTCCCCTCGCCCACGCAACCGCTGTCGGACCGGCTGAGCCACTGGATCGACTGGACCCACGCAGTCGCCCTGTCCACCGCGCTGGACAGCCGGCCCGAGTCCGATCCGCTCGCCGATCCTTTCGCCGAACCCGCTTCGGCCGAAGCCGTGGAAGCGGACTGCGCCCGCGTGCGCGCCGCGTTGACCCGTGCCATCCACGAAGACCCCGCCTTCGATCCCGCCGCCCGGCGCGGCGGCGCATCGGCATCCGCCGGTGCGGAGGATTCCCCCGATTACCTGTTCTTCCGCCAGCGCTACCTGTTCCTGCAACAGTCCATGGACACCGCCATCGGGCTTCTGCGGTCCCGCCTGCGTGATGCGCTGGCGCCGCGTTCGACGGAACTGGCGCGCCTGGCCGCCGTCGATGCGTCGATGGAACGCGCGCTGGCCCGCCGCGAACGTCGGCTGCTGGCCGCCGCGCCCACCCTGCTCGGCCCCCATTTCGAACGCCTGCGCGCGAACGCGTCGGCGACTTCCCCTTCATCCAACGAACCAGGCGAGCCCGCGACCGTTTCGGACGCGTGGCTGGACAGCTTCCGCAGGGACATGCGGAACCTGCTGCTCGCCGAACTGGATGTCCGCCTGCAACCGGCCGAGGGCCTGCTCTCGGCCCTTCGCACCCACCTGCCTGGATAACATGCTCAGAAACCTGCTCGCTCCCGCCCTCTTTCTCGCCGGTCTGGCCGCTGTCTGCTGGATTGCGGTGGGCTATGTCGGCGCCAACCCGCTGGCCCTGTCCGTCACCCTGCTGATCGGCGCCTGCTATGTCGTCGGAGGATGGGAGCTGTACCGCTACCGGCAGGCCACCGCCACCCTCGCCGGCGCCGTCGCGGATCTGTCCGCGCCGCCGGCCGCGCTGGCCGAGTGGCTGGCGCGCCTGCATCCCTCGCTGCGCAATCCGGTGCGCCTGCGCATCGAAGGCGAGCGTGCCGCGCTGCCGGCGCCGTCGCTCACGCCTTACCTGGTCGGCCTGCTGGTGCTGCTTGGCATGCTCGGCACCCTGCTCGGCATGATGACCACCCTGCGCGGTACCGGCATGGCGCTGGAAAGCGCGGCGGATCTGCAGGCCATCCGCGAATCGCTGGCCGCGCCGGTCAAGGGTCTGGGCTTCGCCTTCGGCACCTCGATTGCCGGCGTCGCCGCCTCGGCCATGCTCGGCCTGCTGGCGGCGCTGTGCCGGCGGGAACGCCAGTTGGCGGTGCAGTCGCTGGACGCGGGCATCGCCTCCGCCCTGCGCGTGCACTCGCAAACGCACCAGCGCGAGGAAGCCTTCCGCCTGCTGCAGCGGCAGACCGACGCGATGCCCGCGCTCGTCGATCGCCTGGAAGCGATGATGGCCGCGCTGGAGCAGCAGAGCCGCGCCGCCAACGATCAGTTGCAGGCCCGCCAGGATGCGTTCCACGAGCGCACCGAGGCCGTGCACGCGCGCCTCGCCGCCTCGGTGGAGACCTCGCTGAAGGAAAGCGTCGGCGAAAGCGCGCGCGCCGCCAGCGCGGCGCTGCAACCGATCATGGAAACCACCCTGTCGGCGATCGCGCGCGAGACCACCACCCTGCATGGCGCCCTCAACCAGGCCGTGCAACAGCAACTGGACGGGCTGTCGTCCGGCTTCGCCACCACCACCACCACGGTCGCCGATCTGTGGCGGCAGGCACTGGCCGAGCAGCGCGCGTCCAACGGTACGCTGGTGCAGGATCTGCGCGGTTCGCTGGACGGCTTCGCCGGCACGTTCGAACAGCGTTCGGCCGAACTGCTGGAAAGCGTCTCCGCGCGCTTCGACGCCGCCAACGGCGCCGCCGCGCAGGCCTGGAACGACACCGCGTCGCGACAGGCCGCCGCCAACGAGGAACTGGCCACGCGCAACCAGCAGGCGCTCACCGCCGCCGCCGCTGCCTTCGAACAGCACGCCGCTTCGCTGGTCGACCGGATGCAGCAGTCGCACGCGGATCTGCAGACCGCGCTGGAAGCGCGCGACCAGCAGCGTCTGTCCGCCTGGAGCGACGCATTCGGCACCCTGAGCGATGCGCTGGGCCAGCGCTGGGAACAGGCCGGCGAACAGGCCGCCGGCCGGCAGCAGGCCATCTGCGACACCCTCGCCGCCACCGCGCAGGACATCTCCGCGCAGACCCAGGCGCATGCGCGTGACACCATCGCCGAGATCTCGCGGCTGGTGCAGGCCGCGTCGGAAGCACCGAAGGCCGCCGCCGAAGTCATCGCCGAACTGCGCCAGAAGCTCTCCGACAGCATGGTCCGCGACACCACCATGCTGGAGGAACGCAGCCGCCTGCTGGAAACCCTGCAGACCCTGCTGGACGCGGTCAACCACGCCTCCACCGAACAGCGCACCGCGATCGATGCGCTGGTCACCACCTCGGCGGATCTGCTGGATCGGGTCGGCACCCGCTTCACCGACCACATCGAGGCAGAAACCGGCCGGCTCGGCGACGCCGCCAGCCAGATCAGCGCCGGCGCGGTCGAAGTCGCCAGCCTGGGCGACGCCTTCGGCGCGGCCGTGCAGCAGTTCGGCGACTGGAACGATCGCCTGGTCGAACGCCTGCAGGGCGTCGAGAACGCGTTGGACAAGTCGCTCGCCCGCAGCGACGAACAGCTCGCCTACTACGTCGCGCAGGCGCGCGAAGTCATCGACCTGAGCATGCTGGCGCAGCGCCAGATCATCGAGGATCTGCAGCAGTTGGCAGGTCGCCGGGCAGACGCTGAAACGGAAGCCGCATGAGCGCGGACATCGAGGCCGAGGTCGAATCGAGTACACCGATCTGGGCCGCCTTCGGCGACCTGATGTCGGTGCTGCTTGGCGTGTTCGTGCTGATCCTGGTCGGCGTGATCGGCGCGCAGATGCAGCTGTCGCACCGGCTGGACGAGGAAGTCCGCCAGCGCCAGCTCGAGTCGCAGCGGCGCAAGGCGCTGGAACAGGCGCTGGCGGTGCCGCTGGCCGAAGGCCGGGTGACCCTGGTCGATGGCCGCATCGGCATCCGCGGCAGCGTGCTGTTCGCGTTGAACTCGGATCAATTGCAACCCGAAGGCCAGGCGCTGCTGAAGAGCCTGGCCGGACCACTGGCCGACTACCTGCGCGCGCGCGACGAGATCCTGATGGTCAGCGGCTTCACCGACGACCGCCAGGTGCGCGACGGCAACCGCCAGTTCCTCGACAACTGGGACCTGTCGGCCAATCGCGCGCTCACCGTGACCCGCACCCTGATCGCCGAGGGCGTGCCCGCGTCGTCGGTGTTCGCCGCGGCGTTCGGATCCGAACAGCCGGTCAGCTCCAACGCCAGCGAGGAAGGCCGCGCGCGCAACCGGCGCGTGGAAATCGCACCGATGCCGCGGCCGAAGGCCGCCGCCGCCGCCGCACCCGATCGCGCGCATGAGCGATAACGGCGACCATTTCCCGACACCCACGCCCGTCCGGCAGTTGCTGGCCGAGGCGCTGGCGCGTCGTGCCGGCGAGCACGGCGATGCCGTGCGACAGCGGCTCGAAGCGCGACTGGCGACGCTGCGCGACAGCGACGACCAGACGCGCCGCGTTGCCGCCGTCGCCGCCCCGCCGGCGAGCAGCGCGTTGCGTGAACTGCTCGACCACATCGCCGGACAGGCCGCCGTGCGCGACAGCGAGCAGCTGGCGGCCGGTGATTCGCCACGCCCCGCCTACCCGGAAGTGGCGCAACTGGAAGACGCCCGCCGGCGCTGGTCGCGGATCCGCGCCGAGAGCCAGCTGCGCGAATCGCTGGAAGCCGCGCCGGCCGACGCCGGCCCGCTCAATTCCGGCCGGCTGGTGCATCGTTCGATCACCCTGATGCGCGAACAATCGCCCGGCTACCTGCAATCGTTCCTGTCCTACCTCGACGCGTTGGCCTGGCTGGAACAGATGAGCGACTGCGGCCTGCTCGCGACCGCAGAAGCACCGCGCGCCGCCACCGAGACCAAGCGCCCCCGCAAGCCGCGCAAGCGTCGCGAATAGCGCTGTTCCAGCCTCCCCGCGCCGCTGATGCGGACGCCGGTCAGCGCGGCGAGGCCGCCGCCGGCCTGGAACCCTCCACTGCCGCCGCGCCGTTCGTCTTGCGGAACACCATGCCGTCGAACGCAATCGACTCGACCCGCGCGTCCTTCATCGTGAAAGCCAGCAGTTGCCCGCTGTTGGGCACGAATTCGATGCGCACCTGATCCGCTTCATCGCTGCCCGTGGCCACCGCCTCCAACCGGCCCCAGCGCAGGCGCAGACCCTGCGTGTCCTCCGGTGAGACGATCAGGTCGCCCAGCAAGTCATGATGATAGGTGCCGGCATAGCGATCGCGCGGAAGCGACAGGTGCCAGGCACGCGCGCGGATTTCTTCGCGCTTGGCGAGCGTGCCGCGTCGGAATGCCTGCGCCTTGGCCTGCAGCTCCGCGAACCGGCGCCCGGAATTCGCGGTGACTTCCACTTCGCCCAGCAGCAAGCCGTACACGTGATCGGCAATCAGGTTGGTCAGCTGCGCGCCCAGCACGTCCTCGTTGTTGAGCACGACCAGGCCGATGCCTTCCGCCGGCATGAACGAAAGATGGGCGTGGAAGCCGGCGAAGCCGCCGAAGTGGTGCAGCATCGTCCGGCCCTTGTAGGGTCCGGTATACCAGCCCCAGGCATAACCGCTGCGCTGGAAATCCTGGTACTTCGCCTCCAGCCCGATCCGGGTCTGGTGCGAACGCAGGATCGTCGCCGCCGGCAGGCCGCCGACACGCGCATCCGGAAATTGCGCCAGCAGGAACCGCGCGAGATCCGGCGCGGTCGAGACCAGCCCGCCGGCCGCCTGCATGGTGTCGTCGGACTTGGTGAGGTACAGCGGCACGCGCGGGTCTTCGGACGCCATCGAGTAGGGCTTGGCCAGCGTCCAGCCCGCGGCCTGCGCGCGGCTGATCCGGGCCGTGGTGTGGCGCATGCCCAGCGGCTGGAAGATGGCATTCTCCAGTTGCGTCTGCCATGGCGCGCCGAATCGCGTATCCATCCAGACGCTGGCGATGTTGTAGCCCACGTTGGTGTATTTGAAAGTGCCGTGCGCCGCTTCCGGATCGGCCGTCGATACTCGCACCAGCGCGCGCCGCGACGCCGCGTCGTGCAGGCCGCTGAACGCGGTCGCCCAGGCCAGCGGCGGATTGTCCACGCCGGAGCCATGGACGAGCAGATCGCCCAGGGTCACCGCGTCGGCGTCGAAACCGGTGAAACGCAGATCCGGAAACATTTCCCGCATCGACAGGCGCATGTCCAGTTGTCCGGCGTCTTCCTTGAGCAATGCGTTGAGGGCGAAGAACGGTTTGGTCGCCGAGGCGATGTAGAACACGGTGTCGCGGCTCACCGGCGTGCGCGCGGCGATGTCGGCCTCGCCGAAATAGCCCTCGTAGATCACCTTGCCGTCCTTCACCACCGCCACCGCGGTGCCGGAGGGAAGCCCGGTGGCGTCCTTGGTCTGCTGGATGAGGCGGGACAGCGGCGCGAAATCCGGATCGGCGGCGGACGCCGGCGCAGGAAGGGTCGCGACCCAGACGGCGACGGCCGCCAGGAAATGCTTCATGGTCGTTTTCCGGTGAAGGGAAGAGACGCCGCCGCGGAGTCGCGGCGGCGGCCGGCTCAGCGGCTGCGGCGTTCCAGCAGGTAGTAGGCGATGTTGCCCAGGCCGGTCGCGCCCAGCAGCAACGCGATGGTGCCGGGGGTGATCTCCTCCGCGCCGATCAGTTCCACCCCGGCGAAGCCCAGCGCCAGCGCCAGCATCACGCACCCCCAGTGCAGCGAGGCCTGGCGACGGCGGGTGGTCTCGCCTTCCAGCAGCGAGCGCACCAGTTCCTCGGAACCGCGCGTTTCGATGACCCGGCGGCGCGTGTAGGCATCCACCACCGTCTTGATGGAATAGACGATGCCGATGATCAGGGTGATCGGGATGAGCAGTTCGAAGTTCATGGCGGTTACCGGGAGGGATGGGTTGTCGATTGGGATACGGCTACTGGCCCGCCGGTTGCACTTTCGCCGGTTGCAACCGCTCGCCCCTCCGGCGTATCCCTATGCCGATGCCCGCCCCGTCCACCACTGCCGATATCGCCCCGCAGGCCGACCGCGACCTGGTCGAGGCCGTGCTGGCGGGCCGGCGCGGCGCCTTCGAACAGCTGGTGCGGACCTACCAGGGACTGTGCTGGCGCATCGTGGACGACATCGTGCGGCACCCGGACGATACCCGCGAGCTGTGCCAGGAAGTGTTCCTGCGCATCCACCGATCGCTGCATCAGTATCGCGGCGACAGCGCCCTGAAGTCATGGGTGGCGCAGGTGGCCTGTTCGGTCGCGCTGCGGCACATCGAGCGCAAGCGCCTGCCGCTGGCCGACATCCGCGACGACGAGGACGGCCTGGCCCCGGCCGAACGGGTCAGCGACGGCTTCGACCTGGAGACGGCGACGGCCGACGAGGACATGCAGGCGCATCTGCATGCCGCCATCGACGCCCTGCCGCCGCTGCAGCGCATGCTGCTCACGCTCTACCATCTGGAAGAAATGCCCATCGGCGACATCGCCCGTTCCACCGGACTGGCCGAAGGCACCATCAAGAGCCACCTGTTCCGCAGCCGCAAACGGTTGCGGGAGATTCTGGAAGCCCGCATCGGAGTTCCCGCATGAACAACCGCGACAAGAACCCCTTCCACCAGGACGCGCCCCCGCAACCGGCGTTCGACGCCAGCGAATGGGAGCAGCAGGAACGCGGCCTGCGTGCCGCCAATCAGGCCGATGACGCCGGACTGGAAGCGCTCGCGCGCGACTACCGCGTCGTGGCCCATGCCGTGCGCTCGCGTCCACGCAGCGGGCCGCCGATGGATTTCGCGGCGTCGGTCGCCCGCCAGGCCGCCGTTCGCGAGGCCGGCATCGAACGCCTGCTGTCGCGCTGGCTGGTGGTCACGCTGGTGATCGTGCTGGGCATCGTGGGCGTGCGCTACGGCGCCGAGGTCCGGGCATCGTTCCAGCAGGCGCTGGGCGATGTGGCCAGCGGCTGGATCCTGATCGGCCTGGCCTGCGCGGGCCTGTCCTGGGCCTGCGCCCGGGTCCAGGCATTCATGGCTCAGGACCGGACCGCGCATCCGTCGCCCTGAATACGAAAGCCCCGCTCCCCGAACGCTTGCGCATGGGCCACGCCACCCGCGCGGTGCCCATGACCAAAGATACTTGCCGCCCCGCGCCGGTCCGTTGAAATAACGGATTGGAACGGGACATCGGACGGCATCGACACCGGTCCGCGGGGGATAGGGGAACCTTTACCTTCCGGCGGCGGTCGGTTGCGGTTCGGGGCATCGAGGGAGCGGGAATGATTGAACTGCATGGCGTGCAGCGCCACTACGCCATGAGCGGGCAGACCGTGAAAGCGCTGGCAGGCGTGGACCTGCGCATCGACAGCGGCGAGTTCGTCGCCATCACCGGCCCGTCCGGGTCCGGAAAATCCAGCCTGCTGAACATCCTTGGCTGCCTGGACCATCCGAATGCGGGACGCTACCTGTTCGAAGGTCGCGACGTGGCCACGTTCGACGACGAGGCCAGCAGCGATCTGCGCAACCGGCGCATCGGCTTCGTGTTCCAGAGTTTCCACCTGCTGCCGCGCCTGACCGTGCTGGAGAACGTGCTGTTGCCGTTGCGCTTCCACCGCCAGCCGCCGGCCGGCACCCATGAGCGCGCGATGGCATTGCTGGATCGCGTCGGCCTGGCCGAACGCCGCGACCACCGGCCCAGTGAACTGTCCGGCGGCCAGATGCAGCGCGCGGCCATCGCCCGCGCCCTGCTGCTGCAGCCGGCGCTGCTGCTCGCCGACGAGCCCACCGGCAACCTGGATTCGCGCAGCGCCGCCGACGTGCTGGCGCTGATCGACGAAGTCCATGCCGGCGGCCAGACCGTCGTGCTGGTCACCCACGACAATGACATCGCCGCGCGCGCGCCGCGCCAGGTCAAGCTGCGCGACGGGAGGGTCGAGCATGATGCGCTGCAATAACCCCCTGCTCGCCGGTCTGTGCCTGGCCGCGCTGGCCGTGTCCGCGCACGCGGTGGTGCTCACCGGCGAGGTGCGCGCGATCGATGCGCAGCAGATCCTCACCCCGCAGTCGAACAGCTCGCCGGTGGTGGTCCGCTACTACGTGCCCGAAGGCGAACGGGTGAAGAAGGGCGACGTGGTCCTGCGCATCGACCCGGGCCAGTCCGCCAGCCGCATTCCCGACCTGGAAGCGGAGATCGAGCAGACCCTGGCCAAGAACGCCAAGGACGTGGCCGAATTGCAGGTCAAGGCCGTGCAGGCCGAAACCGAACTGGTCGACGCCGAAGCCGAACTGGCCACCGCGAAGCTGGACGCGCGCATCCCGCGCGAGCTGATCTCCGCGCTGGACTACGACCGCTACCAGGGCGATCTGGATCGCACCACCCGCGAGGCCGCGCTCAAGCGCAAGCAACTGGACGCCGCGCGCGCCGCCGTGCAGCGCGCCATCAACGATGGCCAGTTGCAGGTGCGCAAGCTGGAACTGGAGCGCGACTACCACACCGCGATGGTGCGGACCTCCGAGGTCAAGGCCGATCGCGATGGCGTGGTCGTGCACGGCTTCAACAACAATTGGATCGGCGGTCGCATCGACGAAGGTTCCTCGACCATGCCCGGCAGCAAGGCGGGCGAGGTGGTCAGCAGCGGACGCATGAACGTGCGCGCCTGGGCGCTGGAACCGGATCGGCGCGACCTGAAGGTGGGCCAGCCGGTGGACCTGAGTTTCGACGCCCTGCCCGGCAAGCGCGTTCCCGGCCGCATCGGGTTCATTTCCGGCGCACCCGAGCGCAGGCCCGAATGGGGCGAGGGCCGCTATTTCACCGTCGACATCACCCTGGACTCGGGTTCGCTGGCACTGATGCCCGGCATGAGCGTGCGGGTGATCGCCAAGCCGCAGGCCACCACCGCGAACGGAGGCAAGGGCCGATGAAACCCGCTCGATTCAACTCCCTGCGTGGCGCCCTGTTTGCCCTGGCACTGGCGTGCGCGCTGCCGGCCACGCACGCCGCCACCCTGCGCGTGGACGGCGAGGTCTACGCGCAGCGCAGCTCGCAGCTGATACCGCCGTCGGTGGATCGCATGTGGCAGTTCAACGTCACCCAGTTGGCGCCGGACGGCAGCTCGGTGAAGAAGGGCGACGTCGTGGTGGCCTTCGACACCAGCGATCTGGTCCGCCAGCTGAGCGAAAAGCAGAGCCTGTTGCAGGAAAAGAAACGCACGCTGGAGAACCTCAGCCTGGATCTGGCCGAGCGCGAGCGCAGCCAACGGCTGACCACCGCCGAGGCGGAAGCCAAGCACGACAAGGCGCGCCGCAAGACCGAACAGCCGCGGGAACTGATCGCCGCGCTGGAATACGACAAGCTGGTCGAGGAGCGTCGCCGCACCGAACGGCTCGCCGCCCTGGCCCAGGTCGCCGAACGCGCCGCCGCCGAACAGCGCAAGCAGGAATTGCGGCTGGTGAATTCGGAACTGCAGCAGGCGCAGGCCGACGTGACCCGCCTGCAATCCTCGATCGCCGCGCTCAACCTGCCGGCGCCGCGCGATGGCGTGATCATGCACAAGAGCAGTTGGAACGGAGAGAAGTTCGACGTCGGTTCGCAGGTCTGGCGAGGCCAGACCGTCGCCGAGATTCCCGATCCCACCACCCTGGCGGTGCGTGCGCAGCTGCCGGAGCGCGATTTGCAGCGGGTGAAGGTGGGCGTGCCGGCGCGCATCGTGATCGAGGGCGGCGGCGGCAGCGTCCACCACGGCAAGGTCGCCAGCATCGGGCGGGCGGTGCGTAGCAAGTCGCAGGTGCAACCCGTGCCCATCCTCGATCTGGAGATTCGCCTGGACGATGCGAGGGCGAAGCTGCGCCCCGGCCAGGCGGTGCGGGTGGAGCTGACCGTCCCGGATGTCGCCGGAGGTGCGAAATGATCCGTTTCCGCCATGCCGGAGCAGTACTGGTGCTCGCCTGCGCGCTGGCCGCCTGCGGCAAGCCCGAGATGCCGGTCGCCACCGAAACCGTCGCGCCGGGGCATCTGCGCATCGCCGTGCGCGGCGAAGGCGAACTGCGCTCGGCCAAACCCACGCCGTTGATGGTGCCCGGCCAGAACTGGAGCGCACGGCAGGTGGAATGGATGCTGCCGGAAGGTTCGCTGGTGAAGAAGGGCGATCTGCTGGCGCGCTTCATCTCGCCCGATGGCGAGCAGCAGCTGGCGCAGGCGATGATCGATCTGCAGCGCAACGCGCTGGCGCGGATCGCGAAGGAAGGCGATCTGGCTTCCGCGCTGGGCCGGGTGGAAGTGGATCTGTCGCAGGTCGCCGTGCAGTTGGGCATCGCCCAGCGCTACGCCGAGGCGGACCTGAGCACCGTCGCGCGCAACCAGGTGCTCGACGCCATAGAGGACAAGGAATACCTGCAGGTTCGCCAGGGCACGCTGCAGTGGCAGCGTGATCAATCCGGCGTGCGCGGTGAAGCGGAAATGGCCGTACTGGACGCGCAGCGCGCGACCTTCGACATCAACGCCCAGAGTCGCAAGTCGGATCTGGATGCCCTGGAACTACGCGCACCCAATGACGGCGTGCTGATGCTGTCGGCCAACTGGTCGGGCGACAAACCCATGGTCGGCGCCAACCTGCGCGCCGGATTCGAGTTCGGCAACCTGCCCGATACCGGCGCGATGGAAGTCGAGATCGATCTTCCGCAGATCGAGGCGCAGGGCGTGCAGGTCGGCGATACGGTGGTGCTCAACCCGCTTGGACGCCCGGATCAGCGCATCGAGAGCAAGCTGTCGTGGGTGGCAAGCGCGGCCAAGGTGCGCAACCGCGAAAGCCCGGTTAAATATCTGTCGATGCGCGCATCGGTTCCCACCGCCGCGGTGGAGCGCTACCGCCTGCTGCCCGGCCAGCGTTTCGAGGCGACCGTGGTGCTGCTGGACGCCAAGGACGCGATGGCGGTACCCAACGTGGCGATCGAGCAGCGCGACGGCCGTCACTGGGTGCGTCTGCGCCAGGGCGGCGACTACGTCGCCCGCGAGGTGAAGCTGGGCGTGCGCGGCACTGCGCGCTCGCAGGTGCTGTCCGGTCTGAAGCCCGGCGATCAGGTGCGCCTGTCGCAGGTCGAAGTACCCGTACCGGGCGACGATGCCAAGGACGACGCGAAAGACGCCGGCAAGGACACCGCGCCGGCTGGTGACGGCGCCGACGACAAGCAGGAAAAGAAAGCATGAGTGGTGCTCCGCTGAAGGGACTGTTCAACCGCCTGCCGACCGTCTGGCGCGAGGCCGTGGAGGAGCTTTGGCGGCGGCGCCTGCGCACGCTGCTGACCCTGCTCGGCATGATCTTCGGCGTTGGCGCGATCGTGGCGATGCAGGCGGTCGGCGAAGGCAGCCGCCGCGAGGCGCTGCGGCTGGTGGAAGGACTGGGCCTGCACAACCTGATCGCCGAGGCCAAGCCGCAGGACGAAGACACGTTGAAGGAGACACGCGAGCGCAGCCTCGGCCTGACCGTGGCCGATGCCGAAGCCGCGCGCGGTGTCGTGCCCGGCGCCGAACGCCACGCCGCCGAGAAGACCATCCGCACCCATACCGTGTTCAGCGATATCGGCCGCAGCGACGCGCAGGCCAGCGGCGTCAGCGCCGACTGGTTCGGCCTGTCCTCGCTGCGCATCCGCGATGGCCGCGCGTTCAGCGCCGAGGACGAGGCCAGGCTGTCGGCGGTGGCGGTACTCGGCCACCAGGCCGCCGCGGACCTGTTTCCCAAAGGCAACGCGATCGGCGGACTGATCAAGGTCAATCACGTGTGGCTGGAAGTGATCGGCGTGCTGGCCGATCGCGATCTGGGCCAGGACAGTTTCGAGGGCGTGCAACTGGGTTCGGAAAGCAACCGCATCTATGTGCCGCTGGCGAGCGCGCGTGCCCGTTTCCGCTTCCAGCCGCAGGAGGACGAAGTGGATCGGTTCCTGCTCCGGTTGGACGATCCGACCCGGCTGGCGGCCGGCGCCGGCGTGCTCGCGGCGGTGCTGGACCAGCGCCACGCCGGCATGGCGGACTACCAGTTGATCGTGCCGCAGCAGTTGTTCCAGCAGCACCAGCAGACCCAGCGCATCTTCCAGGTGGTGATGGGCGCGATCGCCGGCGTCAGCCTGCTGGTCGGCGGCATCGGCATCATGAACATCATGCTGGCCAACGTGCTGGAGCGGCGCCGCGAAATCGGCCTGCTGCGCGCGCTCGGCGCGCGCCGGCGCGACGTGATCGCCCAGTTCCTGCGCGAGGCCACGGTCATCTGCATCGCCGGCGCGGGGCTCGGTCTGGTGTTTGGCGGCGTGCTCGCCTACCTGATTGCGATGTTCGCCGGCTGGCAGGTCGCCTGGGCTCCGCTGCCGATCCTGCTTTCGGCCGGCTTCTGTGCATTGGTCGGCCTGGCCTTCGGTGTATATCCGGCACGACAGGCTGCGCAGTTGGATCCAATCGCGGCGCTGCGGCACGATTGAAGCCAACTCCGCCCCCTTTAGAAAAAGGGGGCGGGCGCCTGCGAAGCAGGTGACGGGGGATTGGCTCTTCGCGCCAAAAGCAAATCCCCCTCGGTCCCCCTTTTTACAAAAGGGGGAGGCAAAAGCCATGCTCTCCCCAATTCCGAATCCCCAATCTCCACCCCCCGCCATGTACGCCAAACACATCACCCCGATCCTCAACGTCTCGGACATGGAAAAGAGCTTCGCCTGGTTCAAGGCGCTGGGCTGGGAGAAGTGCTGGGACTGGGGTAGTCCGCCCACCTTCGGATCGGTCGGCTCGGGCGAGTGCGAGATTTTCATGTGCCTGGATGGCCAGGGCCATCGTCAGGATCCCGCCGGTCCCCACGTGGAAACCGGCGGCGTGTGGATGTCCATCTGGGTCGACGACGTGGACAGCATCCACCGCACCTGCCTGGCGAACGGCATCGAAGTGACTTGGCCGCCGACGGACGAACCCTGGGGCGTGCGCGAGATGCATGTCCGCCACCCGGACGGACACGTGTTCCGGATCAGCCAGTCGCGCTAGGGCCAGGCTCCCGCGGCAGCAACAGGAACACGCCCGTTGCAATAAAGAACACCGCACTCACGGATCGCGCAATTTGCGCACCGTACGCCGGCGGATGCGGTATCCGAGGGTAGCCGACCGGACAACGCGCATCCGCGAAAATCCAAGCGCCGCCTTGTTCTTCGTCCGCCTACGCCGGCGTACGGAAACACGGGGCTGATCTGCGTCAATACAGCTGTATGCACAATTGTGCATTATTCTGGTTCCTGACCTGTCGGATCACGCATGAAATCCCCCGCTTCCTTTACCCGGGATCAGCTGCTGGCCAGCGCCCGCGGCGAACTGTTCGGCCCGGACGCCGGCCGCCTCCCCAACGACCCGATGCTGATGTTCGATCGCATCACCGAGATCCGCGAGGACGGCGGCGCGCACGGCAAGGGCATGGTGCGGGCGGAACTGGATATCCATCCGGACCTGTGGTTCTTCAAATGCCACTTCCTCGGCGACCCGGTGATGCCCGGCTGCCTGGGCCTGGACGCGCTGTGGCAACTCACCGGTTTCTATCTCACCTGGATCGGCGCGCCCGGACGTGGCCGCGCGCTCGGCACCGGCGAGGTGAAGTTCACCGGCCAGGTGCTGCCCACCGCCAAGCGGGTGAGCTATGAAATCGACATCAGCCGCGTGATCAACCGCAAGCTGGTGCTGGCCGTGGCCGATGGCCGCATGCTGGTCGATGGCCGCGAGATCTATACCGCGCGCGATCTGCGCGTGGGCCTGTTCACCTCCACGGAGGCGTTCTGAGCATGCGCCGCGTCGTCATCACCGGCCTGGGCATCACTTCCTGCCTGGGCAATGATTCCAACACCGTTTCCGCCGCGCTGCGCGAAGGCCGCTCCGGCATCCGCCATCTGCCGCAATACGCCGAGCTCGGCTTCCGCAGCCAGGTCGGCGGCGCGCCGGAGCTGGATCTGGAAGCCCTGATCGATCGCAAGCAGAAGCGCTTCATGGGCGATGCCGCCGCCTACGCCTATCTGGCGATGCGCGATGCGATCGCCGATGCCGGCCTGGACGAAGCGCTGGTCAGCCAGCCGCGCACGGGCCTGATTGCCGGTTCCGGCGGCGGCTCGGCCGAATGGCAGATCGAGGCGGCGGATCTGCTGCGCCAGCGCGGCATCCGCAAGGTCGGTCCGTACATGGTGCCGCGCACGATGTGCTCGACCGTCTCGGCCACGCTCGCCACCGCGTGCAAGATCAAGGGCGTGAGCTATTCGCTGTCGGCCGCCTGCGCGACCTCCGCGCACTGCATCGGCGCGGCGGCGGACCTGATTCGCGCCGGCCGCCAGGACATCGTGTTCGCCGGTGGCGGCGAGGAACTGCACTGGGCGCTGACGATGATGTTCGACGCCATGGGCGCGTTGTCCAGCCAGCGCAACGAGGATCCGACCCGCGCCTCGCGTCCGTATGACGCCGATCGCGATGGTTTCGTCATCGCCGGCGGCGGCGGCATGCTGGTGCTGGAAGACTACGACCACGCGGTCAAGCGCGGTGCGCGCATCCACGCCGAACTGCTTGGCTACGGTGTCACCTCCGACGGCGCCGACATGGTCGCGCCGTCCGGTGAAGGCGCGGTGCGCTGCATGCAGATGGCCCTGGAAGGCGTGGACAAACCGGTCGACTACCTCAACACCCACGGTACTTCGACGCCGCTGGGCGACGTGGTGGAACTTGATGCCGTGCGCAGCGTGTTCGGCGATGCGGTGCCGCCGCTGTCCTCGACCAAGGCGCTGTCCGGCCATTCGCTTGGCGCGGCCAGCGTGCACGAGGCGATCTACTGCCTGCTGATGATGCGCGACGGCTTCATCGCCGGCTCGGCGAACATCGATACGCCGGATCCGCGCGTCGAAAGCTTCCCGATCGTGCGCGAAAGCCGCGACGCGACGCTGGACACGGTGATGTCCAACAGCTTCGGCTTCGGCGGCACCAACGCCACGCTGGTGTTCGGACGGGTCTGAGGCCCGTCGCGGTTTCTTCCCGACCTGGACGATGCCCATGGTCGGGAGCCTCCCGCTGCCGTCTGGCCGCCTGCCCTGTTTCGGGCGGGCGGCGTGTCATGGCGATCTATCCGGCCGCCCACACGCTGTTCGGGTCGCCGTTGCGCCCGCGCGCCCGCGTGGCCACCGCCATGCGCCAGAACACCAGCGCCATCGCCAGCGCGGTGCCGTCGATGAAGAAGCGATGCCAATGTCCACGCCCCAGTGCCGTGAACAGGTGCTCGCCCGAAGCCACGTAGCCGGCGACCGGAATCGCCGCGGTCAGTACGACGCACAGCCACAGCAGTTCGTATCCGGCGCGCACCGGACGTCGCAGCAACGCCCACGCCAGACTGGCGAAGAACACCACGTAGTACGCCGTTGACGGGGCCAGCGCGGGCAATAGCGCCGCCGATACGAATACCGCCGACACGCCGGCCACGCAGCCCAGGCAGATACCCAGGGTCAGCCCCGCCATCACCCGGGTGCGGCGCGGCTGCTGCACCTCGCGCCGCTTGCGCCGGGCCTCGATCCACAACAGGTTGCCGCTGTAGAACAGGAACGCGCCGGCCAGACCCAGCAGGAAGTACAGCCACTTCACCGCCATGTCGCCGAAATTTCCGTAGTGCAGATGCTGCAATCCGCGCAGGAAGGCCATGCCCGGCGGATAGTCGCGCGGCGGCAGCGCCTTGATGACCTGTCCGCTGGCGGCATTGATGGCGACGCCCGCCATATGGTTGAGCCGGCGCTGCGGCAATTCGCCGTACAGCGTCACCTGTGCGTTGGCATCACCCGCGTCGTGATAGAACAGGCTTTCCACCGCCATGCCCGGCAGCGCGACTTCCGCGCGCCGTACCAGTTCGGCGACCGGCAGCATCGGCCGCGCGACACCGGCCGGCTCGACATGAGGCGCCACGTCGAAGTCGCCTTCCAGGATCTTCAGCAACTTGCCGTCGTAGACCAGGAACTGGAACGGCGCCAGCATCAGGAAACCGATGGTCAGCACCGCGCCGCTCCAGGCGAAGATCACATGGAACGGCAACGACAGCATGCCGATCACGTTGTGCGCGTCCTGCCATAGGCGCTTGATGTTGCGGCCCAGGCGCAATGCGAACAGGTCCTTGAGGAACACCGGTGCATACAGGATCACGCCGCTTACCAGCGCCAGGCCGTAAAGGATGCAGAACACCCCGAACAGGTACATGCCGAACGTGCGCGGCAGGCCGGCAGTGAAATGAAGGTCGTAGATGAAATCGACAAAACCAGCGCGCGCGGGCGTCTGCACCAGACCCCCATCCTCCAGAGTGAACCTGTGCTGGTCGCCGGTTTTCTCGTCGTACCAGTAGAGCGACGCCTGCGGCCCGTGTTCGCCGGGCAGGGTCACGACCAGACTGTGGCTGGCCTCGGGATGGCGGCGCAACACGCCGTCCACCAATGCCTGGGCCTGGGCATGGCCGGTTTCCGGCGCGGGCATCGCCTGCGGCGGGCGTTCCCAGCCCTGCAACTCGTGCACGAACACGGTCACCGCGCCCGCGTAAAACGCAATGAACAGGCCCATGCCGGCGATCAGGCCGACCCAGGTGTGGACGGACAGGAAACTGCGCAACGTCGCTGCCTTCATGCCGGCAGCTCCGCGGCCCAGCCCAGCAGACGGGACACTTGGATCAGGCCGAAGCAGAGCAGCGTGCCGCCACCCATCCACAACCATGCGCGCAGGCCGGTTCGGGCCAGGAACGCCAGCGACATCACCGCCACCCACAGCGGGAAGGAGAGCAGCAGCCATGGCATGGTCACCCGGGCCAACTCGCCCGGCCAATGCAGCGCGATCACACCGATGATGCCCACGGTCAACGGAAGTCCCAGCAGCGCGGCCGCCAGCGATTTAGCCCACATGGATCTTCTCCTTCCGGATCTGCCACCAAGCATCGGCATACGGCAGCACCACCAGTCCCAGCATCAGCGCCGAAAGCGCGGCGAACACGCCGGACCACACGCCGAACGCGCCGCAGGCCACTCCCGTGGACAGCAGCATGCAGGTCCACGCCACCCACCGCAGCGCACGCGCGCGATCGCGCAGGCGCGGCGCCAGCCGCTGGTGCGCGCTGGCCAGGTAGAACGCCAGCGCGGCCAACCCCGCCAGCAGCAGATAGAGCAGGCTCATCGGCAAATTTCCTTCCATCCAGGATTGCGCTTACCAGCGGTATTCGATGCCCAGGCCCACCACGCGCGGCGCGCCCAGGATCACGTTGGGACTGTCGTCGGACCACGCGTACTGGGTGTAGTCCTCGTCGAACAGGTTGTTGGCAAACAGGTACGCGCTCCAGTCTGCCAGCTCGTAGCCGAACCGGGTGTTCACCACCGTCCGGGACGACAACGTCCGCATGCCGGTTCCCACGTCGGGATTCACCCGGCTGCGGTAGTTGGCGTTGAGGTTGGCCACCCAGCCTTCGCCAAAGCGCAGGTTGGCGCCCACGGCGAACGTCCAGCGCGGCGCGTAGGCGAACTCCTGGCCGGAGTAGTCGTTGATGCGCGCGCCCAGATCGGTCTTGAACTCGTCGTAGCGCGTGCGCGAATAGCCCAGCGAGGCGTACCAGTCGAAACCGCTACCGAGGCGGTGGCTGGCCTCCAGTTCGAAGCCGTACAGGTGCGCCTTGCCCGCGTTGACCGTGTGGTAGTCATAGTCATTGATGCCGAACATGGCGATGACCTGCTTGTCCTTCCAGTCGATGTAGTAGACGTTGGCGTTCAAGGTCAGCGCATCGTCCAGCCACTGCGAGCGCAGCGACAACTCGGCGTTCCAGGTGTACTCCGGGTCGTACGCATAGTTGCGGCCTCGCGCGATGTTGAAGGTCGATCCGCCCGACCGGTAACCACGCTGGACGACGAAGGCCGTGGACAGGTCCTCGTTCCAAGCGAAGCGCAGGCCGAGTTTGGGCAGGAACGCGGTGAACTCGCGGGTGTCCAGCGGCGTATCGCTGTTGGCCTGCCGCACCATGGCCAGTACCGCCTGGTTGATCCCACCAATGGCCGGCGACAGCGCCGGGCCGAACGCATCGGGATCCGGCAAGGTGCCGGCGAATATCGCCGTGGCGTCGGAGCCGAACCGGTACTGTTCGCGGTCGTAACGGAAACCGCCCAACAGCGACAACCGTTGCGCCAGGTCGAATTCGAAATCGGTGAACAGCGCCGCGTTGCGCGCACGCGACTGGCTCTTGCTGGTGTAATCGACCGGAATCACCGGCACCGCCTGCGCGTACAGTCCGGCCACGTAACCGGCGGTGGCCGGATCCAGCCCGGCGCCCTGCAGCACGGCGGCGATCGTGCCCACCGGCGTTTCCACGTTGGTGCGATTGACGCTCAGGTTGTCCATCTCGCGCTGCGAGCCGTACAGGCCGAGCAGGCCACGCAGGCGATCGCCGCGGTAGTGCAGGCGGAACTCCTGCGACAGCGTGTCGTACTGTTCCCGGGTGTTGCCGTAGGCTTCCGGCCGCTCGGTCAGGTCGGTGTCGAAACTGCGCTGCATGTCGGTATCCGACCAGGCCGTGACGGCCGACATCGACCAGGGGCCGGACAACGCGTAGTCGATTTCCAGCGTCGCGATCCGGCTTAGCGCGTCGGTGCTGGACGGATGGTCCGAGGTGTTGATGCGATGGTCGTAGTAGTTTGGTACGTCGTTGCGCGCGTAGGCATACATGTAGGGGCCCTTGCGATCGTCGCGGGTGAAGGTCAACCGCGCGGCCAGGCCCTCGATCGCCTTTGGCGTCCACAGCAGCTTGGCGCGCGCCATCGTCGACTCGCGCTTGTCCTCCGGCACGCCGCGGGTGGGATTGTCGATGAAGCCATCGAAGCGGCGGTCCTCCACCGCCACCCGGAACGCCAGTTCGTCGGCCAGCAGCGGACCGCCGCCGGCGAACGCCACCCGGCGATCCCCCGGATCAGCCAACAGCACGCGTGCCCGACCCGACCAGTCCATCGTCGGGTCTTCGGTGCGCAGCACCACCGCGCCGGCCAGCGCGTTCTCGCCCTGGATGGTGGATTGCGGTCCGCGCAGCACTTCCACCTGGGCGATGTCCCACAGGTCGGTCGGGCCGGCATCGCTCGCGTTGCTCGGCAACGCCGCGCCATCCACATAGATCGTCGCCAGCGGATTGGGCGCGCCGGCCTCGTTGGCGATGCCGCGGATGGTGAAGCCACGGTCACCGTACATCTGCGACACGTTGGCGGTACGGTTGAGGATGTCGAACAGGCTTTGCAGGTTCTCCTGCTCGATCCGCACCGAGGTCGTCACCGCCACGCTGGCGGTGGTGTCCTGCAGGGAGCGCTCGGTCTTCTCGCCGCGGACGACGATTTCATCCAGGGTTTTGGTCTCCGGCACGTCGGCGGCGCCAACGCCGGAAGGCGCCTGTTGGGCCTGGGCCTGGAGGGCGGCCAGCAGGCAAACGGCCAGCGCTGACCCGCGCTGGCGGGCAACGGGAATACGGGGGTACGACAAAGGAGGTTTTTCCCACGAGTAGAACCGGGAAACCGGTCGCCAGGGACGCGGCGAGGGGCTGACGTCCGACAGCGCGTATTATGTGATAATAATTCACATTTGCAACGGGGGCACACCGGCCTGCGCGGTCCAGGCCGGCGGTGGGGACACATGGCGCCGCCACTAGCTCTCCGAAGCCCGGCGGGCGCTGGCGACGTATCCCGCCAAGGTTCCAAGCGCCGCTCCCAGCAGGGACGCCACGACATACAAGACGGTGAGTAGCGCAGGCTGTGTTGAGGGCAGCCACAATCCGATCACCACACTGAACGCCTGCGCGATGCCCGACATCAACAGGAATACGAGTGCCGCGTGTTGCAGGCGGCGCTCGCGTTGGCGACAGGCCAGGTGGGCGAATATCAGGAAGTCCACCGATGCCATGACCGCAAGGCCAATGGCCGTCTGGTGTATCACCGTATCCTTGTCGGAGGCAGCGGGCACGAACATGCCTTCAGCCAAGCCGATGGAGAAGTGGATCAGGAACATCAGGATCGCGTACCGGGTGATACGCGCCCAATTCAAGGGTTCCCCCGTCTGCACGCGCGGCATGTCTTCATCCGGCAAGTCGCTCTCTCCTGCTCCCGCACCGGACAACGGACCACGCTGTTACCGTCATCAGAGACGGCGCGAGCCAGGGTCGCATGATCAGAACGCCGGCAACACGGCGCCCTGGTACTTCTTCTGGATGAACTCGCGCACGGCCGGGCTGGTCAACGCGGCTTCCAGCTTCTTCACCCGCGGGTCGTCGCGCAGGTCCGGGCGGCCGACCAGGAAGTTCACGTAGGGCGATTTCACGTCCTCGATGGCGAGGGCGTCGCGGGTCGGCTGCAGGCCGGCATCCAGCGCGTAGTTGGTGTTGATCAGTGCCAGATCGACCTGATCGAGCACACGCGGCAGCATCGCGGCGTCGAGTTCGCGGAACTTCAGCTGCTTCGGATTGGCGGTGATGTCGCGCAGGGTCGCCATCTGGTTGGACGGATCCTTGAGCTGGATGACGCCGGCGCGATGCAGCAGGATCAGCGCGCGGCTGTTGTTGCTCGGATCGTTGGGAATCACCACGTCCGCGCCCGCGGGTAGCGCATCCAGCGACTTGTAGCGGCGGGAGTACGCGCCGAACGGTTCGATGTGCACGCCGATGTAGGTTTCCAGCTTCGTGCCGCGATCCTGGTTGTAGGCTTTCAGATAGGGCTCGGTCTGGAAGTAGTTCACGTCGATCTGGCCCTGCACGACCTGATCGTTGGGCTGCACGTAGTCGTTGAACACGCGCACCTCCAGCTTCACGCCGTCCTTGGCCAACAGCGGCTTGACCACCTCCAGGATTTCCGCGTGCGGCACGGCGGTGGCGGCGATGGTCAGGGTATCGTCGGACTTCGCCGCCGGCTTGCAGGCCGCCAGGGCCAGCAGCAGCAGCGACAGCGGGAGCAGCAACTTCTTCATGGGGAAATACCGGGGAGAGGAAAAAGGGAATCAGCGGCGGTTGAAACGCCGGACCAGGCTGTCGCCCAGCCATTGCAATAGTTGGACGATGATCAGCAGCAGCGCGACGGTGATCACCGCCACCGATGTCTGGGATCGCAGGTAGCCATCACGATACGCCAGATCGCCCAGGCCGCCGGAACCGATGGCGCCACCCATCGCGGTGAAGCCGATCAGGGCCACCGCGGTGACCGTCGCCCCCGCCAGCAGGCCCGGCATGGACTCAGGCAGCAGCACGCGCCGGACCAGTTGCCACGTGGTGGCGCCCATCGCCTCGCTGGCTTCGATGACGCCCGGATGGACTTCCCGCAGTGCCGTTTCGACCAGCCGTGCGTAGAACGGCACCGCGCCCACGACCAGCGGCAGGATCGCCCCGCGCACGCCCAGCGACGTGCCCACCAGACTCAGCGTCACCGGGATCAACACGATCATCAGGATGATGAAGGGCGCCGAGCGCACCAGGTTGACCAGCAACGCCAGCGCGCCATGCAGCCAGCGATTTTCCAGGCGCTGGCGCTTGTCACTGAGGAACAGCAGCACGCCCAGCGGCAGGCCCAACAGCAGGGTCAATGGCAGGGCGCCGGCCAGCATCAGCAGGGTATCGCCGCTCGCCACCAGCACTTCGCCCCACTTGGCCGGATCCAGTCCCAGCACGGTCGCGATCGTGATCATGCGCGCAGCACCTCGACATCGACGCCGGCCTGTTGCAGGCGGGAGGCGGCATCATCGGCGTCGCCTTCGGTCATGGCGATGGTGAGCTGGCCATAAGGCGTATCGCGGATACGACCGATGCGGCCGCCCAGGATCGTGTAGTCCACGCCGGTCTGGCGCGCGACCTGGCCGAGCAATGGCCGGTAGGTATCGCCACCGAGGAAGGTCAGGCGCAGGATGCGGCCGGGCACGGCGTCCAGCGCGCGGCGCTGTTCGTCCTCGTCCAGGTGTTCGGCATCGACCACGAACTGCCGCGTGGTCGGATGGGCCGGATGCAGGAACACCTGCGTCACCGGTCCGGTTTCCACCAGTTGTCCCGCGTCCAGCACCGCCACGCGATGGCAGATGCTGCGCACCACTTCCATCTCGTGGGTGATCAGCACGATGGTCAACCCGAGTTCGCGATTCAGATCCGCCAGCAGGCGCAGGATGGATTGGGTGGTCTGCGGATCCAGCGCGCTGGTGGCCTCGTCGCACAGCAGCAGGTGTGGCTGGGTGGCCAGCGCGCGCGCGATGCCCACGCGCTGTTTCTGCCCGCCGGACAACTGGGCCGGGTAACGATCCGCCAGTGCCCGCAGGCCGACACGGTCCAGCAACTGCGCCACCCGTTGTTCGATCTCCGCACGCTTCATGCCGGCCAGTTGCAGCGGGAACGCCACGTTGTCCGCCACCGTCTGCGAGGACAGCAGGTTGAAGTGCTGGAAGATCATGCCGATGCGGCGGCGCGCGGCGCGCAATTCCGGATCCGGCAGCGCCGCGATGTCCTGCCCTTCCACCAGCACCTGGCCCTGCGAGGGACGCTCCAGGCCGTTGATCAGGCGCAGCAGGGTCGACTTGCCGGCGCCGGACTGGCCGATGATGCCGAAGATCTCGCCCTGCCGGATCTCCAGATCCAGCGGTCGTAGCGCCACGGTTTCGCCGCCGGGCGTGGCGAAGGACTTGCTGATGTTCTTGAACTGGATCATGGCGCCGTGGGCCTGGCGGGAGAGCGATCACCCGCCCGCAGGAACGTGGGAGTGCGGAGGTGCCGCCGGGCTTGGCCGGTACGCGGCAGGGAGCGCCAAGATAGCCTGTCCCCGCCGGCTGTCAAATGCGCCCGGCCAGCGGGATTCCGGCTGCGCGCGGGCAGATGGAAGAAGCGCCGCCGTTCATCCGTCCACGGCAACGGCTTGCGGGTGAGCCGCGCTCGCCGTGGGTGGGAGAGGCAGCGCAGCGGCGAGCACGGCCCATGAACCTGTTTCGACATGCGATATCCGGATGACAACGACAACCGCGTCATCCGGCTTGCGTCGCCTGCGCGCAGTGGCGGAAGGCATCCGACGCAGGCGCCGGGCGTGCAACGGCTCTACTGGGAAGCGCAAGGATACCGCCACGCGCCCGTCCGCGTGATGGTCGCGACGAATGTGCTTATGCCGTATTCCCACTTGCCATCGCGGCGGCTTCCGTCTTCCGCGATCGTCCCTGCCATCGAACCTCGCGATGGTCGCGCGATCGCACCGAATCAGCCTGCCTGGTTTGCGGCGTCCGTGATCCTCACCGCTGTACCGCTGACACGGATTCCCTCGCGCGGATCCTCCGGCACCGTCACGCCGATCCGGCTCGGCCGCCCGAGATCATCGCCCTGGTGAACTCGGAAAACGCGATCCACCGGCAATGCCTCGTTGTGCGCCAGATACGCACCCAGCGCGGCGGCGGCGGCGCCCGTGGCCGGGTCCTCCACCACGCCACCGGGTGGAAACGGATTGCGGGCGTGGAACGTATCGGCATCCGCGCGCCAGATCAGGTTCAAGGTGGTCCAGCCGCGTTGCGCCATGAGTCCGGAAAGCGCATCGAAATCGTAATCCAGCCGCGCCAGGCGGTCGCGGGTGGATACGGCGATGATCGGATGCCACGCGCCGGCGTAGGCGACGGCCGGCGCCAGTGCGGGGTCCAGTTCATCGCGATGCCAGCGCAGGACGGCGAGCAGGCGATCCAGATCGTCCGGATCCAGCGGCGCCATGCGCGGCTCGACGCTGGTCAGCGTGGCGGTGAACTGCTCGTCCACCTGCACGCGCACGCGTCCGGCGCGTGTATGCAGCACCTTCTCGCCCGCACCGTATGCCTCGGCATGCGCGACGGTCGCGGCGATGGTGGCGTGTCCGCAGAACGGCACCTCGGCCAGCGGACTGAAGTAGCGCACCTCGAACGTGCCATCCTCGCGCGGCAGCAGAAAGGCGGTTTCCGAATAGCCCAGATCGGCGGCGATGCGCTGCATGTCCGCTTCCGGCAGGCCGCGCGCATCCAGCACGACTCCGGCGGGATTGCCGCCGGCCGGATCCGTGGTGAAGGCGCTGTAGCGGAGCACGTTCGCGTTCATCACGCTTCCTCCGGCAAGGCGATGCGCGTGTCGGGATCATCCAGCCGCACCACCAGATAGCGCAGGAAGAACTGGGTCAACGGCCCCACGCCCAGAGCGAAGATCACCGTGCCCACGCCGACGACGCCACCCAGCAATACGCCGACGATGAGCACGGTGACTTCGATGATCGTGCGCACCTTGCGGATCGACCAGCCGGTGCGGCGCGACAGTCCGGTCATCAAGCCGTCGCGCGGGCCCGGTCCCAGCTGTGCGCCGACATAGAGCGCGGTGGCGAAGGCGCAGGTCAGCACGCCGCCCAGCATGTAGGCGATGCGCAGCCACAGGCTTTCCGGCGTGCCGAGCATCGCCAGGCTGATATCGGCGAACGGCCCCAGCAGCAGGCTGTTGGCGACCGTGCCCAGTCCCGGCATCTGCCGCAGCGGCATCCACGCCAGCAGCACGACCACCGCGGTGATGATCATCACCACGCCGAACGACACCGGCAGATGCAGCGACAGGCCCAGGTGGAACACGTCCCATGGCGAGGCGCCGATGGCGCCCTTCACCATCAGGGCGATGGCCAGGCCATACAGCCACAGGCCGACCAGCAGCCGGAACAGCCGCTCGGGCAGGCGCCCGGCCTTGAGCTGCGCGAGGGGGCCGAGATTGGACAGGCCCGAGGAGGGGGAGATCGTTGCCATGGGGCCACCTTGAAGGTAATTGGCCCTTTTCCATAGAGCCAATCGTGCGATAGTGGCCCCATGAATCGCACGCTGGCTCCCGAACGCCTCGCCACCCTGGTCGGCGAGTTCAACCGCTCCCCCGCCTACCGCGGGCTGTGCCAGGCCCTGCAGGAACTGATTGGCGACGGCCGCATTCCCTTGGGCACCCGCCTGCCCAGCGAGCGAGCGGTCACCCTCGCGCTGGGTGTCTCGCGCAATACCGTCACCCGCGCCTACGCCGATCTGATCGCCGCCGGTTTCGCCACCGCCCGACAGGGCGCCGGCACCTTCGCCACGGTGCCGGTGGATCGACGGCGCGCGCACGATCACGCCCTGCACGCGCTGGGCACGAACCCGGCCATCGAAGGCGCCATCGATCTGAACTGCGCCGCCGGCGCCGCCACGCCGGGCGTCGCCGCCGCGTACGAACGCGCCCTCGCCGCGTTGCCTTCGTATCTGTGCAGCGACGGTTACCTGCCCTCGGGGCTGCCCGGCCTGCAGGCGATGATCGCCGAGTCGTATGCGCGGCGCGGCCTGCCGACGGCGCCGGAACAGATCGTCATCACCAGCGGCGCGCTGTCGGCGCTGGCCATCACCGCGCGTGCGCTGTCGCGTCCGGGGGATCGGGTGATGCTCGAATCACCGGTGTATTCCAACGCCATCGAAGCGCTGCGGCTGGGCGGCGGCAAGCTGATCAGTTCGCCCCTGGCCGATCCGCTGGGCGAGCAGGGCTGGGATCTGGACGGCATCGAGGCCACCCTGCGACAGACCTCGCTGCATCTGGCCTACCTGATTCCCGATTTCCAGAATCCCACCGGCTTCCTGATGGACGACGCCACGCGCGCGCGCTACGCCGCCGCGCTGCGCGACGCCCGCACCACCGCCATCGTCGACGAAACCCTGCAAGCTACCGCGCTGTCCGACGCGCCGATGCCCGCGCCCTTCGCCGCGCTTGCCACCGACGCCATCACCCTGGGCAGCGCGTCCAAGATGTTCTGGGGCGGCCTGCGCGTGGGCTGGATCCGCGCGCCACGTCCGCTGATCCGCCGCCTGATCAACGCCCGCGTGCAGTTCGATCTCGGCAGCTCGCTGTTCGATCAACTGGTCGTCGCCGAACTGCTGGCCCAACCGGACATCCTCGCCAATCGCCGCGAACTACTGCGCCAGCGCCGCGACGCCCTGATCGCCGCGCTGCGCGAACACCTGCCCGACTGGCGCTTCCGCCAGCCCGAAGGCGGCCTGACCCTGTGGGTGCACCTGCCCCACGGCAGCGCCACCCGCCTGTGCGCCGACATGGAACGCAGCGGCATCCACCTCGCCCCCGGCCCGGTCTTCAGCGTGGAAGGCGGCGCCGACGGCTGGCTGCGGATTCCGTATGCCAAGCCGGAGGAAGAACTGGTGCGGGCGGTGAAGGAGGTGGCGAAGACGTGGGCGGTGGCGCCGAGGGAGACACACGGCAGGCATGAGGTGTCACGGCGGTTGATTGCGTGATGCTGCTGCGGGGCGCCACTTCATTTCCATGCGGCAAGAGCAAATCCCCCTCAATCCCCCTTTTACAAAGGGGGAAGCAAAGCAGACTCCTACGTGGCTGCGGGATCACGGAGGAAAGCAAGCCCTGATAGCCCCCTTTGAAAAAGGGGGCGGGCGCCTGCACCGCAGGCGACGGGGGATTTGCTTTTGGCGATGCAGCTGAAAATCTACGTAGCCCGCCCCACCCCATAAGTCCACAGCGGCCGATATGCGCCCCGATGCCACCACGCCAGCAACAGCAGCCAGGCGAAGTGGAAGGTCCCCCAAGGTGCATTGTCGTTGAGCAAAAGATGGAACAGGAAGATGCCGGCCACCAGCGGAAACAGCACCACGATACCCAGCGGCGCGGTGCGCCGGATCAGCAGGAGCAATCCACCCACCAGGCAGGTGGCGGCAATCAGCGGATCGACGATCCCGCTGGCGCTCAGCGCCAGGGTCAGCGTCCGCGCGGGGGGCGTTTCCTCAGGTACGACCCACGGCTTTCCCAGCATCCAGTGGATGAACCACGAACCGCCCACATACACGTAGAACAAACCGAACAGCCAGCGCATTACCGCCATTACCTTGCCCATGCCTGTCTCCATGTCCGCCGTTGAAACGGGGGTTATCGATTCCGTCTACGTCGTCGACGATGGCTACCGGCCAGTGCTGGGGCGTATTGCCGACCACGATGGAAGAGGCAGCGGGAACCTGTCAGTGATCCATCCAGCTGTAAACCAGCTGCCGTTCCCGATCCCACATCACCCAGCGTCTGCCCGGACAGGCATGGATCTCGCTTGTTCCTTCGCTCACTCGTTTCCAAGCGTCCCTGGCGAATTGTGGAAATCGCGGCATGACTCGCGTGTAGGACAGGACCGGAGCGGCTGGGCTCGCGCATTCATCCGGATTCTTCCAACGATCTGATTTCAGGCGGTCTTATAGACGAAACTCCGGTCCGGTCGCCGGCAGATAGGAAGACCCGTTTGCGCGTGTTCTTTTGCCATTGATTTCGGCGAGCAGTCTGCTGCGCTTTGTTGCGGCAAGAGCAAATCCCCCTCGGTCCCCCTTCTTCGAAGGGGGAGGCAAAGCGGATTCCCGCTTATCGACAGGACTCAGGAAGCAGCCCTGATAGCCCCCTTTTGCAAAGGGGGCGGGCGCCTGCGCAGCAGGCGACGGGGGATTTGCTCTTGGCGATGCAGCTGGAAATCCGGCCAATCGCCACGAGCAGGAGACGACTCGAATCGAGCCGGAGATGAAGATACCGACCCCGGCGGAAACAGCACCACGACGCCGGGCAGCGCGGTGCACCGATGACCCGACATCCCGGGATGTCGGATCGGGCACCTTGCGCAGGGGTGCCGGTGTTGGCGAACGCCTCTTGGCTCAGTGCTTGGTATCGGGATTCGGCGGAGGCATCCAGGCCATCCGATCGAGGACGTGCTGGGCCTGCGCGGCGAACGCATCGAAGCTGGCGTGCCAGGCCTTGATCGGGATGTGCGGATCCTTGTCTTCTTCCACCGCCATGCACGCCAGGCTCAGGTGGCTCATCAGGCGGAGCTGGCCTTGCAGGGAAAGCAGGCGCAGGTAGCCCTCGTCGGTCAACAGGTAGCCGGAACGGCGATCGGGGGGCGGTTGGGTCTTGCTCATGCGGGTACTCCTTTTCCGTGTGAAAACCCGTCTGCGGAGGTGCAGACGGGTGTCGGGAGGTTAGGAAAGCCGCGTAGTGTCGGCGGGCGTATTCCCTCTTGCGAGGTCTTGTATTAGCCGCCCTCCCGACGTGGAACTACAAAACGTCGGAAGTACCGATGATGCTGGTACGAAAGAGCCATCCACGTTTCCGTGATGACCTCGCACTACGCTGGAGTTCCTACACTCCGGGAATGGAGTCTGCTGAGTGTGGCGCGTCGATTCAATAGATCCGGATTCAATGTTAGTCGTTGAACTCGCATGTCATTCCTGGCGAAAAATTCGATAGGCAGCCTCCTTCGTGAGGCCTCATCGGTGATACCCGCCTCGCTGAACACCTGCACTCGATCATGGCGTCGCCGTTTCACCTCCGGCATTGAAAAGATGCCACATCGGAAGCACTTTCCGGACAAACAAGGCCCACTGTCCGACACGCTTCGTGGGAAGATTCCCGCCATGACCCAGGCCGACCCACATGCCGATCCCCGCTGGCAGCGCACCCATCAGGATCTGCTGGTCGCGTTCCTTTCACTGGTAATCGGCCGGCGTTATCACGACATCCGGATTGCCGACGTGCTGGCGCGTTCCGGGGTCAGCCGCTCGACCTTCTACGAGCATTTCCGCAACAAGGACGAACTGCTGTCGGCAAGCCTGGAGGAACCTTTCCGGACCCTGGCCGGCTTGATCACGGATGACACCGACGCCGCGCGCGTCCGCATGATGCTGGATCACTTCTGGACCAATCGCGCATTGGCCCCCAGCCTGTTCCAGGGACCGGCGCTGCGGGTCGTCCGCAGCGCATTGGTCACGCAAGTGGAAGCGGCACTCGACCGCGGGGAGTTTCGACTGCGCATCCCGGCGCGGCTGGCGGCGTATTCACTGGCCGACGGCATGTTCTCGCCCATCACGGCCTGGTTGTTGGGCGAGTCCACATGCGGCACCCAGGATCTGGCGATTGCATTGCAACGGACCACGGCTGCAATGGTGCGGGCATTGCGGACGGATTCCCTCCCATCCGGCGACACGGAGTAGACCCATGAAGATGCAACGCCTGATTCCCATGCTGCCGGTCCGCGATATGCCGGCCAGCGTGGAGTTCTACGGAAAGCTCGGCTTCGCGGTGGAAAACCGCAATGACGAATGGCGCTGGGCCATGCTGGCCTTCGACGAATGCCGGCTGATGGTGGACGAATCCATCAACATGCCGCCGGATGCGCCGCGCACGTCGGTGATCTACCTCTATCCCGACGATATCTTTGCTTACCACCGCGAAGTGCGCCGGCGCGGCGTGGTGGTGCCTTCGATCAGCCATCCGTTCTACGGCATGAGCGAGTTCCGGATTGAGGATCCGGATGGCAACCGGTTGTGGATTGGGCAGAAGGGGTAAGAGCAGGAGAAGTCCTGGACCTGGGTACGCCGGTATAAAACGATTGCCAACGCGATCCCCCACCAATCCCAGTCAACGCTGACATAAGAGCGCTATTGGAAAGCCAGTAATCCTGACAGAATCAGTCCAGCGGCTAGCGAAGACCAGGCAACGATCTGCAGCCAATCCCCTCCACGCAAGATCGCCAGATCGTCGAATGTCAGTGTCAGCGCCCAAGGTTTGCCGGATCGTGCTCTGGCGCGGTCGATAATCCTGCCAGGGATCACAACGAATATCGTCATGCCCGCGAGACATAAGCCAACCCGCTCTGGTTGCCCCACGATCCATAAGACGACTCCGGCACCAAGCCAGAGTATGAGAAGAGGAAAAATCCTGAGCATCTTGGTCATAGCTTGCCCCCTCAACTGATATCTGTGAACGGCACAAAGATCGCGTTTTCTTCGTGACCAGTAAAACAAGGGCCGCTTTCGCGGCCCTTGTTTCAATCACTCCACCGTCACCGATTTCGCCAGGTTTCTCGGCTTGTCCACGTCCGTTCCTCGCGCCAGCGCGGTGTGGTATGCCAGCAACTGGACAGGGATGGTGTGCACCACCGGACTGAGCACGCCGGTGTGGCGCGGGGTGCGGATGACGTGCACGCCTTCGGATTCGGTGAAGTTGCTGTCCTGGTCGGCGAACACGAACAGTTCGCCGCCGCGCGCGCGGACTTCCTGCATGTTGGATTTGACCTTCTCCAGCAGGGTGTCGTTGGGGGCGATGACGACGACCGGCATGTCGGCGTCGACCAGCGCCAGCGGGCCGTGCTTGAGTTCGCCGGCCGGATACGCCTCGGCGTGGATGTAGGAGATTTCCTTGAGCTTGAGCGCGCCTTCCAGGGCGATGGGGTAATGCAGGCCGCGGCCGAGGAACAGCGCGTCGGACTTGGGCGCGAAGCGTTCGGCCCAGGCGGCGATCTGCGGTTCCAGGTTGAGCGCGTGCTGCACGCTGCCGGGCAGGTGGCGCAGCTGCTCCAGGTAGTCGGCTTCCTGTTCCGGAGTGACCTTGCCGTGCAGTTTGCCCAGCACCACGGTGAGCTGGAACAGCGCGGCCAGCTGGGTGGTGAAGGCCTTGGTGGAGGCCACGCCGATTTCCGCGCCGGCGCGGGTGTAGCAGACCAGTTCGCTGGCGCGCGGGATGGCGCTCTCGGGCACGTTGCAGATGGACAGGCTGTGCTGGTGGCCCAGCGACTTGGCGTACTTCAGCGCTTCCATCGTGTCCAGCGTTTCGCCGGACTGGGAGATGGTGACGATGAGGTGCTTCGGATTGGCGTAGGCGGCGCGGTAGCGGTACTCGCTGGCGATTTCCACGCTGCACGGCAGGCCGGCGATGGATTCGATCCAGTAGCGCGCGGTCATGCCGGCGTAGTAGCTGGTGCCGCAGGCGAGGATCTGCACGCCCTCGATGTCCTTGAGCACGGCCTCGGCGTTGGCGCCGAAGAGCGTGGGCAGGAAGCCGCCGTCGATGACCGCCTCGATGGTGTCGGCGATGGCGCGCGGCTGCTCGTGGATTTCCTTCTGCATGAAGTGGCGGTACGGGCCCAGTTCCAGCGAGGCCAGCGACACGTCGGAGACGTGCACGTCGCGCTCGATGGGCTGGTCGTTGCCGTCGAACACGCGCACGGCCTGGCGGGTGACTTCGGCGGTGTCGCCTTCTTCCAGGAAGATCACCCGGCGGGTGGCCTGGATGATCGCCGACACGTCCGAGGCGATGAAGTTCTCGCCCTCGCCCAGGCCGATCAGCAGCGGGCAGCCCATGCGGGCGCAGACCATGCGCTCGGGTTCCTTGCGGCTGACCACGGCCAGCGCATAGGCGCCGGTGAGTTCCTTGACCGTGCGCTGCAACGCGGTGAGCAGGTCATCGCCACCCTTGAGGTGGTGGTGCATCAGGTGGGCGATGACTTCGGTATCGGTCTGCGACTCGAATTCGTAGCCCAGCGCGCGCAGCTTCTCGCGCTGTTCCTCGTGGTTCTCGATGATGCCGTTGTGCACCAGCGCCACGCCGTGACTGATGTGCGGATGGGCGTTGGCCTCGGTGACCCCGCCGTGGGTGGCCCAGCGGGTATGGCCGATGCCCAGGCTGGCGTTGAAGCCCTCGGCGGCGGCGGCGTTCTCCATCTCCGACACCCGGCCGGTGCGGCGGACGCGGCGCACATCCTTCTGCTCGACCACGGCGATGCCGGCGGAGTCGTAGCCGCGGTATTCCAGCCGCTTCAGTCCTTCGATGAGTACCGGTACCACGTCGCGATCGGCGATCGCTCCCACAATCCCGCACATAGCGTTTTGTCCACCTGAGTCAAAGCGAGTCCCGATTGTAATGGGGGTGGACAGAACGGACAGTGTCCGCGCCGGTGTCCGCGGACACCCGGACACCGCTCCGACGCCCCTCCCCCCCTTTCAAATCAAACAGTTGCGATTGGCACGCATCCTGCTTTGACGGGGCGTCTTCCCAATAAACGCATGCCATCGATGATTCGGGACACCTCCGCGCAAGATCGCCCCCTGAGTGCCGGCCCCACCGCCACCGCCGCCGCGCCCTGGAAGCGCTGGCTGCTGCCGGCCGCCGGCGGCCTGGCCCTGCTGCTGGTCATCGGCTTCGCCGTGCGCGGCTGGGTGGGCGGCAGCCGGTCGTTCGATGGCGCGCGGGTGCGTATCGCCGAGGTCAAGCGCGGCGATCTGGTGCGCGACATCTCCGCCGACGGCCGCCTCATCGCCTCCAACAGTCCCACCCTGTACGCCATTGCCGGCGGCGTGGTGACCCTGAAGGTGGTGGCCGGCGACAAGGTCACCAAGGGCCAGGTGCTGGCCGAAATCGACAGCCCGGAACTGCGCAGCAAGCTGGCGCAGGAACAGGCGGCCCTGGCCGGCCTGGAAGCCGAAGCCAGCCGCGCCACCCTGGACGCGGCGGTGACCCGCGCCAACGCGCAGAAGGCGCTGGACCAGGCCGACATCGATCGCCAGGCCGCCCAGCGCGATCTGGAGCGCTACGAGCGCGGCTTCAACGGCGGCGCCGTACCGCAGATCGACGTGGCCAAGGCCAAGGACGATCTACGCAAGACCGAGATCGCCATGGATCACGCGCGCAAGGATGTGAACCTGCAGGGCCAGGGCGCCAGCCTGGATGCGCGCAACAAGCAGTTGATGGCCGAGCGCCAGCGTTCCATCGTGGCCGAGGTGCAGCGCCAGGTCGATGCGCTGACCCTGCGCTCGCCGTTCGATGGCCAGGTCGGTCAGGTGCAGGCGGTGCAGCGTTCCAACGTGGCGATCAACGCGCCGGTGATGAGCGTGGTGGACCTGTCCAAGTTCGAAGTGGAGATCAAGGTACCGGAAAGCTTCGCCCGCGATCTGGCGATCGGCATGCCGGCCCAGCTGACCAGCAACGGCCAGCCGTATCCGGGCGAGATCTCGGCGGTGTCGCCGGAAGTGGTGAACGGCGAAGTCAATGCGCGCATCCGCTTCAGCGACAAGCAGCCGCCGGGCCTGCGCCAGAGCCAGCGCCTGAGCGCGCGCATCCTGATGGACACCCGCCGCAACGTGCTGATGGTCGAGCGCGGTCCGTTCGTCGAACAGTCCGGCGGCCGCTACGCCTACGTGATGGACGGCAACTCGGCGGTGCGCCGCCCGGTGCAGATCGGCGTGAGCAGCCTGAGCGCGGTGGAGATCGTCAGCGGCCTGCAGCCGGGCGACAAGGTCGTGGTGTCCGGCAGCGACCAGTTCGGCGATGCCGAGCGGGTCTCGATCAACTGATTCATCGACTCACCGTCTTCCCGTTTTCGTACCCGCCATTCCGTATTTCCCGTATTCCCAGACTTCCATGCTACGCACACACCAGAAGGACTTCGCCATGCTCGAGATGCGTTCGGTTTCCAAGGTCTACCGCACTTCCCAGGTGGAGACGCACGCGCTGCGCTCCCTCGACCTGCATGTCCGCGAGGGCGAGTTCGTTGCGGTGACCGGGCCGTCGGGCTCGGGCAAGACCACCTTCCTCAACATCGCCGGTCTGCTGGAAACCTTCACCGGTGGCCAGTACACCCTGGACGGCCAGGACGTGAGCGGGTTGTCGGATGACGCGCGCAGCAAGCTGCGCAACCAGAAGATCGGCTTCATCTTCCAGAGCTTCAACCTGATTCCGGATCTGAACCTGTTCGACAACGTCGACGTGCCGCTGCGCTACCGCGGCATGAGCGCTTCCGAGCGCAAGCAGCGCATCGAGGACGCGCTGACCCGCGTCGGCCTGGGCTCGCGCATGAAGCACTACCCGTCCGAACTGTCCGGCGGCCAGCAGCAGCGCGCGGCGATCGCGCGTGCCCTGGCCGGCACGCCCAAGCTGCTGCTGGCGGACGAACCGACCGGCAACCTGGACTCGCAGATGGCCCGTGGGGTGATGGAGCTGCTGGAGGAGATCAACAGCCAGGGCACCACCATCATCATGGTGACCCACGATCCGGAGCTGGCCGCGCGCGCGCAGCGCAACGTGCACATCGTCGACGGCGCCGCCACCGACCTGACCACCGAGCCGCGCCTGATTTCCACGGTGGGCCTGGATGTCAATCTCGCTCCCGCCCAGGCCTGAGGAACTGACCATGTTCGGTTACTACTTCCAGCTTGCCCTGCGCAGCTTCAGGCGCAACAAGGTGCTGACCGCGCTGATGGTGCTGGCCATCGCGCTGGGCATCGGCGCCAGCATGACTACCCTGACCGTGTTCTACATCCTGTCCGGCGATCCGATGCCGGGCCGCAGCCACACCCTGTTCTACCCGCAGATGGATCCGCAAAGCATGGACGGCTACACCGCTGGCGAAGAGCCGGAGGAGCAGGTGACGCGTTTCGACGCCGAGGCGCTGCTGCGCGAGAAGAAGGGCGATCGCCAGGCGCTGATGACCGGCGGCGGCGTCAGCATCGAGCCGGAGAAACAGGGCCTGTCCCCGTTCGTGGTGGACGCGCGCTACACCTCGGCCGATTTCTTCCCGATGTTCGACGCACCGTTCGCGCAGGGAACGCCCTGGAGCGCACGCGAGGACGATACCCAGGCGCGCGTGGCGGTGATCTCCCAGAAACTCAACGAAAAGCTGTTCGACGGCGGCAACAGCGTGGGCAAGTCGATCCGCATCGACCAGAACGAGTTCCGCGTGATCGGCGTGCTGGAGGACTGGCGCCCCACCCCGCGCTTCTATGATCTGAACAGCGATCGCTACGGCGAGGTGGAGCAGGTGTTCCTGCCGTTCTCCACCGCGGTGAACATGAAGTTCGGCCGCAACGGCTCGATGAACTGCTGGGGCGACAGCCAGGGCGACGAGACCGGCGTCAATGCGCCCTGCACGTGGATGCAGTACTGGGTGCAGTTGGATACGCCGGAAAAGGTGGAAGCCTACCGCCAGTACCTGGTGAACTACTCCGACCAGCAGCGCCGCGCCGGCCGTTTCGAGCGGCCAACCAACGTGCGCCTGCGCAACGTGATGGAGTGGCTGGACTACAAGAAAGTCGTGCCCAGCGACGTGCGCCTGCAGACCTGGCTGGCATTCGGCTTCCTGCTGGTCTGCCTGATCAACACGGTGGGCCTGCTGCTGGCCAAGTTCATGCGCCGCTCCAGCGAAATCGGCGTGCGCCGCGCCCTGGGCGCCTCCAAGGGGGCGATCTTCACCCAGGCGCTGGTGGAGGCCGGCACCATCGGCCTGGCCGGCGGCGTGCTCGGACTGGGACTTGCCCTGCTGGGCCTGTGGGCGGTGCGCCAGCAGCCGGCCAGCTACGCCGAACTGGCGCACCTGGACCCGGTGATGCTGCTGACCACGTTCGGCCTGGCGATCCTGGCCAGCGTGCTGGCGGGCTTGCTGCCCGCCTGGCGTGCCTGCCAGGTGACCCCGGCCATCCAGCTCAAAACCCAATGATCCAGTCGCCGCTCCGGCCGATGGACGCGCGGTAGCTCTCTCTCCCGCACGCCTCGGCCGGAACGGCAACTCTCCCGGAGCACACCTCATGGATATCCGCCCCATCTTCACCGCGCTGCGCCGGCACAAGACCGCCGCCGCACTGATCGTCATCGAGGTCGCGCTGAGCTGCGCGATCATCTGCAACGCCCTGTTCCTGATCAACGGACGACTGGAGCGCATGGACCGCATCAGCGGCCTGGCCGAGAAGGAAATCGTGCGCGTCCAGCTGGCCGGCATCGGCCGCGACGAGAATGCCGAAGCACTCACCAAGGCCGATCTGGCGGCATTGCGCGCCCTGCCCGGCGTGAAGGCCGCTTCGGTGACCAACCAGGTGGCGTTCAACAACAGTTCCTGGAACAGCGGCGTCCGCCTGAACCAGCAGCAGACCCATCAGAATCTGAACGCCACCGTCTACATGGCGGACGATCAGTTCCTCGATACCCTCGGCCTGAACCTGGTGGCCGGGCGCAAGTTCAACAGCGATGAATTCCTCGAATGGGAAACGTTGAACAAGCCCGACACCCCCGGCACCATCCCGGCGGCGATCATCACCCGCAGCATGGCCAACGCGCTCTATCCGGATGGCAGCGCACTGGGCAAGACGTTCTACAGCTGGGGCGATGAACCCATCAAGATCATCGGTATCGTCGAACACCTGGTGCGGCCAAGCGAACAGGGCGGACCGACCGCGTACGAGTACTCGATGATGTTTCCGATCCGGGTGCCCTTCAACATGGGCGGCCATTTCCTGATCCGCACCGATCCCGAGCGCCGCGCCGAGGTGCTGAAGGCTGCGGTGGACGTGCTGCAGAAGAACAGCCCCAACCGGATCATCCTGGAGCAGGACACCATCGAGGAGATGCGGAACGACTTCTACCGGCAGGACCGCTCGATGGCCTGGCTGCTGGTGGCGGTGTGCGTGGCGCTGCTGATCGTGACCGCGCTGGGCATCGTCGGCCTGGCCAGCTTCTGGGTGCAGCAGCGTTCCAAGCAGATCGGCGTGCGCCGGGCGCTGGGCGCGACCCGCCGGCAGATCCTGCGCTACTTCCAGACCGAGAACTTCCTGCTGGCTTCACTGGGCATCGTCATCGGCATGGCGCTGGCCTACGGCATCAACCAGGTGCTGATGGGCAAGTACGAGCTGGCGCGTTTGCCGCTGTACTACCTGCCGGTGGGCGCGGTGCTGCTGTGGCTGCTGGGCCAGATTTCGGTGCTTGGCCCGGCCATGCGCGCGGCATCGGTGCCGCCGGCGGTGGCGACCCGCAGCGCTTGATCGGCCCGCCTGCCGCCCTCCGACTCCCCGCCCGATGGCGGGGAGTCTTCTTCCGCCGGGTGAACCATGGACCTTCGTTCCCTGTTTCGGATCCCGATCCTGCTGTGCCGGCACCGCGGCCTGGCCACGCTGCTGGTGCTGGAGGTCGCGGTTGGTTTCTTGCTGCTGTACCTCGCCTGGCAGGCACACTCGGCCTGGCAGCATGCGCGGACCGCACCCAGCGGAGTTTCCGAAGCCTCGTTGCTGGTCGTTCCGCCAATGGGCCGCGCGGCCACCGTCGTGGACGTGCCCGCGCTGATGCAGGCGCTGCGCGCCCTGCCCGGCGTCGAGGCCGCGGTCGCGACCAACCAGGTTCCGTACGCGCGCAACTCGTGGAACGCCGCCGTGGGCGACCGCCCGCCGGTCGGCCGTGATCGGATCGCCAGCATCTACATGGGCGGCGCGGACATGCCCCGCGCGCTTGGCCTGGACATCGCCGCCGGCCGCGACTTGCTCGCTTCGGAAGATCAGGTCATGACGCCAGACGCCGGCGACGGCAGCGCGCTGCCCGCGCTGGTCACCCGTTCGCTGGCCGAGGATCTGTATCCGGGCGGACCGGTGCTGGGCCGGCCGGTGAGTGGCCTGCAGCGACCGGCGCGGATTGTCGGCGTCGTCGACCGCGCGCCGCTGCCGCTGGGCAGTCGCGGTCACGCTTCGCCGGGCGCGGCGCTCTTCCTGCCGTTGCGTCCAGGCGATGCATCGTGGGCGCATCTGCTGATCCGCACCGCACCGGAACAACGCGACGCGGTGGCGCAGCGGGTCCATGCCTTGCTCGTCGCGAGCTTCCCCGAACGACCGGTCGCCATGCCGTTGCGGATGGACGAGATGCGCCTGGATACCCTGCACGCGGAGCGTCGCTGGATGTGGACGACACTCGCCTGCGCGGCCGGCTGGTGGCTGCTGACGCTGCTGAGCCTGGGCGTGGCCGGACAGTTGTGGGTGCAGCAGAGCACCCTGCGGATCAGCCTGCATCGGGCGGTCGGCGCGACCGCGCGGCAGATCCGGCTGGCCGTGCGCTGGGAGCATTTCCTGATCACCCTGGCGGGTATCGGCCTGGGCGCCATCGCCGCGCGCGCACTGTTCCACCGCCTGCCCGCGCCGTGGACGCTGGAGCCGGCCTCGCCACTGTGGCTGGCCGGTGCGGCACTGGTGATCGTGGCGGTGGCGCAACTCGCCGCGACCTGGCCCGCGCGCCGCGCCGCCGACGTCGCGCCGGAGCGCGTGACGCGCAAGCCCTGGGTTAGGCTATAGGCATGCCCATCATCCTCGTCATCGACGACAACCGCGCCGTCAGCACCGCGCTGGAAGTCCTGTTTTCCCTGCACGACATCACCACCCTGCACGCCGAATCGCCGGAGGCCGGCCTGGCCACGCTGCGACAGGAGCCGGTAGACCTGGTCATCCAGGACATGAATTTCTCCGCCGACACCACTTCCGGCGCGGAAGGCGAAGCGCTGTTCGCCGAAATCCGCGCGCAGCATCCGGATCTGCCGGTGATCCTGCTGACCGCATGGACCCACCTGGAAGCGGCGGTGAACCTGATCCGCGCCGGTGCGGTGGACTACATCGCCAAGCCCTGGGATGACCGCAAGCTGCTGGCGACGGTCAACAACCTGGTCGAGCTGTCCGAGGCGCGCAGCGAACTGGATCGCCGGCGCAGCCGCGAGCGCCAGAGCCGCGGGCAACTGGCCGCCCGCTACGATCTGCGCGGACTGGTGTTCGAGGATCCCGCCAGCGAGCGCATGATCGCGCTGGCCTGCCAGGTGGCGCGTTCGGATCTGCCGGTGCTGATCACCGGGCCCAACGGCAGCGGCAAGGAAAAGATCGCCGAGATCATCCAGGCCAATTCCAGCGTGAAGGCCGGACCGTTCGTGACCCTCAACTGCGGCGCGCTGCCTTCCGAATTGATCGAAGCCGAGCTGTTCGGTGCCGAGGCCGGTGCCTACACTGGCGCCAACAAGGCGCGCGAAGGCAAGTTCGAGGCCGCCGATGGCGGCACCCTGTTCCTCGATGAAATCGGCAACCTGCCGCTGGCCGGGCAGATGAAGCTGTTGCGGGTACTGGAGACCGGCCGCTTCGAGCGCCTGGGTTCCAACCGCGAGCGACGAGTGACGGTGCGGGTGATCAGCGCGACCAACGCCGACCTGCCGGCGATGATTCGCGAGGGCACGTTCCGCGAGGATCTGTACTACCGGCTCAACGCGATCGAACTGAACCTGCCGCCGCTGGCCGAACGGCCCGGCGACATCCTGCCGTTGGCCGAACACTTCCGCCCGGCCGACAAGCCGATCGGCGAATCGGCCCGCGCGGCACTGGTGCGACACGGCTGGCCGGGCAACGTGCGCGAACTGCGCAACGTGATGCAGCGCGCCGGCCTGCTGGCCCAGGGCGCGCGCATCGAAGCGGCGGATCTCAACCTGCCCCGTTCGGCGCCGGTGCGCAGCGTTCCGTCCGACGAACCGGACAAGGCGGCGCTTGAAAACGCGCTGTCGCGTGCCGGCGGTGTGATCGCGCAGGCCGCCGCCGAACTGGGCCTGAGCCGGCAGGCGCTGTACCGGCGCATGGACCGCTACGGCATCCCGCGCGAATGACCCGTCGCTCGCTCGCCGGTCGCCTGTTGCTGTGGCTGCTGCCTTCGATGGCGGTGGCGATCGGGCTGCCGCTGCTGCTGCACCGCTGGCTGGACGACGACCGGCTGGCGTTCCTGTTGTCGGCGCTGATCGTGCTGCCGCTGGTCATGCTGGCCGTGCGGCGAGCGCTGGCGCCGATGAATTCGCTGTTCCGTGCCTTGTCCGGCAGCGTGAACAGTTATCGCGACGGCGAGTACAACTTCGGCATCCATTGGGACAGCCCGGACGAACTCGGCGCGCTGGTGGCCTCCCACAGCGAACTGGGCGACGTGCTGCGCGAACAGCGCCAGAGCCTGGTGCAGCGCGAACTGCTGCTGGACACCATGGTGCAGAACACACCGGTGGCGATGCTGCTGCTGGCCACGGGCGGCGATGGCGTGCGCCGGGTCGTGTTCGCCAACGTCGCCGCGCGCAAGCTGTTGCATGGCGGCTGGAAACTGGAGGGGCAGAATTTCGACCTGCTGCTGGAAAGCGCGCCGGTGGAAATGCGCGAGGCATTGTCGCGCGGCGGCGACAGCCTGTTCGCGGTGGCCCAGGCCGACAGCGAGGAAGAGGAACAGGTCTACCACCTGGCGCGCCGCTACTTCCGCCTCAATGGCCGTCGCCACGAACTGCTGCTGCTGCGCCTGCTGACCAGCGAACTGCGCCGGCAGGAAGTGATGACCTGGAAGAAGGTCATCCGCGTGATCAGTCACGAACTCAACAATTCGCTGGCGCCCATCGCCTCGCTGGCCCACTCGGGCAGCGAGCTGATCCGACGCGGCCGCCATGACCGGCTGGAGGAGATCTTCGCGACCATCGAGGATCGCGCCCGCCATCTGGAAGGCTTCATCCGCGGCTACGCGCGTTTCGCCAAACTGCCGCAACCACAACTGCAGACAATCCATTGGAACACCTGGCTGGAAGGCCTGCGTCGGCAGATCACCTTCCAGCTGGAAATGCCCGCGGACGATCTGAGCAGCCGCATCGATCCGGCCCAGTTGGAACAGGCCCTGCTCAACCTGCTGAAAAATGCCCACGAATCGGGTTCCAGCGTGGACGGCGTTGCGATGAAGGTCACCCGCCTGCCGGACTGGATCCGCCTGGAAGTGATGGATCGCGGCAGCGGCATGAATGATGCCGTGCTGCAGAACGCGCTGGTGCCGTTCTACTCGACCAAGCGCAACGGCACCGGCCTGGGCCTGGCGCTGACCCGCGAAATCGTCGAGGCCCACGGCGGCCGCCTGTCCCTGCACAATCGCGAAGGCGGCGGCCTGTGCGTGGCGATCCAGCTGCCGGAAAATCCGAGTGCCTGACAACAGATTTGCCTTGTAGGAGCGACGTAAGTCGCGACCGCTTCGGCGCAGATCACCGCATGCCCACTGAGTGCCGTTTCCTGTCCCAGAGCCTGTTGCAGGTGTCTTTCGTTTCAAGAGGTCGCGACTTACGTCGCTCCTACAAGAAGGAATCGCATGCCGGGCATGCCCGGCTCCACCTCAGGATTTCTTCTTGGGGCGCTGCCAGCCGTCGATGCTGGCCTGACGACCTCGGGCCACGGTGAGCTGATCTGCCGGCGCGTTCTTGGTGATCACCGATCCCGCGCCGATGGTCGCATTGCGACCCAACGTCACCGGCGCCACCAGCGAGGAATTGGAACCGACGAACACGCCGTCCTCGATGGTGGTGGTGAACTTGTTGACGCCGTCATAATTGCAGGTGATGGTGCCCGCGCCGATGTTGACGCCGGCGCCGATGACGGCATCGCCGAGATAGGTGAGGTGGTTGGCCTTGCTGCCCAGGCCCAGGGTGATCTTCTTGGTCTCGACGAAGTTGCCGATGTGCACGCTGTCGGCCAGCACGGTGCCGGGACGCAGGCGCGCATACGGGCCAATCTGGGCCTTGTCGCCGCAGACCACGCCTTCCAGGTCGCAGTGGGCACGCACCACGGTGCCGGCGCCCAGCTTGACGTCCTTCAGGCGTGTGAACGCGCCGATGCGCACGCCATCACCCAGTTCGACTTCGCCTTCCAGGATCACGTCCACGTCGATTTCGACATCACGCCCCACCTTCACGGTACCTCGCTGATCGAAGCGCGACGGATCCAGCATGCGCGCACCCTGCGTGCACAGCGCGCGCGCGGCGCGCAACTGGTACGCGCGTTCCAACTGCGACAACTGCCAGGGATCGTTGGCGCCCTCGGCTTCGATCGGATCTGCCACCAGCACCATCTCGGCCGGGCTGAACTCGCCCGCGGCCGAAGCGAAGATGTCGGTCAGGTAGTACTCGCCCTGGACGTTGTGGTTGGACAGCGCCGACAGCCAGCGCCGCAGCGCGGTGGATTCGGCGGCGATGATGCCGGTGTTGATGGTGCGGATGCGCCGCTGTTCGTCGCTGGCGTCCTTGTGCTCGACGATGGCGGCGACCCGGCCCTCGGCATCGCGCACGATACGCCCGTAGCCGCTCGGATCCTCCGGTTCGGCCACCAGCACGGCGACCCGGCCGGGCGCGGCCAGCAGGCGTTGCAGGGTCTCGGCCTGGGTCAGCGGCACGTCGCCGTACAGCACCAGCACGCTGGCGGCATCCGGCACCTGCGGCATGGCCTGGGCCACCGCATGGCCGGTCCCCAATTGCTGGGCCTGGTGCGCCCATTGCAGATCCGGCTGATCGGCGAACGCCGCCTGCACCTGATCGCCGCCATGTCCATACACCACGTGGATGCCGGCCGGCGCCAGCGCCCGCGCCGCCTCAATGACATGGGCAAGCATCGGCCGCCCGGCAATCGGCTGCAGCACCTTCGGCAGCGCCGACTTCATGCGCTTGCCTTCGCCGGCGGCCAGGATGATGACGTGCAGAGGGTGACTCATCTAACTCTCCTTGCGGACACGCCGGGGTTTTCCGGACGTGCTGATAGCATAGGCGAACTATCGCCTTGTTCTGTATAGGGATGTATGCAAGCTGTCGTTCAACGGATGGAGCGCGTCCTGCTCTGGCTGGGTCCCGCGGTCGTGCTGGCGGGTCTGGTATTGCATCGTCTGTGGGAGCAATGGCCGTCCGGCCGGTTGGGTGACCTGCTGGTACTCGGGCTGGCGGCATGGGGATTCGCCTGGCTGATCGCACGTATCTGGCGTCGGCCACAGGCCACGGGCGCCGCCCTGTTCTGGTTGCTCCTGCTGCTGGTCTTCGCCGGCCCCATCCCGGTACTGGCAACCTGCCTTCTGGCGCTGGCGGCCATCGCGCTTGGCGGCTTCCTGTTTGCTCAGGGGCCACTGGCGTTGCAGGGTCTGCTGGGTGTTCTGTTGCTGGCGGGCGCGGCGGGCTGGCTGCTGCCTTGGCCGGTGCATCGGGGCTGGGTCTATCTGTTGCTGTGTGCCGTCCTGGTCGGATGGCGCTGGCGTTCACTGACACAAGCGCTAAGGGCGGCCGCGGCAAGTTGGAATGACTCGGTCGTGGCGACCCCGCGCCTCGCTGCGTTCTGTGTCATCGTGATCGGACTGGCCGCGGTCAGTTGCTGGCTGCCGAGCATGCAGTACGACGACCTGGCCTATCACCTGCGCTTGCCTTGGCAGTTGCAGGAACAGGGCTTCTACTCGCCGGCGCCGCAGTATCAGGTCTGGGCACTGGCGCCCTGGCTGTCCGACGTGGTGCAGTCGATGGCGCAATTGATGGCGCACGCCGAAGCGCGCGGCGCGGTCAATGCAGGGTGGTTGCTGGCGCTCGGATGCGGGTTGTGGCGACTGAGCCAGCATCTCGGCGGATCCGTGACCGCTCGCTGGCTGGCCGTCGCCACCGCCATGTGCCTGCCGCTGACGACGGCACTGGCCGGCGGCATGCAGACCGAACTGCCGTCCGCCGCCGCGCTGGTCTGGCTGTTTGCACTGGTAGCCGGGCCCCGCGACGGCAGTTTCCGCTTCTGGTTGACGCTTGCGGTGCTGGCGGGCGGACTGATGGCAATCAAGACGACCTCCGGCGCGATGGCGGCCATCCCCGTGTTGTGGGCACTGTTCCGCCATCCCTGGCCCTCCATACCGCGGATCCTCTTGGTCCTGCTCGTCGGTACGGCGATTGCCGGATCCAGCTATGCCTACGCTCAGATACAGGCCGGCAACCCGGTACTTCCGCTGTTCAATGCCTGGTTCAAGTCGCCGTACTACGCCCCCACGAACTTCTTCGATGCCCGCTGGCAGACCGGTTTTGGAGCAGATCTGTTCTGGAACATGAGCTTCGATACGGACCGATACGTCGAGGCCTATGACGGTGGCGGCGGTTTCCTGCTCATTGCACTCGCCGGCCCCTGGCTGCTCGCGCTGTTGCATCGGAATACCCGAATCGCCACGCTCGCCGCGACCGCGGTGCTGCTGTTGCCTTTGATTCCGCTTCAGTATCTTCGGTATGCCTATCCTGGCCTGGTCCTGTTATCCGCAATCCTTGCCACCACTGCCTTTCCGGTCGACGCACGCCGTGCGGCGTGGCTGCTGATAGGCCTTTGCGTGCTCCACCTGGCCTTCCAGGCAAACAGCCACTGGATGCTGCGCTACGGGGCGATCAAGCAGACCGTGAAGGCCGGTGGACGCGATACGGCATTGCTCGAGCGATATGCACCCGAACGGTTGTTGGCTGAGCGAATCCGGCACGTTGGCGGTCCAACCGGCAACGTGCTGGTACTCGATACATCGCAGGCATTCTTTGCCGAATTCGGCACCCGCGGACGCACGGTCAGCTGGTATTCGCCACCGCTGTCTGCCGCCGCCGCAAATGCCGCGCAGGATCCGACCGGCCGGGCCTGGGTGGAACTGCTGCGACGCGAGAACATCAGCGACGTGATCCTGAACGACGAGACGGTGACGCCCGCCCAAAGAGCTGCACTGCAAATCAGCGGTGCCACCCGGCGCGCCGTCTTCGAGAAACGTGAATGGTGGACGCTCCCGCCCGGGACCCGGCCATGACCCTGGCGCGGCAGACCCGGCTGTTCCTGCTGATGGGGTTCCTCCAATGGATCCTGGACTGGTTGGTCACGGTCGGGCTGAGCCATGCCGGCGTTACCCTGGAGATCGCCAACGTTTGCGGGCGAATCGCCGGCGCATTGTTCGGCTTCTGGTTGAACGGCACCATCACTTTCTCCGCGGAGCGCCCGCTGGGCCGCAGGCACCTGCTGCGATTCCTGATCGTGTGGGTCGCGCTGACCTTCGTCAGTACCTGGGCCGTCGGGCACGTTGGTCGCACCATCGGCCTGGAGATGGCCTGGCTGGCGAAGCCCGTCGTGGAAGCCACCCTGGCCGTCGCCAGCTTCTTCATCTCACGCTACTGGATCTATCGCTGAGCCATGACTCCTGACTGCCGCATCGCCGTCGTCATCCCCAGTTTCCTCGTCCGCGATCAGATATTGCAGGTCATCGCCGGAATCGGCCAGGAGGTCGGCTGGATCTACGTCGTGGATGACGCCTGTCCGGAACAGACCGGTGCCTGGGTGCGCGAGCGCTGCAGGGATCCGCGAGTCGTCGTCGTCACCCATGCGCACAACCAGGGCGTTGGCGGCGCCACCCTGACCGGCTATCGCCATGCCATCGCCAGCGGTGCCGACGCGGTGGTCAAGCTCGACGGGGACGGACAGATGGATCCCGCGCTGATCCTGCGCATCGCCGGCCCGCTGCTGGCGGGACAGGCCGACTATGCCAAGGGCAACCGCTTCCATCGGCTCGCCTTCACTCGCGGAATGCCATGGTTGCGCCTGGCGGGCAATGCGTTGCTTTCCTTCATGACCAAGCTTTCCAGTGGCTATTGGCAAATCACCGATCCCACCAACGGGTTCACCGCCATCCGCCGCGAACTCCTCGCGGAGCTTGAACTGGAACGCATTACCCGCCGCTATTTCTTCGAATCAGACCTGCTTTACCACCTCAACCAGCTCCGTGCGGTCGTGGTCGATGTGCCGATGCAGGCGCGCTACGAAGGCGAACCCAGCAGCCTGCGTCCATTGGGTGTGATCGGTCCGTTCTTGCGCGGCCATCTGCACAACACGATGCGGCGCGTCGGATACAGCTATCTGCTGCGGGGATTTTCGGTCGCGAGCATCGAGCTTGGCCTGGGGGCCCTGCTGTTGCTGGCAGGCACCGTGTTCGGCCTGTGGCAATGGATGGCATCCAGCGACAGTGGCGTGCCTGCCACCGCCGGTACCGTGATGCTGGCGGCGCTGCCGGTCATCGTCGGCGTGCAGATGCTGTTGTCGTGGCTCAATTTCGACGTCGCGGCCGAGCCGCGGCTGCCGGTGCACGCCTTGCTGGGCGACCGCCAGTCATCGCAAAGCGACAACGGGTCGACGGAAAAGAAAAACGCCGGCTGAGGCCGGCGTTCTCCAGTCACCGCAGGAAGCGGGTTCCGCGGTTCAGTGCTTCAGGTTCTTGCGCAGGCGCTCCAGCGCGCTCAGCTGGGCGATGCTCATGGCCAGCTGGGCCTGGGCTTCCTCGGCGCTCATCTTCGGATCCTTGTTGGCCAGGACGCGCTCGGCTTCTTCCTTGACCTTGCGGACCGAGGCTTCGTCGATGTCCTGCGCGCGGATCGCGGTGTCGGCCAGCACGGTGACGACCTGCGGCTGCACTTCCAGGATGCCGCCGGAGATGGCGAAGTCCAGATGCTCGCCGTTCGGCAGGGTCACCACCACCTTGCCCGGCTTCAGGCGGGTGATCAGCGGCGCGTGCTTGGGCGCGATGCCCAGTTCGCCGAGCTCGCCGGTGGCGACGACCAGGGTGGCTTCACCGTGGAAGATTTCCTGCTCGGCGCTGACGATGTCGCAACGGATGGTGCTCATGATTCCTCGCTGTCGCGGGGCGGGAATGGGGAATGGGGAATCGGGAATGGACAAGCCGATGGGCTCTCCTTCCTCTTTCTCATTCCGCGTATCACGCCTCTACGATTCTCGATTCCCTATTCTCGATTCCCGGAAGATGAGCGCTTACGCGCCCATCTTCTTGGCCTTCTCGACCGCTTCCTCGATGCTGCCGACCATGTAGAACGCCTGCTCCGGCAGGTGGTCGTACTCGCCGTCGACAATCGCCTTGAAGCCGCGGATGGTGTCCTTCAGGGCGACGTACTTGCCCGGCGAGCCGGTGAACACTTCGGCCACGTGGAACGGCTGGCTGAAGAAGCGCTCGATCTTGCGGGCGCGCGACACGGCCTGCTTGTCCTCTTCGGACAGTTCGTCCATGCCCAGGATCGCGATGATGTCCTTCAGTTCCTTGTACTTCTGCAAGGTGGCCTGGACGCGACGGGCGGTGTCGTAATGCTCGTGGCCGATCACGTTCGGGTCGAGCTGGCGGCTGGTGGAATCCAGCGGGTCCACGGCCGGGTAGATACCCAGCGAGGCGATGTTGCGCGACAGCACGACGGTGGCGTCCAGGTGGGCGAAGGTGGTCGCCGGCGACGGGTCGGTCAGGTCATCCGCGGGCACGTACACGGCCTGGATCGAGGTGATCGAACCGGTCTTGGTCGAGGTGATGCGTTCCTGCAGGACACCCATTTCCTCGGCCAGGGTCGGCTGGTAACCCACCGCCGACGGCATGCGGCCCAGCAGCGCCGACACTTCGGTGCCGGCCAGGGTGTAGCGGTAGATGTTGTCGACGAACAGCAGCACGTCCTTGCCCTTGCCCGAAGCGTCCTTCTCGTCGCGGAAGTACTCGGCCATGGTCAGGCCGGTCAGGGCGACGCGCAGGCGGTTGCCCGGCGGCTCGTTCATCTGGCCGTACACCATCGCCACCTTGTCGAGGACGTTGGAGTCCTTCATTTCGTGGTAGAAGTCGTTGCCCTCGCGGGTACGCTCGCCCACGCCGGCGAACACGGACAGACCGCTGTGCGCCTTGGCGATGTTGTTGATCAGTTCCATCATGTTGACGGTCTTGCCGACGCCGGCGCCGCCGAACAGGCCGACCTTGCCGCCCTTGGCGAACGGGCACATCAGGTCGATGACCTTGATGCCGGTTTCCAGCAGGTCGTTGGCCGAGGACTGGTCTTCGTACGACGGGGCCGCACGGTGGATTTCCCAGTGGTCGCTGGCCTGCACCGGACCGGCTTCGTCGATGGGCGTGCCGAGCACGTCCATGATGCGGCCCAGGGTGCCGTTGCCCACCGGCACCGAGATGGCGCGGCCGGTATTGACGGCGACCAGGTTGCGCTTCAGGCCGTCGGTCGAGCCGAGGGCGATGGTGCGCACGACGCCGTCGCCGAGCTGCTGCTGCACTTCCAGCGTGATGGCGGTGTTGTCGACCTTCAGCGCGTCGTACACCTTCGGCACTTCATTGCGCGGGAATTCGACGTCAACCACCGCACCGATGATCTGAACGATCTTGCCCTGACTCATTTTCGTTGCTCCGATTATTTAATTCGCTCGACCAGCCAAGCCGGTCTCTTCAGTGATTCGGGATTGGAGATTCGTGATTCGTGATTCGTGAAAGGCGCGCTGCGCTGCTCTTTCGAATCCCGATTCCCGATTCCCGAATCCCCGTTCCTACTTACACCGCCGCCGCGCCGCCGACGATTTCCGAGATTTCCTGGGTGATCGCCGCCTGGCGGGCCTTGTTGTAGACAAGGTTCAGGGTGCCGATCAGCTTGGTCGCGTTGTCGCTGGCGGCCTTCATGGCCACCATGCGCGCGGCGTGCTCGGATGCCAGGTTCTCCAGCACCGACTGGTACACCAGCGCCTCGATGTAGCGGGTGATCACGTGGTCCAGCACGGTCGCCGCATCGGGTTCGTAGATGTAGTCCCAATCGTGGTGGGCCACCTGCGTCTCCGCCGCCGGCAGCGGCAGCAGCTGATCGAACGAAGCGCGCTGCGTCATGGTGTTGACGAAGCCGTTGTACACCACGAACACGCGATCCAGCTTGCCTTCGGTGTAGGCATCCAGCATGACCTTGATGACGCCGATCAGCTGGTCCAGCTTGGGGCTGTCGCCGAGGTGGGACACGCTGCCGACCAGATTGACCTTGATCCGGCGGAAGAACACCGAGGCCTTCTGGCCGATGGTGACCACGTCAACTTCGGCACCCTTGTCCTGCCAGCCGCGCACTTCGCCCAGCATCTTGCGGAACAGGTTGTTGTTGAGGCCGCCGGCCAGGCCTCGATCCGACGAGATGACGATGTAGCCGACCCGCTTCACTTCCGGCCGCTCGACCATGAAGGGATGCTGGTAATCGGTGTTGGCCTGGGCCAGGTGGCCGATGACCTGCTTCATCGCCCGCGCGTACGGGCGCGAGGTCTTCATGCGGTCCTGCGCCTTCCGGATCTTGGAAGCCGAGACCATCTCGAGCGCGCGCGTCACCTTGCGGGTGTTCTGCACGCTCTTGATCTTGGTTTTGATTTCGCGTCCGCCTGCCATCTCTGCTCGCTCTGCTCGCGGGAATCGGGAATGGAGAATCGGGAATCGGCCAGGCCGCCCGCTTCTGCGCTCTTACGATTCCCTAATCCCGATTCCCGAATCCCGGCTCTTACCAGGTCCCGGTCTGCTTGAACTCGGAGATGCCCTTCTTGAAGGCGCCTTCGATATCGTCGTTCCAGTTGCCGGTCTTGTTGATGGTGTCGACCAGTTCGCCCTGGGTGTTGGTGAAGTGCGCATGCAGCGCCTCTTCGAACGCCAGGATCTTGTTGACCGGCACGTCGTCGATGTAACCCTCGTTGACGGCGTAGATCGACAGCGCCTGCAGCGCGATCGACATCGGCGCGTACTGCTTCTGCTTCATCAACTCGGTGACGCGCTGGCCGCGCTCCAGCTGCTTGCGGGTGGCTTCGTCCAGGTCCGAGGCGAACTGGGCGAACGCCGCCAGCTCGCGGTACTGCGCCAGCGAGATGCGGATGCCGCCGGACAGCTTCTTGATGATCTTGGTCTGGGCGGCACCACCGACGCGCGACACCGAGATACCGGCGTTGACGGCGGGACGGATACCGGCGTTGAACAGGTCGGTTTCCAGGAAGATCTGGCCGTCGGTGATCGAGATGACGTTGGTCGGCACGAACGCGGACACGTCGCCGGCCTGGGTCTCGATGATCGGCAGCGCGGTCAGCGAACCGGTCTTGCCCTTCACTTCACCGTTGGTGAACTTCTCGACGTACTCCTCGGACACGCGCGCGGCGCGCTCCAGCAGGCGGCTGTGCAGGTAGAACACGTCGCCCGGGTAGGCTTCGCGGCCCGGCGGGCGCTTCAGCAGCAGCGAGATCTGGCGGTAGGCCACGGCCTGCTTGGACAGATCGTCGTACACGATCAGGGCATCTTCGCCACGGTCCAGGAAGTACTCGCCCATGGTGCAGCCGGAGTAGGCGCTGATGTACTGCATCGCGGCCGACTCGGAAGCGGTGGCGGCGACGACGATGGTGTGCTCCAGCGCGCCGTTCTCTTCCAGCTTGCGCACGACGTTGGCGACGGACGAGGCCTTCTGGCCGATCGCCACGTACACGCACTTAATGCCGGTGCCCTTCTGGTTGATGATGGCGTCGATGGCCATCGCGGTCTTGCCGGTCTGGCGGTCGCCGATGATCAGCTCGCGCTGGCCGCGGCCGATCGGGATCATCGCGTCGACCGACTTGTAACCGGTCTGCACCGGCTGGTCGACCGACTTGCGCCAGATCACGCCCGGGGCGACGCGCTCCACCGGCGCGGTCAGCTTGGCGTCGATCGGGCCCTTGCCGTCGATCGGCTCGCCCAGCGCGTTGACCACGCGGCCGAGCAGTTCGCGGCCGACCGGCACTTCCAGGATGCGGCCGGTGGTCTTGGCGACGTCGCCTTCGCGCAGGTGTTCGTAGTCACCCAGCACCACGGCGCCCACGGAGTCGCGCTCCAGGTTCAGCGCCAGCGCGAAGGTGTTGTTCGGCAGTTCGATCATTTCGCCCTGCATCACGTCCGCCAGGCCGAAGATGCGCACGATGCCGTCGGACACGCTGGTGACGGTGCCTTCGTTGCGCGATTCCGCGGCCAGCTTGACCTTCTCGATGCGGTTCTTGATCAGATCGCTGATTTCAGAGGGGTTGAGCGTGGTAGCCATTTTGGTTTCCTGTAGGGTGGGCCTCGGCCCACCATCATGTTCGGTGGGCCGAGGCCCACCCTACGTTTCTTGTCAGTGCGTGAGCGCGGTCTGCAGGCGCGACAGCTTGCCCTTGAGCGAGCCGTCGATGACCACTTCGCCCGCGTCGATCACCGCGCCGCCGATCAGCGACTCATCGATGGCGGTTTCCACCACGACGTCGCGACCCAGGCGCTTCTTCAGCGCGACCTTGATCGCGTCCAGCTCGCCGGCCGGCAATGCCACCGCCGAGGTGACCTTGGCGCGGACGATGTGCTCGGCCTCGGCGCGCAGTTCCTCGAACAGCGCGGCGACTTCCGGCAGCTGCGGCAGGCGACGGGCTTCGGCCAGCAGCGACAGGAAGCGGGTGAACGACTCGCTGGCGCCTTCCGGAGCCAGCAGCGCGACCGCCTGGGCCTGCGGCAGTTCCGGGTTGGGCAGCAGCGCGGCGACCTGCGGATCGGCGGCGACGCGCGCGGCAAAGCCGAGCGCGTCGGACCACGCGACGAGGGCGCTTTCGTCACGCGCGGCCGCGAAGGCGGCACGGGCGTAGGGACGGGCGACGGTTAGGGCCTGGCTCATCGTTCAGCGATCCCGTCAGATTTCCGCGGCCAGTTCATCGAGCAGCGCCTTGTGGGCGTTGGCATCGATTTCGCGGCGCAGCAGCTTCTCGGCACCGGTCACGGCCAGCGTGGAGACCTGCTTGCGCAGTTCCTCGCGGGCGCGGGTCGCGGCGGCCTCGATCTCGGCTTCGGCCAGCGCCTTCTGGCGGTTGGCTTCGGCGATCGCCTCGTTCTTGGCGGCATCGACGATCTGGTTGGCACGGGCGTGCGCCTGATCGATGATTTCGTTCGCCTTGACGCGGGCTTCCTTCAGGGCCTCGTTGACCTTCTCTTCGGCCACCGCGAGTTCGCGCTGGCTGCGATCAGCGGCAGCCAGGCCTTCGGCGATCTTCTTTTGACGCTCTTCGATCGCGTTCAGCAGCGGCGGCCAGATCTTGGTCGCGATGATCCAGATCAAACCGGCAAACGCCAGCGCCTGGGCAAATAGGGTCAGACCGATGTTCATGGGTTTAGCTCTGCCAGTGGTGATGGGCGGGAAACACGCGGCCTCCCGGCCCTTCTATCTGCGTTGCGGGCGTCCGGGATGGCCGTCGCCCGCACTTCAGAAACCGCTGATCAGCCGCCGGCCAGCTTGGCCAGCTGCTCGGTGAACGCGGTGGCCAGCGGGTTGGCGAAGGCGAACAGCAGGCCCACGGCGACGCTGATGATGAACGCGGCGTCGATCAGGCCGGCGGTGATGAACATGCGGACCTGCAGGACCGGGATCAGTTCCGGCTGGCGCGCGGCCGATTCCAGGAACTTGCCGGCCATGATGGCCAGGCCCAGACCCGCGCCCAGAGCGGCCAGGCCGATCATGATGCCGATGGCGAGGACGGTGGAGGCCTGAACTTGAGCGAGGGTGGTCAGAACGGTTTCCATGGTTTTCTCCGGAACTAAATTGCTAAAGGGTGGAATGTTTAAGGTGCAAAGGGTGAAGCGAAATCAGTGGCTGTCTTCCGACAGGCTCAGGTACACGATCGACAGCATCATGAAAATGAAGGCCTGCAGCGGGATGACCAGCAGGTGGAACAGCATCCAGCCGAGGCCGAAGGCGCCGCCCGCGAGCGCGCCGACGATGCCGGCGCCGCCGAGCACCCAGATCAGCAGGAACACGATCTCGCCGCCGAACATGTTGCCGAACAGTCGCATGGCCAGCGAGATCGGCTTGCTCAGCCACTCGACGATGTTGAGGATGAGGTTGAACGGCATCATCCACTTGCCGAACGGCGCGGTCAGGAACTCCTTGGTGAACCCGATCGGGCCCTTGGAGCGCAGCGCGAAGAACAGCATCAGGAAGAACACGCTGATCGACATGCCGAGGGTCGCGTTGACGTCGGCGGTCGGGACCGGCTTCCAGTAGTGGACGCCCAGCTTTTCCAGCGGGAGCGCGATGAAGTCTGCCGGAATCATCTTCAGCAGGTTCATCATCAGGATCCAGAAGAACAGGGTGATCGCGATCGGGGTCACCAGCTTGCTGGTGCCGTGATAGGTGTCGCGCGCCTGCTTGTCGACGAACTCAAGCATGATTTCGACGAAGGCCTGCCACTTGCCCGGGACGCCCGGGGTCGCCTTGCGGGTGGCCAGCCAGAACATGAACACCATCAGCAGACCCATCAGCACCGAAGTGATGATGGTGTCCAGATGGATGGCCCAGAACCCGCCCTCCTGAACCTGGAACGTCAGGTTGTGGAGGTGGTGCTGGATGTAACCGGTGGGTGTCAGTGTTTCCTCGCCCGCCATGTGTCCTAGATCCTGCTAATAAGAATTTTTTATCGGAGCCTGGCCATCGCCAGCGCCTGTGCCGCCATCCCGGTCAGCGTGCCGGCCAGCAGGGCCAGAGGCGGAAGTTTCCACACCCCGATTCCCAGCAGCAGCACCACAACAACCGTGATCCACTTGATAACCATCCCGGCCAGCAACCGCACCATCGCGGTCCCCGCACCGGTCACCCCGGCGCCGAAGGCCAGCCGGGCGGCGAACCATCCCCCCGCCACCATCGCCAGTCCCCCGACCGCGGCCGCCAGCGCCTGGGATTTTCCCCAGAGCAGGAAGGCCATCGCGACCAGCAGCACGGCACCCAGCTGGAAAGCCGTTGCGCGCAATACCAGCCGCCGGCCCGCAGCGACGGAGTTCAGCACAGTAGGTCCTACGGGGTTTCGTGGCGGGGAACAAGGCCTGATAGCGCCTCGCCGAGCCGCAAAAGTATAGCAGGGGGCTATTTTCCGGGACAACCGCCGAAGGTCGTAAAGTTGCGTTCGCGGGCTGTCATGGGTGGCTTTCGTGACGGGAACCTGCCGGTAACCGTTTCCAGCCCGGATGAACGGCAGCCGCCTCGCCTCCCTGTTCATATTTTTATCGCATTTTTTGCGGAACTTTGACGAACTCCCTTGGTCAGTCCTGCTTGCAAGGTCTGCGAACCAACTTCCTCGTCCGATGCTCCGAGCAGACCTTTAGAAGCCCCGAGGCTCCTGGCCCGGGGCTTCGCTCTTTCCGGGACTGGCGTTTTCACGCGACGAGAACCGCGGTTTCACTTCATGTCCACGGTATGACGCCGAGGGTGGAAAGCCTGTTCATTGTTCCAGGAGAGACAGGCATGAGATTTCGGGCTTCCCTTCCCCTGATGCTGGTTTTCGGCGCCGCCGGCATTTCGGCGGCAAATGCGCAGGAACCGGACCGCTTCACCCTCCGGCTGGGCGCCATGGACGTCGACGCCGACGGCGTGCTCAGCGGACGAACCAATTTCCAGGGCCAGGATCTGCGCTTTTCCCAGGACTTCGACTTCGGCGGCAAGGAACTGGTCCCGCGCATCGACGGCGTGTTCCGGATGGGCCAGCGGCACCGGCTGATCTTCGACTACTTCGAGTACGACAAGGACCGCCGGGCGACGCTGGGAGAGGATCTGTCGTACGACGACGTCACCCTTCCCGCCAGCAGCTTCGCCAAGGGCAAGGCCAAGTTCCAGCTGGCCAGCCTGATGTACGACTACGCCGTGGTCGATACGCCGACCTTCAACCTCGGCCTGCAGATCGGTGCCGAATGGGCCAAGCTGGAAGGCCGCCTGTATGCCGAAGCCGGTGAAAACAGCTACGAAACCCGCAGTAGTGACGACGGCTACGCGCCGGTGGTCGGCCTGCGCCTGACCGCCACGCCCAACGAAAAGTGGCTGTTCAACCTGCAGGGCCAATATCTGGACGCGGGCTGGGGCGATTTCGGCGACTACGACGGCAGCATCACCCGCGCCAACGCGCTGGTCGAATACCGCTTCACGCCGCATTTCGGACTGTTCGCGGGCTATGACTGGTTCAAGCTGGACGTCGAACGCGCGGGCAGCGACGGGCTGCTGGGACTGGATCAGCGCTTCAAGGGTCCGATAGCCGGCGTGACCCTGGCGTTCTGAATTTATAGAGAATGTCTATCGAAAATGCTGAAAGGACTCATTGGACTTTGGCTGGCCCGACCTCATAATGAGAATCAATCTCATTTGAGCATCGAGGTCGACCATGACCAAGACATTCACCTTCGCCGCCCTGCATTTCTCGGTTGCCTTCCTGCTGGGCTGGGCATTCACCGGCAGTTGGCTGGTCGGCGGTGCGCTGGCCCTGGTCGAGCCGGCCTGCAATACGGTGGTATTCCATTTCCACGAGAAAGTGTGGAAGCGGATCGAGCGTCGCCGCGCGGAGCGCGCAGCGATCGTTCCCGCATGACCCCGTAGAGCGGAGCTTGCTCCGCTGCGGGATGTCTCGTCCCCGTGACGCTTCAGCCGAGCAAGCTCGGCTCTACGGCGGGGGCGGGAACATCTGGGTCGCCATGCAGATGTAGTCGGCCAGCGGCATGTCGCCCATCGCCGCGCGCCGCTGATCGACTTCCGACTCCGGCGCCTCGATCGGCTTGGGCACCCAGCGTCCGTCTTGCGCCAATAGCTGGCTACCATAGCGCTGCGGCTTGCCCTGCCCCGCCAGCACGCGGTCGGTCAGCAGGATGAACTGGTGGCGGGAGATTTCTCCGCTCTGCACGCGTGGCGTGATCGCCGACAGCATCTGCTCCTGGAACGCCGGATCGGCGTCGGCGTGCTGCACCAGCAGCCAGGCCGCATCGACGCCATCGCGCCCGACCAGTTCGGCGGTGGGGAATCCATGTTCGGCGACAATCTGTTTGAGCCGTGGCAGGTGCTCGGCGTCGACCTGCATCATCTGCCGGATATCCTCCTGCGACCAGTCGCCATTGCGGACGTCCTGATCGCGGGCCTGCATCCGCAGCAGTTCGATCCGCAGATCCGACAGGCGTGCCGCGGCGTCGGCGATATCCGGCGGCGACGGCTTGGGGTGCAGGCGGGCGAACGCCGCCGCGCCTGGGCATTTCGCGTAGGCGGCGGCTTCCCGCGGGTCGTCATCGGCCCTGGCGGGCAGCATCAGTGCCAGCAATACGGCTGCGGCCATCCCGTGGTACGTCATCGAATCATCCCTGTCCGTGCATGCGTGTTGTCGGCGATTCTAGCGGGAAGCACCTCTTCACCGGGAACGCTCAAGCCGAGCAAGCCCGGCTCTGCGGGCTGGTGTTCGGACTGTGCGGTGTTCAAAAAGAAACCGCCCAGGCAGGCGGTTTCCTTATCTGCATTGCGGAGACAGACCGCCTACTTCTTCTTCGGAATGTACAGGTCGGTGATGGTGCCTTCGTAGACTTCGGCCGCCATCGCCGCCGTCTCGCTGAGGGTCGGGTGCGGATGGATGGTACTGCCGATGTCGCCGGCTTCGGCGCCCATCTCGATCGCCAGCGCGATCTCGCTGATCAGATCGCCGGCATGCACGCCGACGATGCCGCCGCCGATGATGCGGTGGGTTTCCTCGTCGAAGATCAGCTTGGTGGAACCCTCGCCGCGGCCGATGCCGACCGCGCGCGCCGACGCCACCCACGGGAACTTGCCGATGCCGACCTTCAGGCCCTTGGCCTTGGCTTCGGTCTCGGTGACGCCGACCCAGGCGATTTCCGGATCGGTGTAGGCCACCGACGGAATCACCCGCGCCACCCACTCCTTCTTTTCGCCCGCGGCCACTTCCGCCGCCAGCTTGCCCTCATGGGTGGCCTTGTGCGCGAGCATGGGCTGGCCGACCAGATCGCCGATGGCGAAGATGTGCGGCACGTTGGTGCGCATCTGCGGGTCCACCGGGATGAAGCCGCGCTCGGTGACGGTCACGCCGGCCTTGTCGGCATCCAGCTTGCCACCGTTGGGCGAACGGCCCACCGCGACCAGCACGCGGTCCCAGCTCCCGGATTCCAGTTCCGGCTTCTGGCCTTCGGTGGCGCTCTCGAACGACACCGTGATGCCCTTCTTGGAGGCTTCCACCTTGGCGGCCTTGGTCTTCAGGTGCACGGCCACACCCTGCTTCTTCAGGCGATCGGCCAGCGGCTTGACCAGATCCTTGTCGGCGCCGGGCATCAGCTGGTCCATGAACTCGACCACGGTCACTTCGCTGCCCAGCGCGCGGTACACCGTCGCCATTTCCAGGCCGATGATGCCGCCGCCGACCACCAGCAGCTTCTTCGGCACTTCCTGCAGCGCCAGCGCGTCGGTGGAATCCATCACCCGCGGATCGTCCCACGGGAAGTTGGGCAGCTTCACCGCCTGCGAACCGGCGGCGATGATGCAGTTCTCGAAACGCAGCAGCTGGGTCTTGCCATCGCTGCCGGTGATTTCCAGTTCGTGCGGCGAGACGAACTTCGCCACGCCCTGCACGGTGCGCACCTTGCGCTGCTTGGCCATGCCGGCCAGGCCTTTGGTGAACTGGCCGACCACGCGGTTCTGCTTGAAGTCGCGCAGCTTGTCGAGATCGATCTTCGGCTTGGCGAACTCGATGCCGATATCGGCCGAATGCGCGGTCTCGTCGATCAATGCAGCGGCATGCAGCAGTGCCTTGGACGGGATGCAGCCGACGTTGAGGCAGACGCCGCCCAGCGAGTCGTAGCGCTCCACCAGCACGGTGTCGAGACCGACGTCGGCGGCGCGGAACGCGGCGGTGTAACCACCGGGACCGGAACCGATCACCACCATCCGGCATTCGATGTCCGCGGGCTTGCCGGTGCCCAGCGCCGGCTTCGGCGCGGCGGGTTCGGCCGGCGCGCGGTGCGAGGGCGTGACCGGCGGCTTGCTGGCCGGCGCGGCGGCCGCGCCGCTTTCCAGCACGGCCACCACGCTGCCTTCGGACAGGGTGTCGCCCAGCTTGACCTTCAGTTCCTTGATCACGCCGGCGGCCGGCGACGGCACTTCCATCGTCGCCTTGTCCGATTCCAGGGTGACCAGGCCCTGATCCTTCTTCACCGTGTCGCCCACGGCGACCAGGATTTCGATGACCGGCACGTCGTTGTAGCCGCCGATGTCCGGCACCTTGGCTTCCAGGGTGCCGCCCGCCGATGCCGCAGGCGCGGATGGCGCGGCAGGCGCCGGCGCGGACGCGGCCGGAACAGCGGGTGCGACCGCCTTGGCCGGCGCAGCCGGAGCGGCGGCGGGCGCGGACGGCGCCGCGGCGGCACCTTCGACTTCCAGCACCGCCACCACGCTGCCTTCGGACAGGGTGTCGCCCAGCTTGACCTTCAATTCCTTGATCACGCCGGCGGCCGAGGACGGCACTTCCATCGTGGCCTTGTCCGATTCCAGGGTGACCAGGCCCTGATCCTTCTTCACCGTGTCGCCCACGGCGACCAGGATCTCGATGACCGGCACATCGTCGTAACCGCCGATGTCGGGGACTTTTACTTCAACAGTCGTGTTTGCCATGGTTCCAGCCCCCGCTTACAGCAGCACGCGACGCAGGTCGCCCATCAGTTGCGCCAGGTACGCGGTGAAGCGCGCGGCGGAGGCACCGTCGATGACGCGGTGGTCGTAGCTCAGCGAAAGCGGCAGCAGCATGCGCGGCGCGAACTGCTTGCCATCCCACACCGGCTGGATGGAGGACTTGGACACGCCGAGGATGGCGACTTCCGGCGCGTTGACGATCGGAGTGAACGCGGTGCCACCGATGCCGCCCAGCGAGGAAATCGAGAAGCAGCCGCCGGACATGTCGGCCGGGCCGAGCTTGCCGTCGCGGGCCTTCTTGGCCAGTTCGCTGGTTTCGGCGGCCAGCTCGTTGACGCCCTTCTTGTCGACGTCGCGGATGACCGGCACGACCAGGCCGTTCGGGGTATCGGCGGCGAAGCCGATATGGAAGTACTTCTTCAGGGTGAGGTTCTCGCCGCTGGCGTCCAGCGAGGCGTTGAACTCGGGATACTTCTTCAGCGCGGCGACACTGGCCTTCATCAGGAACGCGAGCATGGTCAGCTTGATGCCGGCCTTCTCGTTTTCCTTGTTCAGCGCCACCCGCAGCGCTTCCAGCTCGGTGATGTCGGCGTGATCGTGTTGGGTGACGTGCGGAATCATCGCCCAGTTGCGCGCCAGGTTGGCGCCGGAAATCTTCTTGATGCGCGACAGCGGCTGGACTTCGACTTCGCCGAACTTGCTGAAGTCCACCTTCGGCCACGGCAGCAGATTGAGTCCGCCACCGGCCGCCGCGGGTGCGGCACCGGCCGCGGCCGGCACGCCGCCGGACAGGGCGGCCTTCACGTAGCGCTGCACGTCTTCCTTGCTGATGCGGCCGCCGCGTTCGCTGCCCTTGACCTGATCCAGGTCGACGCCGAGTTCGCGGGCGAACAGGCGCACCGTCGGGCTGGCATAGGCCACCTTGGACGGCAGCACGCGGTCGGCGTTGAACTCCACCGGCGGGGTGCGCGGCGGCACGGCTTCCGGATCGATGCCGGGCTTGTCTTCCAGCGCGCGCGGCGCGGCGGGCGCGGTCGGCGCGGCGGCTTCCTGCGCGATCTCGCGCTGGGTGAGCTTGTCCGGGGTCGGGGCGACCGCGACCGGCTCGACCCTCGCGCCGGTCTCGGCGGTCTTGACCGGCTCGGCCTTGGCCGGTTCGGCCTTCGGCGCGGCGGGAGCGGCGGCGCCCTCGGCCACCTCGATCAGGGCGACCACCGAGCCTTCGGCCAGTTCGTCGCCCAGCTTGACCTTCAGTTCCTTGACCACGCCGGCGAAGGCCGAGGGCACTTCCATGGTGGCCTTGTCGGACTCCAGGGTGACCAGGCCTTGATCCTTGGCGACGGTATCGCCAACGGCGACCAGCACTTCAATGACGGGAACGTCACTGTAGCCACCGATGTCGGGAACACGCGCTTCCTTGATTTCGGCCATGGGGGAACTCCAGCGATCACTTGCCAATAGGGGAACCCCTATTGTGGCCATCCCCGCCCGGTGCGCCAACCTCTGAGGGCAATTATTTTTGGGCCGGGACCGCTGGAATCGGCCGTCGCGGCTCGCGCGACGGCATGCACGCCTTGCTCAGTCGCCGGTGGTATGCCTTTGGTCGGGCTTTTCTTCCAATAGGTTCAGCGCCTGCCCGCCGGGGAGACGATACGCCAGCGCATTGTCGATGCGCTCCATGTCGCGCATCTGCGAGCACAGTTTCTCCGCGCGCACTTCCAGCGCCTTGGCGCGTGGCGCCACCCGCGCTTCCACTTCCTTGTCCAGTCCGTCCATGCGCTCCAGGCGATCGGCGTCGCCGGTCAGCGCGGCGGTGAGCGCGCCGCCGACGATGTCGCCGATCACGCTGGGCATGACCTCGCCAACCGCGCGTTCGATGCCCTTGTCCAGATCCTGGCTGTTGAAGCGGTTGGCGCTGATCGAACGGGCGATGCCCTGGTCGATGGCCTTGCGCGCCTTGTCCAGCGACTTGCGGGTGCGATCCGGATGATTGCTGATGCTGGCGGCGACTTCGCCCAGCGCAGTGAAGGCGATGTCGGCGGCGTCGCGGCCGATTTCGTGCGCCAGCGGCATGGCGGTGCGCGCGCCGCGCTCGAAGTCGATCAGGCGCTGGCGATCGTCGTCGTTGATCTGGACCCAGCGGTCATCGACGAACAGGCGCCCCTGGCGCATCACGATCGCCTTGGGCGTGCCGCTTTCGCGGGTGAAGATCACGCTGCGCTCGTTGACCGTCATGTCGTAGTCGCTTTCGATCTCGCAGCGGACATCCTTGGCCTGCGCGGACACGGCCAGCCCGGACAGCGCGGCCAGGCACAGCAGGGAAAGGCGCGGGGCGGAACGGATCATGGGCGGCCTCCGGAAGTTCGGTTTCCAACAGGATGCCAGCGCAACGGGCCACCCGCACATGCCGGACGGGGGCATGACCTTCGTCAGGGCCGCTCCGGAACAGGAGGGTCCGGGACGGAAGTGTCCGGAGCGGGAACGCGCAGGCAGGGCTTCAGGATTCCCCAGGATTTGGCCAGGCGTTCCACGCCGAAGGCCGCGTTGGCCGGACTGGTGGACGGTAGCGCGTGGAACACGAGCCGCGCGGCCAGCCCCGCCGGCAGGGTCGGCGCGACGTGGCGCTGGAACGCCTGCGCCGCCTTGCCGCCGTTGAAGGCCACCGCGCGCAGGGAGGGCCGTGCCTCCAGCCAGTCCGTCAGCGGGTTGGCGACCTCGCTGCCGCGGACGATGTCCGCGTCCAGGCTGCCACGGCGCTCGCAGGTTCCAATCACGTCCCACAGGCCGACGCCGGCGGCCTGCAGCGCGGCCAGCCGGAGCGGGTAGTCGAGCGCGGGATCGAAACCGCACAGCGCACCCATCAGCGGCCAGAACCGGTTGCGCGGATGGGCGTAGTAGCGCGCCGCCGCCAGCGATGCCGCACCCGGCATCGAACCCAGCACCAGTACCCGGCAATCCGGAGCCGCCTGCGGCGGCAGGCCGCGCAGGAGCGTCGCGCTCATCCGGCCGGCGTCTGCCAGGGCCGCACCACCAGCAGCGCGCCGGCGACGACCAGCAGCGCACCGATCACGCGGGTGCCGTCGATGGGCTGTCGCGCATGCAGCACGCCGAAATGATCCAGCACCAGCGAGCCCACCAGTTGTCCGAACACCACCAGACAAATCAGCGGCGCGGCGCCCATGCGCGGAATCAGCAGGGTCGCGGCGGCGACGTAGATCGCGCCGATGGCGCCGCCGGTCCACGCCCACCATGGCACCCGCGCCAGCGCCGCCGGGTCGAAGGTGGGCCGCGTGGCCAGCCACCACAGCGCCAGCACGCCGGTGCCAACCGCGAACGACATCAGCGCGGCGAACAGCGGGCCGAAGGTCTGCCGTCCCAGCGATGCGTTGATCAACGCCTGCAACGGCAACAGCATGCCGATGAACACCGCCAGGCCCATTCCGATTGCTTTCATGTCCATCTTCCCGGATTCGAAGGCGGACACGATACGGCAGGCGATGTGTTCAGGCGCACGACGCTGCGTGGCGCCGCTGGAACGATCGCCCTCAGCGCGGCTGGCGGCCCAGGCGGCGATCGAAGAAGCGCGCGATCAGGCCATAGGCTTCCTGCGACTCCGGCAGATCCGGATACACGAAGAAGGCATGCCACAGGCCATCGAACAGCACCAGTTCCGCATCCACGCCCGCGCCCAGCAGCCGGCGCTGCATCGTGCTCACCGCGCTGACCGCGAAGTCGCGCCCGCCGGCCAGGAACAGGGTGGGCGGAAACTTCGCGAGCAGCTCCGGCGACTGGCCGGGATAGGCGACCGGGTCGTCGGCCTGCGCGGTACGCAGGTACGGCAGGCTCGCGCCACCGTCCGATTGCAGTGGCGGCACGCCGACCGCCAGTTGCCCCAGGGTCGCCGAATCCCCGGCGAATAGCAGGCCGGTGCCGCAGAAGTTGCCGATCGCGCCGGGACGTGGCAGATCCCGCTTCAGGATCCGCGCGGTGGCCTGCGCGGTCAGCATGCCGCCGGCCGAACAGCCGTAGATGCCGATGTTCTCCGCGCGGTACTGCTTGAGCAGCTCGCGGTAGACGGCTTCCACGTCGTCCACCGCGGCCGGGTAGGGATGCTCGGGCGCCAGCCGATAATCCACCGTCACCACCCGGATGCCGGCGACCGCGGCAATCGGCACCGCTTCCACCAGCGCACCGCTGCCCGAGCCCCACATGAAGGCGCCGCCGTGCAGGTTGATCAGAACCCGCTGCGCGTTGTCGCCCTGCGCGCCTGCCTGCGGATCCACCACGTGCACCGGCACGCCGCCGATGCGGGTGGCTTCCACCTTGGCCGGATAGCGGCGCTCGGCTTCGGCCAGGCGGTCGTCGTTGTAGCGCTGGTAGAAGCGCCGCTGATCGGCGATGTCGGCCGGATTCGGCCCCTTGCCTTCGCGGGTTTCGGCCAGCATCCGCTCGAACTGCGCACGCGCCTCGGCGCTGGCGAACCGGCTGTAGGGCAGCGACGTGGCCGGCATCGCCACGGTTTCCGGCGCGGCCGGCTTGTCCTGTGCGATCGCCGCCAACGGCGCCGACAGCGCCGACAAGCCCAGGGCGAGACGCAACATCGCGTGGCGCCGGTGCGCGGTGAAAAGCAGGTTCTTCGTCATCATTTTTCCTTTCCGGATTCGGCCGCGGGCGCCGCGTCAGGCGGCGGCAGGGCAAGGAACACCGTGCTCCAAAGTTGCGCGGCGTTGGATTCGTCCTCGTGCGCGCCCTGCGCGCCAAACGGCTCGACCTGATAGCGGCCGTCGCGGTACGACCACGACCACAGCTCGGAGGTGCGCACCGCATCGGCGGCGCGGATCGCCCGCCACAGCCGGGCCTGCGCATCGCCCAGTACGGCGCGTGCCTCGGCCGGCAAATCGTCCCGCGCCAGTTGCCGTCGCAGGCCGGCCGCCAGCACCGCCTGCTGCCAGGCCCACACCACCGTGCCGTGGTAGGCGGCGCTGCCCAGGTGTGGCCAGACCTCGCGTTCGGCATAGGCGGGGTTGGCGACCAGCAGGCCCACGTCGGTCATCAGGCCGGCCGGGAAAGGGCGCATCAGGTTGCCGACATCGCGCGCCAGGGATTGCGCATCGGGTTGCCCGAACAGCAGGCGGAAGCCTTCATCCGAATGCAGCACCGGCACCGGCCTGCCCTGCGCATCCAGCGCGAGCGCCGCGAACGCCAGCTCGCCGTCACCCAGCGCATCGAGCGCCGCGCGACCCGGCACGCCGGCCTCGGTGGCGTAGGCACGGATCTGTTCCGCCGCGCGCGCGTTCGGCAACCGCACCGTGAACAGTTCCGCCGCGCGTCGTTCCCAGATATCGGCGCGTCCCGCGGCGGCGCGCAGCTGCGTGCGCTGTTCCGCACTGGTGTAGCCGTCCAGCAGGCCGCTGTCGAGGAATCCGCTCATCGCGCGCAATGCCGCCGGCATCCATACCGCGTTGACGTCGTAGGGATAGCGGCCGCGTCCCAGCCCCTCATTGCTGTCGCGCCACTGTCCCACCGGCTTGTCCGGCTTGAGCGCGATCAGGTTTCGATACGCGGGCTCCTCCGCGAACGCGCGGCTCTGCTCCGCCACGAACAACAGGTTGCGCACCAGCGTTTCGCCGTTGCGACCCTGTTCGCCCCGGCGGGCGAGGAAATCACGGGCGCGCGCCTGGCCGCGCGCATCCTCCAGCAGCCAAGCCGCGGCCACCGGCGGCAGCATATAGTCGTCGTCGATCATCGTGTAGTCGTAGATCGGCGCGGCGGACGGCGTGCCCTGTTCCTTGCGATGGCGCAGCACCGCGAACTCGCCGATGTCCTCCTCGTGGGCGACTTCGCCATTGGGCGCCAGGCGCGCCAGCACCGCGCCGATGCCGGCCTCCACCGCCTCCGGTTGCAGCACCGGCATCAGCAGGCGCACCGACATCAGGGTGTCGCGGCCGAAATAGGTGTCGAAGCGCCAGGAGCCGGCCAGGAATTTCTCGTGGTAGCTCAGGAATCGCAGCGCCTGGCGGCTGCGCAGGTCGGCCGTCGCGCGTTCGTTGAGCAGGCCGGCGGCGCTGAACGGAACCAGCGGGGTTTCCCCGGTCGAGGCGTGGATGCGCAGCCGCAGCGGTTCACCGGCGCGGTTCGCGCGCAATACGATTTTCCCGTCCTCGCGCTCGAAGCGGCCGTTCCCGGCCTCCAACGCGATGGCGTAGCCCGGCGCGCCATCCAGGCGATTGCGTTTCCAGCGGACCGCATCGGCGGAGACTTCGGGCTGCGCGGCGGTCTCCGCCGGATAGGCCTGGCCCAGCTGGTAGTCGCGCAGCACGCGCACGCTGCCGAGCACCGCATCCTTCACCACCAGCCGGGGCGCATCGACGCTGGCCTCGGCCACGATGCCGTTCCAGGCGTGCCCATTGTCGCGGTGGCGCTCGCCCTTGACCTGCCCCAGTGTCCACCGCACCGGCGTGGCCGCCTCCTCGAACCAGACGCCCACGCCGCTGTTGCCCGCCGGAAACGCCACCAGCACGCGCGGCCGGTTGCCGGAGCTGAGCAGCAGGTGCGCGGCGATGTCGCCCTCCTGGTGGAACGCGTTTTCGATCCGTCCTTCGGTGATGCGGAACTGCAGCGGCGCGTCGACCGGCGCGCGATCGTAGGCCAGCGCCTGGCCCATCGCCGGCAGCGCCAGCAGGCCGGCAAGAAGCAGCCGGGCACAGGCATTTTTCAGGAGCAAGGGCATCTTGCGGGAAGCGGCGAGGGACATCGGTTCAAGATCCTCCCGCCGGCACGGCCGGCGTGCCGGCGGGCGCGTGCGCGGCGCGGTTGAGCAGGGTCAGCGACAGCAGCAGCACCGCCATCGGCAGCAGCAGCAGGTAGAAGGCGCGCGAGCCGTCGAAATGGGCGAACAGCTGCCCGGTGATGAAGGATCCGGTGGTGCCGCCCAACGCGGAGAACACCACGATCAGGCCGGTCATCGCCGCATGCCGCGCTTTCGGCAGCGCGCTCAGCACGACCGAATTGATGGTCGGATAGATCGGCGCCATGAACAGGCCGATCAGCGGGAACACATAGGCGGCCACTGGCGCGTCCCACCAGCTCGCATCGGTGCGCGGCTGCACGTTGGCCGCCAGCGGCAGCGCCAGCAGCACCAGCGCCGCCATCGCCAGCACGCAGGTGGCCAGCAACCAGAACCAGGGCAACCGCCGCAGCAGGATGCCGCCGCCCAGACGGCCCAGCGCCAGCGAGCCGGCGAAGATACCGGCCGCCTGTACGCTGAGGGCGGTGGGCAGGTGCAGGATTTCGCGGTTGAAGGTCGGCAGCCAGGTGTTGATGGCCTGTTCCATCAGCACGTACAGGAAAGCCGAGACCAGGAACACGATCACCAGCGGGCGCGCCAGCAGACGGAACATGTCGGCGAAGGATTCGCCGACCGCATGGCCGTCGCGCGCCTGCGATTCATCCATCGACGAACCGGCCAGCAACAGGATCACCGCCACGCACAGCCCGGCGATCACCCAGTAGACGTCGAGCCATACCGGATCGCCCGGCGTGTCGGGATTGATGAAGGCGGCGAACAGCCAGGCGCTGCCGAGGATGCCGACCATGAACCAGCCTTCCACGGTGCTGGTCAGTCCGGCATGCGCGCGCTCGCTGTCGGTCAGCAGGCCGATGCTGGAGTAGACCGAAACCTTCACCAGCGCGAACGACACGCCGACCGTCACGTACAGCAGCTTGGTGGCCCAGAACGACTGCAACAGCGGCATGCCGGCGCAGGCCAGCGCCACCAGCCCCAGGCCGAGCATCATCGCCCGCCGGTAACCCAGCCGCGGCAAGGTCGAGGCGACCAGGAACGAGGCGATCGCGATCGGCAGATCCTTGAACGCTTCCAGCGTGCTCGCCGACGCCTTGCTTACCCCGAATCCCTGGATGACCTGCAGGATCACCGCGCCGACCGAGTTCAGCAGCATCGCGAAGATCATGTAGGTCAGGATCAACCCGAGGACCATGCGGGTTCGATTCATTGCTTGCTCCGGGCCATGCCGCCAGGCGGCCGCCGCACTGTGTCATCGCCGGGGCGACAAGGGAACCCGCCGCGCGCGATCGTGCGGCCGCGCGCGACGGGTGAAAGAAATCCGGGGACGCCTCCCGGGAGAGGAGGTTCAGGCGGCGTCCCCGGCGTGGCTCACCAGCTGTACTTGGCCTGGAAGTTGACCTCGCGGCCCTCCAGCGGACGCGCCAGCAACACGCCACCGGCGGTGGTCGCCGAACCGAAGATGCGCGAATTGCTTTCGGTCAGTCCCAACTCGTTGGTCATGTTGGTGCCGCGCAGATTGAACTGCCAGTTCTCGCCCACGTTGGAAGTGACGCCGAAATCCAGCGTGTGGTACGAGCCCAGTTCCTGCAGGCCCGACTGGTCCTGGGTGTGATCACCCACGTAGGTGTAGGTCACGTACGGGGTGATGTCGCCCCAGCCCAGCTCGAAGCGGTAGCTCGGGGTGAACATGGCGCGGAACTTCGGCTGGCGCTGCAGTTGCTGCCCTTCGATCGGCGCGCAGTTGTCCTCGCCGTTGATGTCGGTATACGGCAGGCACGCGTCATAGTCGGTGTACTCGCCGTCCAGGTAGTTCGCCACCAACTGCAAGCGCAGGTTCTCGATCGGGGTCAGCGCGCCGATGAAGTTGACACCGTGCGACTCGGAGCCATAGATGCGCGGGCTGCCGACCGGCGTGCCCAGGCCATCGGTGGGCTGGTACTGCAGGCCGCTGAACACGCGCCGATAGGCGCTGATATCCGCATACAGCAACGGCGACTGGTACTTGAAGCCGATTTCGTAGTTGCGGATCTTCTGCATCGGCGGGTAGTTGTCGTTGGTGGTGCCGCGGATGCCGTTGTCGAAGTCCAGGAAGTGGCCACCGGTGTTGACGCGGCCATACATGGACATGTTGTTGGTGAACGAATAGTTGGCACCCGCCGTCCACGACGGATGGGTCTTCTCGTAACGGTTGCGGGCATAGGTGCCGTTGCACAGCTCGACGTTGTTGTCGTAGATGGTGTTCGGATCGCCGTCCAGGCCACCGGTTCCCGCATTCACCGGACTGCGATTGCAGACATTGCTCTTGGCATCCTGGTTCTCGAGGCGGCCGGACAGATCGAACAGCCACTTGCCGACCCGCCAGGAATCAGACAGGTACAGCGCCACGTTGGTGGCCTTGCCGTTCTGGGCGATGTGGAAGCCGCTGAAGTCGGCGAAGCCCTGCGGATTGGTGCGGTAGAAGGTCTCGCCGCCATCCACGTAGCTCACCACGATCGGGCGCGCATTCGGCTCGTTGGCCATCAGCATCTGGTTGCCCAGCGACCACTTGTCATCCATGGTGTAGTGGTTGACGTACAGGCCCACCGTCAGGGTATTGCCCTCGAACAGCTCCTTGCTCAGGCGGAAGTCGTTGCTGAAGCTCTTCAGGTGCTTGTGGATATGCCACCAGCCCTGCTGGATCACGCTCTGGGTGAGCGGCACCGCGCCGCCGTTGATGTAGTTCGCGGTGGCCACCGATCCGGCCGGAAGCTCAAAGCCGCCCGGCGTGCCGTCGGTGAACAGCATGTCCTGCAACGAAACCGGATTGTTGCCCGAGAACAGCGCATTGGTATCCATGTCGCCTTCGTTGAACAGAAAGCGATCGCTGATCGACCAGCCGTTGTCGAAGGAGTAGTCGAAGTTGCCGCCGAACATGAACAGCTTGGCGCCGCGGCCGTCGGCCAGATCGGCGTTCTTGCCGCCACCGGGATAGGTCGGCAGCCACACGTGCTGCATGTACTTGCTGTAGTAGGTGTCCTTCAGCGGATCGAAACCCGGATAGGCGCTGAAGTTGTCGGTACCGCGCTGGATCAGCGGAATCGGGGTGATGAACTGGTTCTTGTCGTTGAGGTAGCGGGTGTACAGGGTCAGCCGGCCGGCATCGAAGTCGTGCGAGAGGGTGGCGGTCAGCTGGCCGCCCTTGTCCGCCTTGAACTGCGGATCGCGCACGCCGTCGGATTCGCGCCAGAAACCGCCGATGCTGCCGTACCAGCCTTCAGCCACCTTGAAGCCATAGAAGCCGTCGAGCCGCCACAGGCCTTCGTTGCCGTAGGTGAGGCCGACGCTGCCGGATGGTTCCTCGGTGCCGGTCTTCAGGAAGAAGTTGGCGCTGGCGCCCATCTGGCCGTCGGCGAACACCACCGACGGGCCGCCCTGCAGGATTTCCACCGATTCGATGGTGTCGTCCAGGCGGAACATCGACGTGGTCTCGAAGAACGACAGGGTCGGCATGCCGTACAGCGGCGAACCCATCAACAGCGTGGAGAAATACGGCGCGTCGCCGCCGCCGGGAAAGCCGGCGATCTCGATGTTGGCACCGGTCTGGCCGCCGGTGGATTCGGGCCACATGCCGGGCGAAATCTTCAGCAGGTCAGCGGTGCTCTTGGGATTGGCCTGTTTGATCTGCTCCGCGTTGGCGGTGACGATGTTGAAGCTGGCTTCCAGCTTCCTCACGCCGCCAGCGGTGGCCGTACCGGAGACCACCACCGTGTCCAGCGTGGTGGCCTGGCTTTGGCCCTGCTCGGCAGGTGCCTGTTGCGGTTGTTGTTGCGGCGTCTGCTGCGCGGGCGTGCCGGCATCCTGTGCCAGCACGGCGGATGGAGCCAGTGCGGCGGCGATCGCTACGGACAGGGCGTAGCGGATCAGGTTGGTCTGTTGCATGTGTTCCCTCCACTTTTTCAACAGGTTGAGATAATCCGCCGCGGCTTCTGACGGCCGCGTGCGGTCACGAAGAAACGAAGTCCCTCACACGGAACGCGGCGATGTCCGGCAATACCGCGTCGGCCTGCGGCAGGCTGTCCGCGCTGCCGATGCCGATGGCGGCCATGCCGGCGGCGTGGATGGCCTCGATACCGGCCACCGCGTCCTCCACGCCGATGCACTGGGCTGGCGGGACGCCGAGCGCGGCGGCCACGTCCAGGAAAATTTCCGGATCCGGTTTGGCGCGACGGATGCGCCCGGAGTCGGCGATGTAGTCGAAGCGATCCGCGATGCCCAGCTTGTCCAGCAGCAGCGGCGCGTTGCGGCTGGCCGAGGCCAGTCCGATCTTCAGTCCCGCCGCGCGCGCTTCATCCAGCACCCGGATCACGCCGTCGAACAGATCGCTCGGGCCGAACCGCTGGATGGCCTGCACGTAGTAGCCATTCTTGCGGTCGGCCAGCGCGCGCCGCTCCCCGTCGTCGTAGGTCCGCGATGCGCGTTCCAGGATGATCGCCAGCGATGCCATCCGATCCACGCCCTTCAGGCGCTCGTTGACCTGGCGGTCGAACGGCACGCCGATTTCGTCGGCCAGCCGCTGCCAGGCTTCGTAGTGGGTGTGCGCGGTATCGGTCAGCACGCCGTCCAGATCGAAGATCAGCGCGCGCGCCTGGCGCGGGAAGGTCGCCCGCACCGCTTCCAGCGGTCGCGCCAGCGGCTGCAGCTCGGCGGTACCCGGCGACAGCAGCAGCGGCTCGCCCGCGTGGAGGATGGCCAGCTCATCGCCCTCTTCCAGGCGGTAGCGCACGCCGTCGGCGGCCACGTCCACCCGCAGCACGCAGCCACGCCAGCGCAGGTTGAAGCCGTAGCCCTGCCACGCTTCCGGCAGGGTCGGCGCGAATGACAGCCGGCCGTCCTCCACCCTCATCCCGGCGAAGCCTTCGGTCAGGCCCAGCCAGCTGCCCGCCAGCGCCGCCATGTGAACGCCGTGATCGGTGTTGCGATGCAGGTCGTCCAGATCCACGCGCAGGCTGGCGTCGAAATAGCGCCAGGCCTTGTCCGCGTGGCCGACTTCGTTTGCGAGGACGCCGAACACCGGCGCCGACAGGGTCGAGTCATGGGTGGTAACCGCTTCGTAGTAATCGAAGCTGCGGCGCTTGCGACGCGGATCGAGTCCCTGGCCCGCCAGCACCAGCCCCATCACCACGTCGGCCTGCTTGCAGATCTGGTGGCGGTACAGGGTGAGCGGGTGGTAGTCCAGCAACAGCGGGCGGTGTTCGCCGCTCGCCGGCGGGAACGGCCAGCGCGGCTTGTCGAGGAACTCGTCGTCCTGCGCGTAGACGCCCTGCGCCTCGTCATAGGGCAGGTACATCGCGTCGGCGGCGCGGGCCCACGACTCGACTTCGATTGCTTCCAGCGCGAGCCGGGCGGCGAGTTCCGCCAGCACTTCAGGCCGTTCCTGGCGCAGGCGGTGCCACGCGGCCACCGCGCGGCGCAGGTGCTGCTGGGCCATGCGGTTGGTGTAGAAATTGTTGTTGACCAAGGTGGTGTATTCGTCCGGCCCGGTCACTTCGTGGATGCAGAACGCGCCGCCCTGGCGTGGATTGAAATGCCCGACCTGCGGCCAGATCCGCGCGGTCTCGAACAGCATCTCCGCGCCCGCTTCGGCAAGGAAGTCCACATCGTCGCTGGCGTCCAGGTACAGGCCGATGCCGTAGGCCACCGCCGCGTTGATGTGGTATGCGGCCGAACCGCTGGGATAGTGCGCCGAGCATTCGCCGCCATCGATGGTGCGCCAGGGATACAGCGCGCCCGTCGGGTGGTTCATCTCGCGGGCATGCGCCCGCGCCGCGTCCAGGGTGCGGAACCGGTAGCGCAGCATCGCGCGAGCGACGTCCGGCGCGGTGAACGCCATCACCGGCAGCACGAAGGCCTCGGTATCCCAGAAGCAATGGCCTTCGTAGCCCTCGCCGGTCAGTCCCTTGGCGGCGGTGCCATCCACGCCGTTGCGGCCGGCCGATTGCAGCAGGTGGAACAGGTTGAAGCGCAGCGCCTGCTCGGCGCCGGCATCGCCGTTCACCGACAGCCCCGCCCGCTGCCAGAAGCCGGCCAGCGTGGCCGCCTGCGGCGCGGCAAACCCATCGAATCCGGTATCGACCGCGCGTTGAAGCAGTCGCGCCAGTTCGTTCGCACGCTGCGCCATGTCGCCGTCGTGGACGTAGGCGACGAACTTCTCCACGCCGACCTCGTCGCCGGGCACCAGTCGGCCGTCGAAGCGCTGTTCGACCCGTCCGGCCGTCGCCTGCGGCGGCTGCGCGAGCAGGCCCGCGCCGACGCGATGATGCTGTCCGCAGCTGAGTTCGAACCCGCGATGCGGCGCGCGTTGCGCGATCCAGGCCATCCCGTCCGCGCTGCCGCCGCCGATCGCCAGCAGCCCTTCGCCGCCGCCGGCGCCGATGCGTGGATCATCTCCTTGGGCGACCGCCTGCCGACCGCTTTCGATCGAGGACACCAGCGCGATTGGTCCGCCGTAGTCGACCGAACGCACCCGGAAACGGATCGCCAGCAGCGCATGCTCGGCGAACGGAACCACCCGTTCGGCATGGATTTCCAGCGTGTGCCCCCCTGCCGTGCGGATGCGCAGGCGACGGCGCAATTGTCCCTGGCGCAGGTCCAGTTCGCGTTCGAACGCCAGCCATTCGGCCTGCGCGAGGTCGACGACTTCCTCGCCCAGCAGGATCCGGATGCGCTTGCCCTCGGCGACCGGAACCCGGGTATCGGTGTTGCGGGCGAATCCGGCCAGGCGCTCGTGGTAGTGGATGGCGTTCTGTTCGAACGCCGCCGCCAGGAAACTGCCGTCACTGGCGCTCTCCTGTTCCTCGAAACCACCGCGCACGCCCAGGCCGCCATTGGCCAGCGCGAACAGGGTTTCGTCGCGGGCGCGGCGGCGCGGATCGAACGCCGTCTGGCGCAGACGCCAGGGATCGTCCGCCATGGCCATGCCGGCGGTGTCCACCGGCGCCCTGTCCTGCCACTCGCCCACGTGCGCTTCCTCCATTCGCCCTGCCGTCCAGGGACCGTGCGGAGGCACGCTAGGGATTCGTTGTTATCGATGTCAAGTTATCGATAACAAATGCAGGGAGCGGCGGGCCCATGGCGGCCGCGCAGCCGTCCAGGCCACATGAAAATTCCGTTTCAGGACAGTGGCTTAGCCTTCCGCCAGATGACGTCGGCACGGGCGGAGCCGCACCATCGCGCCTCCCCTGTACACGTTGCGCCGCAGCAGATTTTTGCGCTCAGGTGGCGCGGACCACCAGATGGGTGGGCAGCGTCTCCGAGCTGGCCGGGTCGCCGTCGATCAGCCCACGAATCTTGCGGGCGAGCAGGACGCCGGCGTCGACGAAGTTCTGGTGCACCGAACTCAGCGGCGGGACGTAGGTGGCCCCCAGGGGAGTGTCGTCGTAGCCGATGACCGAAACGTCCTCGGGTACCCGCCGGCCGCGCTCGATCAACGCGCGGATGGCGCCGATCGCGAGCAGGTCGCTGGCGGCGAACAGCGCATCGATCTGCGGATGCTTCTCCAGCAGCGCATGCACCGCCTCCGCACCGGCATTGACGGTGAAGCTGGCGACCGATGGGGTCAGCGGCACGATGCCGTACTTGCCCAGGGTGCCGGCAAAGCCTTCCAGGCGCTCGGCGAACTCACCGTGCGCGGGGTCGCCCAGGAACACCGGCCGGCTGCGGCCCAGCGCGATGAACCGCTCCGCCGCCAACGCGCCGCCACGCCGGTTGTCGCTGCCGACCACCACCTGCGATTCGTGCCGGCTGACGGCGCCCCACACCACCATCGGCCTGCCCCAGCGCTGCACTTCGTGCATGGCGTCCTCGTTGGCGCCCTGGCCAAGCAGGATCACGCCATCGGCGGCCTGCACGTTGGGCAGCGCGCCGCCCTGCAGCGAGGTCAACAGTACGCTGTAGCCGGTGGTGGTCAGCTCCTGGGTGATGCCGCCCAGCAGGTCCAGCGGATACGGCCCGGACATCTGCCGCTCCAGGGTCGGCTTCATTTCCACCACCACCGCCACCGTCATGCTGCGGCGCAGGCGCAGGTTGCGCGCGCTGACATTGAAGGAATAACCGTACTGGCGGGCGATCTCGCGGATGCGCTCGCGGGTTTCCGCGTTCACCAGCGGACTCTCGCGCAGCGCGCGCGACACCGTGATGGCGGAAACCCCCGCGACCTTCGCCAAATCCGCCATGGTCGGATTTTCACCGGAGGCCGGCGACAGGGGCGCGGCCCCGCGCGACGCGACGCGGGAGCGTGGGGAGGACTTGGACGGACGCCGGCTCATGCGGATCAGTGTCGCATGCGCCCGGCCTCGTGGCGCGCGATATGGGTCTCGACCGGCGTGGCCGCGACAATCCGGACCACTTCCGGCAACAGCAGATCTTCCAGCCGCTTGAATCGCAGGCAGCTCTTGCCCATGTCCAGCCTCTTGCCGGCATTCGCGTAGGCCTGCCGCAATTCCGCTTCCACCGGCGAATCGGCATAGACGCACATCAGGTACAGCGCGTAGTGGTTTTTCTGCGCGGCCAGCGCCACGAAAGAAAGCGGCTGGCGATTGTAGGTCTCCGGATAGCGGGAAAGCGGAACCTCCCAGCTGATCATTCCCCAGTTCATCCGCTCCTCGTAGCCCGGCGGCAGATGAAGATTGATCGCATCGCGCACGCTCGCGATTACGTCACGTCGCTCCGCCGGCAGTCCGGCCAGGTACGCCTCGACGGTGGCGGCATCGCTGCGGGGCATGACGCATCTCCTGATGGCGCGAGCGACCTTAACCCAATCCGTGTGTCGCGCCAACGCGTCCGTCCTCGACCTTGAAAACGAATTTGCGCCGAACAGTCTGCTGAACAGTTCCGCGTCGTGTCGACAAACGAAAAATGAACGTTCGCTGGATATCGCTGTTGTTGTAAAAGATTCATTTCGCGGACTTGTCTCCATTCATGCGTGGGTCGTTACGGTGCGCACGCCCCAAAAGCATCGGGCCAGAAAAACAGAAAAAGGAGATCCCCCATGAACAAGTTCCGCACCCTCACCCTCGCCGCTTCGCTGCTGGCGTTCGCCCCGGCCGTCTTCGCGCAGGACAGCACCGCGTCCTCCGATCACAAGCGCTTCGCCGTCGTCGGCGGCTACGCCGTGCAGAAGGTCGATTCCAAGCCGGTGGACAACTCCAGCCTGGATCTGGACGGCGGTTCCGCCGCCACCCTGAGCGCCAGCTGGTACGTCACCCCGGCGATCGCTGTCGAACTGTGGGGCGCCGCCGACAAGTTCGAGCAGCGCGTGCGCGGTGACCAGGGCAAGCTGGGCAACATCGATTCGCAGCCCTACGCCCTGAGCGCCCAGTACCACTTCCGCAACAGCGATGCGCCGATCCGTCCGTTCGTGGGTCTGGGTTACTACCAGGCCAACTACAGCGGCGGCTACAACATCACCGACGGCGCGGGCCAGCACTTCGGCCTGGAAGACACCAAGGGCGCCATCGGCACCGTGGGCGTCGACTTCAACATCAGCCCGTCGTGGTTCGCCCGTGCGGATGCCCGCTACATGCATGGCGACAGCGAGATCACCGGCAACGGCGAGCGCATCGGCCAGAAGGCGGATCTGAATCCGTGGACCGTCGGCATCGGCATCGGCGCGCGTTTCTAAGCGCCAGCCCCGGTCACCGACCGGCATTGCACCTGGAACAGCGAAGGGCCCCGTCATCGGGGCCCTTCGTTTTTATGACTCAACGGCGCAAGCGCCGCAGTCGCCGATGCAGGCCCCAGGTGCTCGCAAGCGCATAGCCCAACAGCAAACCCGCCAATCCGGTCAGGCCCGCATGCAGATCACCGGCCAGCACCTGATCACGCGACCATGCCAGGCCCTGCTGGAAGATCTGGACCAGCCCCAGCAGGATCCGTCCGGCCACCAGCAGGGTCAACAGCAAGACCAGCCAGGGATTGGGCGTATGAAACAGGCCCGCCTCGCGCCATTCGAAGCGACTCGTGGCGACGCCCAGCGTACCCAGCCCGATGCCAGCCCCCAACCCCAGCGCGGCCTGCGACAACTGATGCGGCCACCAGATCTGGAAGACGGCGCTGAGCAGCAGGAACACGACAAGCCCCACCCACAACAGCCCCAGATTCAAACGCACCTGCCACGGCCAGACGCGCCGGGTTGCTTTGCCGCGGTGGTAGCGCTGCCACAACGACCAGGGAAACAGGATCAGCCACAGTGCGAGCAGCAGCATCAGTCCCAGCGGCAGGAGCAGCAGCCAGGGCACCTCAGGGATGCTCCGCCTCGGCATGCGCGGGCTCGCGGCGCAGCAGATAGAAACCGCTGGCGACGATGATCCCGGCGCCGATCCAGGTGACGCCGTCCGGCAACACGCCCCACAGCGCCACGTCCAGCACCACGCCCCAGATCAGCGCGGTGTACTCCAGCGGCGCGATCAGCGAGGCTTCGCCGCGCCGAAATGCCTCGGTCAACGCGACCTGCGCCAGCGAACCGGCGACTCCGATGCCGGCGATGATCCACCCGTCCGCCGCCTGCAGTGGCTTCCATCCGGGCCAGGCCAGCGCGAGCGCCGCGACCGACAGCAGGGCCATGAACCAGACCACCATCGACTGGGTGCTGTCCCGCTGCGCCAACAGGCGCACGGTGATCGCGCCGGCGGCGTAGCAGATCGCCGCCACCAGCACGGCCAGCCCGCCGGCGGTCATCATGCCTTCGCCGGTGGGACGCAGGATGACCAGCACGCCCAGCAGGCCGACCGCGATCGCAAGCCAGCGCCCCAGGCCAACCCGCTCCCTCAGCAGCGGCCCGGCCATCGCGGTCACCAGCAGCGGCGCGACGAACGTGATGGCATAGGCCGTGGACAGCGGCATGCCGCGCAGGCCATAGACGAAACCGGCCATCATCGCCACGCCGAGCGCACCGCGCAGCAGGTGCAGCGGCCAGTGGATGCGCAGCAGGCTGCCGGGCGGGACGGTCAACAGCGCCCACGCCAGCACGAACGGCAGCGACGACAACCCGCGCAACGCGGCCACCTGCAGCGGCGGATAGTTCGCCGACAGCAGCTTCAGCCCGGCATCCATCAGGGCGAACAGGAGCACGGCCAGCAGCATCAGGACGATGGCGGCGGAATGGGGATGTCGGCGCATGCCGCATTATGGCGTCACGGGAGCGCGCCCGCCCATGGATTAGAATGGCCAACCCCCGAATCCATGTTTCCGCCCGCCATGCCCTCCTTCGACGTCGTTTCCGAAGTCAACCAGCACGAACTCACCAACGCGGTCGACCAGGCCAACCGCGAGCTTTCCAACCGCTTCGACTTCAAGGGCGTGGATGCGAAGTTCCTGCTGGAAGAGAACACCATCACCCAGACCGCGCCCAGCGATTTCCAAGTCAAGCAGATGACCGACATCCTGCGCGCGCGCCTGATCGCCCGCAGCATCGACACCCGCTGCCTGGAGTTCGGCGACGTCGAGACCAACCTGGCGCAGGCCAAGCAGAAGGTCACCGTCAAGCAGGGAATCGAACAGAAGCTGGCCAAGAAGATCGCCGCGACCATCAAGGAAGCCAAGATCAAGGTCGAAACCCAGATCAACGGCGACAAGCTGCGGGTCACCGGCAAGAAGCGCGACGATCTGCAGGACGTCATTGCCCTGCTCAAGAAGACCGAACTCGAGCTGCCGTTGCAGTTCGAGAACTTCCGTGACTGATTCCGTGCTGCCCGGCGCCGGCGACGCCGCGCCGGATCCCGTCGCTGCGACCCGCCGCTGGATCGAGCGCGCGGTCATCGGCCTGAACCTGTGCCCGTTCGCCAAGGCGGTCTACGTCAAGGAACAGGTACGTTTCGTGCTGAGCGACGCCACCACGCCGGAAGCCCTGCTGGAACAACTGGCCGAGGAACTGGTGCTGCTTCGCGACACCGATCCCGCGCAGATCGACACTACCCTGATCATCCATCCGGAAGTCCTGACCGACTTCCTGGACTACAACGACTTCCTCGACAACGCCGACGCGGCGGTCGAGGCTTTGGACCTGCAAGGCGTCCTGCAGGTTGCCAGCTTCCATCCCGACTACCAGTTCGCCGGCGCCGCGCCCGACGACATCAGCCACTACACCAACCGCTCGCCCTATCCCACCCTGCACCTGCTGCGCGAGGACAGCGTGGAGCGCGCGGTCGCCGCCTTCCCCGATCCCGACGTGATCGTCGAACGCAACATCCAGACCCTGGACCGCCTGGGTCACGAAGGCTGGCGCAAGCTGCTCGCGGATTGACCAACTCGTCGCTCCATTTGTAGGAGCGACGTGAGTCGCGACCAAGATCTCAAAGCCAGATCGCGTTCCAGTAAGGATAGTCACCAATCCGCGTCACCAGGCCAGCCCTGAGCGGATTGGCGATTAGATAGCGTGCCGCAGCGCGCAGGTTCTCGTCCGCACGGAGGGCGCGGTCATGGAAACCCTTTGCCCACACGGGAACGCCATCGGACCGATAACGACGCAGTGCCTTGGCCGTGTTGGTCTTCAGACGCTGAACGACAATGGAGATATCGTCCAGATCACCCAGTTCCACCAACCCGTGCCAGTGATCGGGCATCAGTACCCAGGCCAGCAGTCTGGAACGGTACCAGAGCCGACCGTCTTCCGAAGCCCGTGCAACAATGGCCGCATTGCCTGCATCGTCGAACAGCCGTTCGCGGTTGGAGGTGACGAAGGTGATCAGGTAGATCTGGCCGGCCAGTGAGTGCCTGCCTCTGCGCAGTGCACGATGTCCGGCTGGATGGGTGAATCCGGTTGCTTCCATTCCCGTCGCGCCCCCGCCTGTTTGACGGGAATCCGGAATGTCCGCGGAATTTTTCATCGTTGCGGACGGTTTTCGGTCGCGACTTACGTCGCTCCTACATGGGGCTTTTTTTCTGGGTTCCACGCCGAGTAGCCATCCTTGGCTGATGCTCATCCTTGGGCTTTCAGCATCGGGGATCGCAGCCACGGGCGAAATCAGACAACCGCGCGTTCCGATGTCGGAAGTTTCCTTGAGGTCGCGACCTACGTCGCTCCCACAACGACCTATCCGGCGTTCGCAAAAAGCGTTGCGAGATCCGCACCGTCCAGTGCACGCCACTGGCCTGCCGGCAGGTCGTGTAGGGCCAGTCCGCCGATGCGGCTGCGATGCAGGGTTTCGACGTGGTTGCCGACGGCGGCGAACATGCGGCGGACCTGGTGGTAGCGGCCCTCGGTCAGGCTCAGGCGGGCGTGTCGCGGATCGATCACTTCGAGCGCGGCCGGTGCCAGCGGCGTGGTTTCGGATTCAAGCATCAGTTCGCCGCTGGCGAACAGGGCCGCCTCGTCGCCGCGCAGGTCGTGGGCCAGCGTGGCCTCGTAGACTTTCGGGAGGTTCGATTTCGGCGAGATGATCCGGTGCAGCAGGGCGCCATCGTCGGTCATCAGCAACAGGCCGGACGTGTCGCGATCCAGCCGCCCCACCGAGGACAGCACCGGCGAACGCAGGCGGAAGCGCGGCGGCAGCAGGTCGTAAATCAGGCGACCGGCGTCCTTGGTCGAACAGGTGTAGCCCACTGGCTTGTGCAGCATCAGTGCCAGGCCCGGCGGGGGATCCAGTGGTTCGCCATCGACGCGGATGTTGTCATGGTCGACCGGATCGTCGGCATACAGCACCTCGCCCGCGCCATCGGTGACGCGGCCTTCGCGGAACATCAGCGCGACCTGCTTGCGGCTGCCGTAGCCGAGATTGGCGATGTGCTTGACGATCTTCATGCGCGGCCCGCCTTCACCGCCTCGATCACCTTGAAGCCTCCCCGTTCGGCGACCGTGCGAACCTGCGCGAAGCCGCTGCCCAGCGCCGACTCGTACGGCAGGTGGCGATTGGCGACCAGCCACAACCGCCCACGCGGCTTCAGCGCGCCTGCCGCCACTTCGATGAAACGCCGGCCGATGTCGGGACGGTCGCCCCGACCCTGCGCATGGAAGGGCGGATTCATGACGATGAAGTCGTACTGTCCGGACACGCCCGCGGTCACATCGTGCCAATGGAACGACAACGCGGCGGAAGCGTCCCGCAGATTCTCGCGGGCCAGCGCCAACGCGCGCGCTTCTGCCTCGTACAGATCCAGGGCGGTGACACCCGGACAGCGCCTCTGCACCTCCGACGAAAGATAGCCGTAACCCGCGCCCAGATCCGCGCCGTGTCCGGCAAGGTCCGTCGGCAGGTGTTCCACAAGCAGCGCGGAGGCGGCATCGATGCGGTCCCAGGCGAACACGCCGGGGCGACTGACGAATCGTCCTCCCAGGATCGGACGCGGCGCGTCCAGCCGCAGCCATTCGGCCACCAATGCTTCATCGCGCGCGGGCGCATGCGTCCAGAACACCCGGCAGTGATACTTGCTGAGCATGCCGGACAGCGGTGCGATGCGCTTGAGATCACCCTCGCCCGCCTTGGCGCCTTCATCGTTCGGCATGCTCGCCACGATCACGCCGCTGGGCGCGGCCAGCGAAAACGCCTTCGCGAACAGCGCTCGCGCCTCCTCGCGCTGGCGCGGCGGCAACACCAGCACCAAGGCATAGCCTCCCACGGGCGCGCGGGACGATGTTTCCTCGACCACCTCCAGCCCCGCACGCATCAAACCGTCGGCGGCGGGCTTGAAACCCTGTTCGCAGACAAGCGCGTCCAGCGGAAATTGCCGCAGGGCCCAGCCGTCGCGCGCGCGCAGGAACAATACAGGCCCTTCCGGCCAGCGGAGATCGCCCTGCTGGAAGGGCAACAGCAGCGCGTCGAGCGCGGGATCGGAATGGGCGTGGGACACGTAGGCGTCATCAAGTCGAAACGAACGCGGCGATTCTACCCGCGCCCAAGGTCATCGCCGGCCTGCCCGCGGGCGTGGTCGATCACGCCGACGGTCGACCGGAAGAAAATCGAAGTTAAAAAAGTGTTGCATCTTCAAAACAACCGGCGTATCGTGCGCGGCCTTCGCCCTCGTGGCTGTTTTTTCATCGAACCGATTTCCATGACCCGCCTTCCCGCCAACACGAACCTGTTTGCCCTGTGGCCCTGCCACGGCGCGGACGCGTGCGTCCTGTTGCGTGGCGTCGAAGGCGCGCGGTACCTGGATCACTAATCACGGCTGACTCCCTGGGAGATCGGCCACCCCGATCTCCCGAGGCACGCGAACGCCCTCGGGTCGCAAGTCCCGGGGGCGTTTTGTTTTTGGCGTTCGCGGAGGATGCGCATGCATCGAGCAGGTTTCGTTCCATTCGACAGGGAAACCCCTGGTTTCCGCCCTGGAGCATCCGGGTAGCGCGCTTGCGCGCCCGAGGCAGGGGCGCGGCTGCAACCGGCGCATGTGCGCTGCGTGGTGATGCTCCGACGCGAGCGGCGTTCGGATGGAACAACGAAATGGGCGCCATGCGCCCGCACGGATTGCCGGTTGGCGACAGCCGGCAATGCGGAACATCTTCGAACACGTCTCAGCGGTACGGGTTTGTGTCCCGTCCGGTGCGCGCGGCGCTGCCGTGGCGTATGCCGAAACGTGGGAACGGGTGTTCCACTTGACGATGGCCGAGGGGTCAGGCACCGGCGGAAACGCCGACTACACCGGTTCGATTCCGGGACGTCACCACTGGATAGCTCAGTATGGTTAGAGCATCGGTTTGATACCGAGAGTCGCGGGTTCGATTCCCGCTCCAACACATGACCTGTCACGTCATGACATCGGGACGCAAGTCCCTTCCAGGAAACGCCCGGTGCGGCGTGCCGAACCATGCAAGGGAATGCGTGGAGACGCACGACGCAGCGGGGCTGGTGCCGGAACCGAGCCCTGGCGGCGGACGTTCCCCATCGATGGCTGACGGCAGGATGCCGGCCGCGCATCGGTGACGGAATCTCCGCCGGCAGCGCCGGACTCCCGCTCCGGTCGCGTCCACGGGCGTTTCCGCCTTTTTCAGATGGCGCCGCATCGCACGGCGTCGTCAACACTTCGGCACGGCAACCGTTCCCCCGTGCGGAAACAGCCATCCGGGAACGGACCACCAGAGCCAACAACCACATAAGGAGACATGTGCCATGTTCTGGACCAAGAAGGTCGTGATCGGTGACGGCGAGCGCGGCCTGGTGTATCGCAACCGTCAGCTCGAGCGTGTGCTCGAGCCGGGCGTCCACAAGTTCTTCGACCCACGCGGCGAGTTGGGCATCACCGTGCACGCCATCGCGCGGCCGGAGTACGCCGGCAACGATGCCGACGTGCTGATCGCGCGCATGGACATGCTGGCGCCGTACTTCACCCTGGCCGACATCGGCGAGCAGGAAGTCGGCCTGGTGTCGAAGAACGGCAAGCTGGAAGACGTCATCCTGCCGGGCGGCCGCAAGCTGTACTGGAAGGGCCTGGTGCGGGTGGACGTGCGCAAAGTCGCGCTGGACGGCCTGCCGGAAGTCGATGCCGCCGTGGCCCGTCGTCTGCGCCAGCTCGGCGCATTGTCGAAGGTGGCCGTGGTCGCCGACGTGCCGGCCGAGTTCACCGGCCTGGTGTTCATCGACGGCAAGCTGTCGAAGACGCTGGCGCCGGGCGCCTACGCCTTCTGGAATTTCCAGAAGAACGTGGTCGTGGACATCGTCGACTTGCGCGTGCAGGCGGTCGAGGTCTCGGGCCAGGAACTGCTGACCCGCGACAAGGTGTCCCTGCGCGTGAACCTGGCCGCGAGCACCCGCGTCGTCGACGTGGTGGCCGCGCGCACCAAGGTGGCGAAGATCGGCGATCACGTCTACCGCGAACTGCAGTACGGCCTGCGCAAGGCGGTTTCCGCCAAGACGCTGGACGAACTGCTGGGCGACAAGGCGTCGCTGGACGCCGACATCTTCGCCCACGTGCGCGGCCAGATGGCCGGGCTTGGCATCGAGGTGCTCGGCGTGGGCGTCAAGGACGTGATCCTGCCGGGCGAGATGAAGGACATCCTCAACAGCGTGGTCCAGGCCGAGAAGTCGGCCCAGGCCAACGTGATCCGCCGCCGCGAGGAGGCGAACGCGACCCGTTCGCTGCTCAACACGGCCAAGCTGATCGAGGACAGCCCGGTGTTGATGCGCCTCAAGGAACTCGAGGCGTTGGAGAAGATCACGGAGAAGATCGACAAGCTGACCGTGTTCGGCGGCCTGGATGGCGTCATGAAGCAGCTGGTCAGTTTGAAGCAGTAGCAGCACGGCCCCCTCCCCTCGCAAGCGGGGAGGGTGCTCTCACCATTCGACTCCTTCTCCAAGTATGGGAAAAGAAGGGCAACGCCGGCTCCCTCCCCCGCTTGCGGGGGAGGGTTGGGGTGGGGGAAAGCCGGAGCAGGTGATGTCGGTTGAGCGGGGCGAGCATCGAGCGTTGTGATGCCTGCTCAATGGATGCTTACTGTCTTCGTTCGCCCCCATCCCAACCTTCCCCCGCACGCGGGGGAAGGGGCTTTCACCTTGCAGCTCCTTTTCCGCGCACGGGTAAGGAGCCGCAAACACAAGCTCCCTTCCCCGTTCACGGGGGAGGGCCGGGGTGGGGGCATACCGGAGTCAGTGATCTCCCGGTTCGCCAGGCAAGCATCGAACGTTGCCAGACCTGACAAGCCGGAGCGCACGCCGCTTCGCTTGCCCCCATCCCAACCTTCCCCCGCACGCGGGGGAAGGGGCTTTTTCACAGCATCGCTCCTTTTCCGTATACGGAGAGAAGGGCCAGTCCCTTCCCCTTCACGGGTAAGGGCGTTTCATTCTTCAAGGAAGAGATCATGAACACTTCAAACTTCGAATTACTGCATGCCGAGGGCAGCGCCACGCCGATCAAGGGCTGGGTGCGCGGCGTGCCGCTGGAAGCCGAGGCGCATGCGCAATTGCGCAACATCGCATCCATCCCGTTCGTCGGGCCCTGGGTGGCGGTGATGCCGGACGTGCACCTGGGCAAGGGCGCGACCGTGGGTTCGGTCATCCCGACCCGCGGGGCAATCATCCCGACGGCGGTCGGCGTGGACATCGGCTGCGGCATGGCCGCGGTGCGGACCACGCTGCGCGCCAGCGATCTGCCCGACAGCCTGGCGCAGTTGCGCAATTCCATCGAGCGCAGCGTGCCGGTTGGCAACGGGCGTGGCGGCGAACACCATCGCCTGCCGGACAGCATCGCCAGCCGTGTGGTGGAATCAGGCCTGGCCCAGCGCCTGGACGTGATCAAGCAGAAGCACCGCAGGATCCGCACCGACAAGCTCGACAACCAATTGGGCACGCTGGGTGGCGGCAACCACTTCATCGAAATCTGCCTCGACGAGGCCGGTGCGGTGTGGGTGATGCTGCACAGCGGCTCGCGTGGCACCGGCAACCTCATCGGCACCTACTTCATCGAACGTGCCCGTGAGGCGCTGGCGCACCGCGTACTCGGCTTCCATCTGCCGGACAAGGATCTGGCCTTCTTCATGCAAGGCGAGCCGCTGTTCGACGACTACGTGGAAGCGGTGTCGTGGGCGCAGGACTACGCGCGCCACAACCGCGAGGCGATGATGGCGCGGGTGCTGGCGGAAATGCGTCACCGCCTGCCGAAGTTCCAGTTGGAGAAGCTGGCGGTGAACTGCCACCACAACTACGTGCAGAAGGAAACACACGGCGGACAGGAACTGCTGGTGACCCGAAAGGGCGCCGTCAGCGCGCGTGAAGGCGAGCTGGGCATCATCCCGGGCAGCATGGGCACGCGCAGCTACATCGTGCGTGGCAAAGGCAACACGGACAGTTTCCACAGCTGCAGCCATGGTGCCGGTCGTGTCATGAGCCGTACCGCCGCGCGTCAGCGGATCACGCTGGCGCAACACCGCGAGGCGACCGCGCACGTCGAGTGCCGTAAGGACGATGGCGTCATCGACGAATCGCCGGCCGCCTACAAGTCCATCGACGCGGTGATGGCCGCGCAGACCGATCTGGTCGAGGTGGTCCACACCTTGCGCCAGGTGGTCTGCATCAAGGGGTGAGCCGCGGCTCGCCCCTTTTTTTTCGGCTGTCAGGCCGGGTCTTCGCGGGCTCTTCGCATTCTCGGAACATTGGCTTGATCGGCGCCGAACGTTCCGCCTGCCATGCTCGGCATTCCCCCCAGCACAGCGAGGTGAAGGCCATGCGAGCCATGTTCGTCGGCGGTGTCATCGACAACAAGGAAATGGACCTGGACGAGGGGCGTCCGCCGGTCCACTACCCGGAAAACACCGGCGCGGGCCAGCCGCGCTACCGGCTGCAGTACGTTGGCGAGCGCGACGACGGCAGCATCGGTTTCGCGGTCTATGGCGCGCCGGACCTGGCCGATGAGGAGATCGCCCGGATCATCGAGGAACGCGCCTATGCGCGCCGGTTCGACGCGCAGCCGATCAAGCCGCCGGAACTCTCGGGCGTAGATCACGACGGCGGCACCGTCCACTAGCGCCGCGCAGCCGCATCAGTTCTGCAGTTCGCGCAGGGTGACCGAGGGCGGCGCGTCGAGCACGCGCCGCGTGGCGAACATGCCGGCCGCCAACGCGGCCAGCAGGCCGATGCCGCCCCCCACCGCGGCCAGTTGCCAGTTGGTGCGCCAGGGCAGTTCGAACACCTGGCTGGCGATGACGCCGGCCAGCACCGAGGCCGCGATGGCCGCGACCAGCCCCGACAGCAGGCCGATGGCGGCGAATTCGGATGCCTGCGCCAGCCTCAGCTGGCGGCGGCTGCCACCGAGCACCCGCATCACCCCACCTTCCAGCAGGCGCTCGTCCTGGCTGGCGCTGATCGCCGCCAGCAGTACCAGCACGCCCGCGGCCAACGAGAACCAGAACACCACCTGCACCACCGTCGAGACCTGGTCGGCGGTGCTGCGGACCTGCTTGAGCACCGCATCGACATCGATCACCGACAGGTTCGGGAATGCCGTGACCAGATCGCGGGTGAAGCGCGTCTGCGCCGGCGGCACGCTGACCGCGGTGATGTAGCTGGCCGAGTAGCCATCCAGCGAACGCGGCGACGCGAGCACGAAGAAATTGGGCCGGAAGCTCTCCCAGTCCACGCTGCGCAGGCTGGTGATGCGCCCTTCGAAGCTTTGACCGGCGATGTCGAAGGTGACCCTGTCGCCAATCTTCCAGCCCAGCGATTCGGCGAAGTCCTCCTCCACCGACAGTTCGGGCGAAGCCGGCACGCCGGTCCAGAACTTGCCGGCCGTCACCACGTTGTCGTCGCGCAAGCGATCGGCCACCGACAGGTTGAACTCGCGGTCGGCACGCCGGCGGGTGCGCTCATCGGCTTCGGCATAGTCGTCGCCGCTCGCGGGTTTGCCGTTGAGCTCAATCAGCCTGCCCCGGATCATCGGGTACAGCGTGGTCTCACCCAGTCCCTGCGCGCGCAGGAAATCCCGCACCGGCGCGACCTGATCCTGCTGCACGTTGATGATGAAACGGTTGGGCGCATCCGCCGCCAGCGCCATCTGCCAGCGATCCAGCAGGTCAGTGCGCACGAAGGTCAGCAGCAGCAGCGCCATCAGGCCCAGGCCAAGCGCGGAGATCTGGGCGATGCTGGTACCCGCGCGCCGGCTGACGTTGGCCAGGCCGTACCGCAGGCTGCCGCGCAGGCGTCCGCGTACCCGCCGCACGATCAGGATCAGCGCCCACGCCAACACCGCGAGAACCGCCAGCGTGGCAAGGATGCCGATCAGCATCGCGGTGCCCAGCGTGGCCGAACCGGCCTTCCACCACAGCAGCGCGCCCAGTCCGATGAAACCGGCCAGCGCCACCAGCCACGCGCTGGGTTCGGTCGGATCCAGATCCCGGCGCAGCACCCGCAGCGCCGGCACCCGACGCAGCGCCAGCACCGGCGGCGCGCCAAAGGCCAGCAGCACGATCAGCCCGACGCCGTAGCCCTGCCAGGCCGGCAGCAGGCCCGCCGGCGGTATCGATATCTCCAGCGTGCGCTCCAGCCAACCGCCGATCGCCCATTGCAGGCCGAAAGCGATCGCCACGCCGACTGTGCAGGCAATCAGTCCCAGCAGCAGCAATTCGCCCACGTGCACGCCGACCAGCGTGCGCTGGCTGGCACCGAGGCAGCGCATCACCGCGGTGCCGGACAGATGGCGCTCGCTGTGGCGGCGCGCGGCCATCGCCACCGCGACCGCGGCCAGCACCACCGACACCAGCGCGGCCAGGCCGAGGAAACGGCCGGCGCGGTCCAGCGCGGAACGGATTTCAGGTCGCGCGTCCTGGATGGTTTCCAGCCGTTGCCCGCGCGCCAGCTGCGTGCGCGCGGCGGCGGTGAAGCGTTCGACGCCGCCGGCATCGCCCGCGACCACCAGCCGGTAACGGAGACGGCTGCCTTCCTGCACCAGTCCGGTCGCCGGAACGTCGGCGATGTTGAGGAACACCCGTGGCGCGACGTTGAAATAATCGAGCGCGGCGTCCGGTTCCTGCACCACGCGGGCGGCCAGCCGCAGCTGGATGTTGCCGATGCCGATGAGATCGCCTTCGCGGGCACCGAGCGTGTCTGCTCCCGCCTGGGTCATCCACAAGGTGCCGGGCGCGGGGATGCCGCGCGCATCGTGCTCGCCCTGCGCGTCGATGATGCGGAAACTGCCGCGCAGCGGGAAGCCTTCGCCAAGCGCGCGCAGCTCGCCCAGCTTCAGGTCCTCGCCGGCACGGATCATGCTCTGGAATTCCAGAGTCTCGGTCTGCCGCAGGCCCGCGCCACTCGCGGCGCTGCGCAGTTCCTCGCTGATCGGCGCGTCACCGCGCACCACCGCGTCGCCACCCAGCAACCGGTTGGCCTCGATGGCCAACGCGCGTTCGGCGCGATCGGTGACGAAGCCCACCGCGGTCACCGCCACCACCGCCAGCACCAGCGCGGCGAACAGGATGCGGATATCGCCCGCGACCAGATCCCGGCGCAGTTGGCGCCAGGCCATCTTCAGCGTTCTCATGCGGCGCTGTCCGCGATCAAGCGACCGCTGTCCAGCCGCAGGTGGCGGCCACAGCGCGCGGCGAGATGTTCGTCATGGGTGACCAGCACCAACGTGGTGCCGGCTTCCGCATTCAGTGCGAACAGCAGTTCGATGATCGCCTGCCCGGTGTGGGTATCGAGGTTGCCGGTGGGTTCGTCGGCGAACAGCAGCGATGGCCGGGTGACGAACGCGCGCGCCAGCGCCACGCGCTGCTGCTCGCCACCGGAGAGCTGGCGCGGGTAGTGGCCCAGGCGCTGGCCCAACCCCACCTTCTCCAGAATCTGTCGCGCCGACGCCTCGACGTCGGCATCGCCGCGCAGTTCCAGTGGCAGCATCACGTTTTCCAGCGCGGTCAGCGAAGGCAGCAACTGGAAACTCTGGAACACGAAGCCGACCTTCTCGCCGCGCACCCGCGCGCGACCGTCCTCGTCCAGCGACGACAGCGGTTCGCCTTCCAGCGTCACCGTGCCGCCCGAGGGCGTATCCAGGCCCGCCAGCAGCGACAGCAGCGTGCTCTTGCCCGACCCCGAAGCGCCGACGATCGCGACCGTGGCACCGCGCGGAACGCGGAAACCCACGTCCTCGAGGATGGTCAGATCGCCGCCTGGCAATCCCACGCGCTTGCCCAGGCCGCTTACCTGAAGCGCGTCTGTCACGGGAGTACGGGGTGCGGTGGAATCGGCCATGATCATCTCTATGCTGATGCCCCTCCATCATTGGGAGCACGGATTAAATGTTCTTTAAGAACATCCGGTATGGGGCCGCCCGGACCCGCCTGCAATGTGCCATGAGTACCACCCTGCTGCTATTGGCGTCGCTGCTGGCGCTGCCGCTGGCCGCGCAGGCGCCGACCGCCGCCGCGCCACGCACCGTCCTGGTGATGGGCGATTCGCTTTCCGCCGCCTATGGCCTGTCCGCCGCGCAGGGCTGGGTCGCGCTCACCGCCGAACAGGTCAAGCGCACCCGGCCGGGCTGGCGGGTGGTCAACGCCAGCATCAGCGGCGAAACCACCGCCGGTGGCGCCTCGCGCATCGCCGCCGAACTGCAGCGCCATCACCCGGCCATCGTGGTGATCGAACTGGGTGCCAATGACGGCCTGCGCGGCCTGTCGCTGGCGCAGACCCGCGCCAACCTGGACAGGATGATCCAGGCGGCGCGCAAATCCGGCGCGCGGGTGATGCTGATCGGGATGCGCATCCCGCCCAACTACGGCCCCGACTACACGCGCGGTTTCGAAGCCAACTTCAAGGCGCTGGCGGACCAGTACAAGCTGCCGCTGCTGCCGTTCCTGCTGGAACCCGTCGCCCGCGACCGCGCCAACTTCCAGGCCGACAACCTGCATCCGGTGGCGGCGGCGCAGCCGAAGATCCGCGACCACGTCTGGACGGTGCTGGCCCCCCTGCTGAAGTGACGGTCCCGGGGCCGGCCGGCGGGGCGGGGTAGGTTTTTTCCTACAGCACGTAGCGGAATCCGCTGAATGTGCAACGCCTCGCCTCCGGGCAGGCTATGCAACCGCGCAGGACGCGCGTCTGCTGGTTTCCGGAGGTTCCAATGCCCCGTCTTCTGTTCACCATCGCCGCCGCCAACGACGGCTGGCAGCTCTATGAGGGCGAGCATGGCCGTTCCCGGTTCCAGACCCTGAACGACGCCCGCGACAGCGCCCGGCTGCTGGCCGCGACCTTGTACGAGCATCACGGCATCCCGACCGCGGTGGTGATGGACATGGCCGGCCGCGAGGCCGTGGTCGTGTCCCGCCACGGCTGAGTCCGCCTGCCGGGTGCGGGAAGCGGACCCTCTCCCGCGTCCCGCGCCCGGCAGGCGCTTGCCATCCCGCTTCAACCGGCGATGCCGGACAGCTGCCGCAGCGCCTGTTCAAACACTTCCACCGGCTGGCCACCCTGGATCAGGTGGCGGTCGTTGAAGACCACCGAGGGCACGGCGTTGATGCCGTGTTCCTGGTAGAGCCGCTCGCGCGCCCGCACCGCCTCGGCGTACTCGTCCGAGGCCAGGATGGCCCGCGCACGCGCGCCGTCCAGGCCGACAGATTCGGCCAGCGGCACCAGCACGTCCGGCGAGGACACATCCTGGCCTTCGCTGAAATACGCGCGCAGCAGCGCGTGCTTGAGCGCGCGCTGCTTGTCCGGATGCTCCTGCTCGGCCCAGTGCAGCAGGCGGTGGGCGTCGAAGGTGTTGACGATGCGGCGGCGGCGATCCATGTCGAAGGTGAAGCCCAGCGAGGCGCCGCGCTGGCGAATGGCCTCGCTGTTGCTGCGCGCCTGCTCGGCGCTCATGCCGTACTTGCGGGTCAGGTGCTCGACGACGTCTTCGCCGCCGGCCTGCATCTGCGGATTGAGCTCGAACGGCTGGAAGTGCAGTTCCACCTGCAGATCACCGCCCACCCGGGCGATGGCCTGTTCCAGCGACTGCAACCCGATCGCGCACCACGGACACACCACGTCGGAAACGAAATCGATCTTGACCGGCTGGCTCATGCGAATCTCTCCTGGCAAACGACGGTCGCTGGCGCGGGGTTGCGCCAGCGGCAATGGGACGAATGGACCGGATCAGACCGGGGTCGGATTGCGGTACTTGAAGCCGGCCTGGTGCCAGTACGGATATGGCTTGGTCACGGCGCTGGCCGCGTCCAGGCGCGCGACCTGCTCGGCGCTCAGGTTCCAGCCGACCGCGCCCAGGTTCTGCTTCAGCTGATCCTCGTTGCGCGCCCCCACCACGATGGTGGAAACGGTCGGGCGTTGCAGCAGCCAGTTCAGGGCGATCTGCGGCAAGGTCTTGCCGGTCTCGGCGGCGATTTCGTCCAGCGCGTCGATCACCCGGAACAGGTGCTCCTGATCCACCGGCGGACCGGAATCGATGCTGGTCTGCGATTGCAGGCGACTGGTTTCCGGCAGCGGCTGCCCGCGACGGATCTTGCCGGTCAGGCGGCCCCAACCCAGCGGACTCCAGACCACCGCGCCCACGCCCTGGTCGGCGGCCAGCGGCATCAGTTCCCATTCGTAGTCGCGTCCGACCAGCGAGTAGTACGCCTGGTGGGCGACATAGCGCGACCAGCCGTAGCGATCGGCCACCGCCAGCGATTTCATCAGATGCCAGCCGGAGAAGTTGGACACGCCGAGATAGCGGATCTTGCCGGCCCGCACCAGATCGTCGAGCGTGGACAGCACTTCCTCGACCGGCGTGCGCGCATCGAAACCGTGCAACTGGAACAGGTCGATGTAGTCGGTGCCCAGTCGCTTGAGCGCGGCATCGATGGCATTGATCAGGTGGTAGCGGGATGACCCGACGCTGTTCTCGCCTTCGTCGAAACGGAAGGTCGCCTTGGTGGAGAGGATCAGCGAATCGCGCGGCCGGCCCTTGATGGCTTCGCCGAGAATCGATTCGGCCGCGCCCTTGGAATAGACGTCGGCGCTGTCGAACATGTTCAGTCCGGCGTCCAGGCAGACGTCGATCAGCCGGCGCGCCTCGGCGACATCGGTCTGGCCCCACGAACTGAACAGTGCGCCCTGGCCCCCGAAGGTGCCGGTGCCGAAACTGAGGACGGGCACGCGGAAGCCGGATGCGCCCAGGTAGCGATATTCCATGGCGGAAAACTCATGCGGGGGAGGGCCCGCCATTTCACTCCTCCGCGCCGGAGCGGGCAAGCCGCGGGATGGAAAGCTTTGTTGCCTTCCATCCCGCGGAACCGGAGCAGGTGCCCGTCAGTAGGCGCTGGCGGTCGGGCGCACGATCACTTCGCTGACGTCCACATCATCGGGTTGCTCGACGGCATAGGCGATCGCCCGCGCGATGGCCTCGGCCGGAATCGCGATCTTGCGGAACTCGTCCATGCCGGCCTTGGACGCCGGATCGGTGATGGTGTCGGCCAGTTCGCTGGTCGTCACGCCCGGGGAAATCACCGTGACCCGCAGATCCTGGTGTTCCTGGCGCAGGCCTTCGGAGATCGCCAGCACCGCGTACTTGGTGGCGCAATAGACCGCTGCGGTCGGATACACCGCATGGCCACCGATGGACGACACGTTGACGAACTGGCCGCCGCCCTGCGCTTTCATGACCGGCAGGCCGGCGGCGATGCCGTGCAGCACACCACGGATGTTGACGTCGATCATGCGATTCCATTCATCGACCTTCAGCGCTTCCAGCGGCGACAGCGGCATCACGCCGGCGTTGTTGATGATCACGTCCACCCGGCCGAATTCGGCGCGGGCATGCTCGACGAACGCGCGCGTGTCTTCCAGATCGGTGACGTCCAGCTTGCGGTAAACGGCCTGGCCGCCCGCGCGGGTGATGCCGGCGACCAATTGCTCCAGGCGTTCGGTGCGGCGCGCGCCGAGGACCACGCGGGCGCCACGGCGCGCCAGTTCACGCGCGGTGGCCTCGCCGATGCCGCTGCTGGCACCGGTGATGGCGATGACTTTTCCTTCGATTCCGGACATGGGGGATGGCCTTCTCGCGATGGCCGGCGCGGGATGCGCCGGCGGGAGGCGCAGTCTGGTGCCGCCACCGCTTTCGCCGATATCCGGTTCCTCCGTCATTCTTGCCTGATCCTGCCGCGGGCCCCGCCGGGCCGTATCGGCCCTCCCGGACCGGGCGTAGACTCCATCGCCATGGAAACCTCCCCCGTTTCTGCAAACCCCGCTTCGCCTTCCGGCCTGCCGCCGGCGTCCAGTGCCGACGCCCGGATCGAGGAAGGGCGCGCCGCCCTGGCCGCGGCGATTGAACGATTCGCCAGCGAAGACGGCATCCATGCCACCGCCATCGACAACCTGCGCTTTTCCCGGCTCAGCGCGCCCAGCGCGCCGATGGGCGGACTGCAGGAACCCGCGCTGTGCCTGATCGCGCAGGGCAGCAAGCGGACTCTGCTGGGCGAAGAGGTCTACCACTACGACGCCTCCCGCTACCTGCTGGCCTCGGTGGATCTGCCGATCACCGGACAGGTCATCCAGGCCACGCCCGAGCAGCCCTACCTGTGCTTCGTGCTGAAGCTTCCGCCCGCCGACATCGCCGCGCTGGTGACCCAGGCCGAGGAAGTGTCCGCGCCGCTACCGCCGCCTTCGCGCGGCATCGCGGTCAGCCAGTGCGATCCGGAACTGCTGGACGCCGCGCTGCGGCTGGTGCGATTGCTGGAAACCCCGCGCGACATTCCGCTGCTGGCGCCGCTGATCCAGCGCGAGATTCACTACCGCCTGCTGCGCAGCGAACAGGGCGGCATGTTGCGCCATATCGGCGTGGCCGAAAGCCAGGGCCATCGGGTGGCGCGGGCGATCGGCTGGCTGCGCCAGAATTTCCATCAGCCGCTGCGCATCGATCACATCGCCCGGCAGGTGCACATGAGCCCCTCGGCGCTGCACCACCACTTCAAGGCGGTGACCGCGATGAGTCCGCTGCAGTACCAGAAGCAGTTGCGATTGCAGGAAGCCCGCCGCCTGCTGCTCACCGAGGTGGTGGACGCGGCGACCGCGGGGCATCGGGTCGGTTACGAAAGTCCGTCGCAGTTCAGCCGGGAGTACAGCCGCATGTTCGGCGCCCCGCCCCTGCGCGACGTGGAGCGGCTGCGCACGAGTTGAAGACCGGTGTGGATCGGCTGCCGTTCAAAGACATGAACTTCGGGTGACGGGCGCGCCGGAAAAGCCCGCCGACGCGTTGCCGCCCCCGAGGGGCCGGCGCAGAATCTGAGTCCCCTGATACTTTCGGAGACCGGTCATGAAACGCGTATCCCTCCTGTCCGCCCTGGTGCTGGGACTGGCGCTGAGTGGACCGCTGCTGGCCAAGTCCAGGACGGTCACCGACCCCAATACCCCGCGCGAACTGCCGACCGCCAACGCCGTCAGCGTCGAGTGGACCGACCCCGGCCAGTTCACCGACATCCGCTACAGCGGCAACCGCTGGGAAGCGGTGCAGGGCAACTGGGTGGTGGATCTGGCCACCTACCTGCAGAAGCAGGCCGGCAAGCGCCTGGCGCCGGGCCAGCAGATGCACATCACCATCACCGACATCCGCCGCGCCGGCAGCTACGAGCCGGGCCGCGGGTTCAACATGGATCGCATCCGCATCATCAAGGACATCTATCCGCCGCGGGTGACGTTGAACTTCGAATTGAAGGACGCCAATGGCCAGGTGCTGGCCCAGGGCGAGCGCAAGCTGGTCGACAGCGCCTTCATGATGAGCGGCGGCAACGTGATGGACACGGACCCGCTGCGCTACGAGAAGCGCATGCTCGACGACTGGCTGTATCGCGAGTTCCGTCGCGACGACGCCTGAATCGCGCGTTGTCCCGGAGGCACCGGATGAAAGGGAAAGGCGGCCCATGGCCGCCTTTCTTCGTTTCCGCGCCTGCGGCGGCTTCATTCCTGCGGGCGTTCGGCGTCGCCCGCCCGCACTTGTGGTCCGCCCGGCCGCCACCATATAGGACTGCGGACGAACCCCGGAGCCTTCCATGAGCGCCTTCGATCTCACGCCTCCCACCGATGCCCAGCGCCGGCAACTCACCGACGGCCTCAGCGACGATGAACGCCGGGTCCTGCTCCAGCATGGCACCGAAGCACCGTTCTGCGGCGTGTTCCTGGACAACAAGCGCGAAGGCACCTACACCTGCCGCTTCTGCGGGCTGCCGTTGTTCCGTTCCAGCGCGAAGTTCGATTCCGGCACCGGCTGGCCGAGTTTCTTCGCGCCGTTCGACGAGCAGCATGTCGGCCGGATCCGCGACAACAGCTACGGCATGGTACGCACCGAAATCGTCTGTACCCGTTGCGGCAGCCACCTCGGCCACGTCTTCCCGGACGGCCCGCCACCGACCCACGAGCGCCATTGCCTGAATTCGGTGTCGCTGGACTTCACCGGCGACGGTGAACCGTTGCCGGACCGGTTGCAGCGCGGCGCGCCGGAAGGCCAGCCGCTGTCCTGACCGCGCCACGGCGCTGTCACAAAACCGGCACACGGCGCATGTAACCTGCCGGTCACGAAACTGTCGTCTGCCGTGAAGGCGGCATCGCCATGCTGGTCCGTTCCGACGCCGACGTCCTGTTTGACGGGTTCCCCGGCCTGCTGTGGGCCGTGCGCTTCGATGCCGAGGGGCGCGCCACGCCGATGGAGGCCGGTGACCCGATGGAACCGGGCGAACACCATGGCTGGCGCTGGCTGCATTTCAACCAGAGCGACGCCCGCAGCGCGCAGTCCATCGCCCGGCTGGCGCTGTCCGAGGATGCCCGCGAAGCGCTGCTGTCCCACGATACCCACGTGATCCTGCAACGCCAGGAGGACGGCGCCTATGGCGTGTTCGTCGATTGGGAACACCAGCGTGCCGGCGGGACCGCGCCGCGCGCGCCCGGCCATCACGACGGCCTGGGCTGGCTGCATTTCGCCATCGGTGGTGGTGACGGCCTGCTGGTCACCGCCCGCCGGCAGCCGTTGCGATCGGTCGAGACGGTCCGGCGGCAACTTTGCGCGGGTGAACGCTGCAGCCATCCGGCCCGCGTGCTGGAAGCCATCGCCGAGCATTTCGCCGACTCGGTGGAACGCGCCACCGATGATCTTTCCGACTCGCTGGATCGCATCGAGGACCGCGTGCTGGCCGACGCCATCGGCGACGAACGGCGCGACCTGGCCTCGCTGCGGCACCAGAGCGTGCGCCTGCACCGGCCGCTGACCGCCATGCGCCGGGTACTCAAGCAGTTCGAGCAACGGCACGCCCCGGACGAGGACGAGGACGAACTGTTGCCGGTGGCGTCGCGGCTCGGCCAGCGCTTCGACGATCTGGACGGCGACGTGTCGACCCTGCAGGAGCGCGCCCGCCTGCTCCAGGACGAGGTCGCCGCCAAGCTCGCCGAGCGCACCAACACGCACCTCTACGTGTTGTCGATGATCACCGCGCTGCTGCTGCCGCCCAGCCTGGTCGTGGGCGTGTTCGGCATGAACCTGCATGGCCTGCCTTTCGCCGATCACCGGGCGGGCGCCTCCGCCGCGCTGGTGCTGGGGCTGCTGTCCAGCCTGGCGGTCTACCTGATCCTGCGCCGCCTGGGCGTCTCGCGCTCGACCTGAGCCGCCCGTCCGCGGCCTCCCCGCGGCCACTCAAGAAACCCGGATCGGGGCCGACATTCCTTCGTACCCCACGCCGCGCCCCGTCCATGTTGATCATCGTAGGAATCCTGGTCGTCATCGCCAGCGTGCTCGGCGGCTTCGTCGCCTCGCACGGCAAGCTCGCCGCCCTGTGGCAGCCGTTCGAACTGGTGATCATCGGCGGCGCGGCGCTGGGCGCGTTCCTGATGAGCAATCCGCCGAAGGTGGTGAAGGCCACCTTCGCCAGCATTCCCGCGGTGTTCAAGGGGGTCAAGTACAAGTCGTCCGATTACCTGGACGTGCTGACCCTGATGTACGAACTGCTGAACAAGGCGCGCCGCGAAGGCTTCATCTCGCTGGAATCGCACGTCGACAATCCGGGCTCCAGCGATCTGTTCAACAAGTATCCCAAGGTGCTGGCCGATCACCACCTGATGGACTTCATCACCGACTGCCTGCGCCTGATGGTCGGCAGCAACATCGAGCCGCACGAGCTGGAACCGCTGCTGGAACTGGAACTGGAGAAGCACCATCACGAGATGATGGCGCCGGCCCATGCGCTGGCGAAGGTCGCCGACGCATTGCCGGGTTTCGGCATCGTCGCCGCGGTGCTGGGCATCGTCATCACCATGGGTTCGATCGGCGGCGACATCGCCGAGGTGGGCGCGCACGTGGCCGGCGCCCTGGTCGGCACCTTTCTGGGCATCCTGCTGGCCTATGGCTTCGTCGGCCCGCTGGCCGCGGCGCTGGAAGCGCGCGCCGAGCAGGACAGCCGCATCTACGAAAGCGTGAAGACCGCCCTGCTGGCCTGCCTGCGCGGCTACAACCCCAAGGTGGCACTGGAGTTCGCGCGCAAGACGCTGCCGTCGGCGGTGCGTCCGCAGTTCGCCGAATTCGAGACCCATCTCAAGGGCGCCAAGTAGGCACGCGCCATGGCCGAGAAATCCACGGTCATTGTGGTTCGCCGGGTCCGCAAGATTCAGGGCGGCGGCCATCACGGCGGCTCCTGGAAGGTCGCCTACGCCGACTTCGTCACCGCGATGATGGCGTTCTTCCTGGTCATGTGGCTGGTCGGCGCGACCACCAACAAGGACCGCGCGGCGATCTCCGAGTACTTCCGCAACCCGAGCCCGCTCAGCGGCAAGAGCTTCTCGCCCGCGCCCGGTCCCAACGGGCCCGGCGGCGCCAGTACCTCGATGATCAAGCTGGGCGGCACGATGGACATCCCGCGCGGCAGTGGCGACGACCCCTTCAGCAAACCGGATCCGGACGGCCGCACGCCGGCCTCGCGCGAAGCCAGCGCGCAGGACCAGGCACGCGAACATGCGCAGGATCAGCAGCGGCTGGAAGCGTTGATGCAAGCGCTGGAGGAGGCGATCAGCCGCAGCCAGGCGCTGGAGCCGTTCAAGGATCAGTTGCTGATCGATCTGACCCCCGAGGGCTTGCGCATCCAGATCGTCGATCAGCAGAACCGGCCCATGTTCGATCTGGGCAGTTCCTCGCTCAAGCCGTACACGACCGACATCCTCCACGAGCTGGCCGGCTTCATCAATCGCGTACCCAACCACATCAGCCTGACCGGCCACACCGATGTCACCGCGTATGCCCGGGCCGGCTATACCAACTGGGAGCTGAGCGCCGACCGCGCCAACGCGGCGCGGCGGGCGCTGGTCGAAGCCGGCATGCAGGAGGACAAGGTGACCCGCGTGGTCGGCTTGTCGTCCTCCGTGCTGTTCGACAAGCAGGATCCGCAGAACCCGATCAACCGTCGCATCAGCATCGTCATCATGACCCGCGCGGCCGAGGCCGAAGCGCTGGACGGCAGCGGCATGGCACTGGGCAAGGTACTGGCCGACGCGGACACCCAGGTGCCGGCCTTGCCGGCCGCACCCGCCCTGCCCGCGCGCGGCGGGCATCCCTGACGGGCTTCGCCGTACCCGCGCGGGAGGCTATCCTTGCGCGATGACACTGCGCACCGTTTCCGCCACCCGCTACGTGACGCCCCTGCGCGAAGGCGGCTCGATGCCGGCCATCGTCGAGGCGGACGACGACGGCATGTATGTCCTCAAGTTCCGCGGCGCCGGCCAGGGGCCGCGCGCGCTGGTGGCGGAACTGATTTCCGGCGAAATCGCCCGCGCACTGCAATTGCCGGTGCCGGAAATCGTGCTGGTCGAACTGGACGCGGAGCTGGCGCGCACCGAGGGCGATCCGGAGATCCAGGATCTGATCAAGGCCAGTGCCGGGCTCAACCTGGCGCTGGACTACCTGCCGGGCTCGGCCAATTTCGATCCCGTGGCCGAGCAGCCGGACCCGGCGCTGGCGTCGGACATCGTCTGGTTCGATGCCTTCATCAGCAACGTGGATCGCACCGTGCGCAATCCCAACCTGCTGATCTGGCATCGCCGGCTGACCCTCATCGATCACGGCGCCTCACTCTATTTCCATCACGGCTGGGACGGTGATACCAGTGGCGCCGGTCGGCCGTTCCCGCTGATCCGGGATCATGTCCTGCTGCCCTGGGTCAGCGATCTGGAAGCCGCCGACGCGCGGCTCAGCGCGCGGCTGTCGCCAGAACGGCTGGCCGACATCGTCGCACTGGTACCGGACACGTGGCTGCAGGGTGGCGACGCCTTCGGTCCGCCCGACCAGCAGCGTGCTGCCTATACCCACTATCTGCAGCAGCGCCTGGCACTGCCGCATGCGTTCGCGCAGGAGGCCCAGCGTGCGCGCGACTGACAGCTACGACTACGCCGTCATCCGGGTGGTGCCGCGTGTGGAGCGCGAGGAGTTCATCAACGTCGGCGTGATCGTGTCCTGCGAGAAGACCGGCTTCCTGCAGGCGCGCATCGAGCTGGACGAAGCCCGCGTGCTGGCCCTGGATCCGCGCATCGATCTGGATTCCCTGCAACGCCACCTGGCCGCGATTCCGCGCATCTGCGAAGGCGGCGCCCAGGCCGGCCCCATCGGCCTGCTGCCCAAGCGCGCGCGATTCCACTGGTTGACCGCCAAACGCAGTGCCATCATCCAGACCTCGCCGGTGCACATGGGCAAGTGCGGCGACATGGAGGCGGTCATGGAACACCTGCTTGACCGCATGGTACGGATCAAGTGAGTCATCCGGAGCCGTTGCGATGATCCCTCCGGCAGCCGATCAATGAGCGTATACGTGGATGATGCGGTGCACCTCTGGCGCGGCCAGCGCTGGGCGCACCTGATGGCGGACACGCTGGAGGAACTGCATGCGATGGCGCAACGGCTGGGCATCCCGCGTCGCGCGTTCCAGAACAAGACCAGCGGCGCCCACTACGACGTGACCGCGGAATTGCGCGAGGACGCCATCCGGCTCGGCGCGATCGCCATCTCGCGGCACGTGGACCGAACGCTGGTCAAGGCGGTGATCGCGCGCGCCAGGGAACAGGGCCGCGGCGGCGACTGAGACGCGCTGGCGTCGCCTCAACGGCCGGCGGGCGAATCCGTCGCCCGCGGTGCCAGCCGCTCCAGCGCCGAAGTCACCTCTCCGGCGATCTGATCCTGCATCGCCAGCTTGTCCTCGTGCGGGCGATCGTAGGTATCCGACCACACCACGAACCCGTCGTCGGCACGCAGCAGGCGCACGGATACACGCAGGGTTCGCTCCGACTTGCGCACGCTGCCGTCCAGCAAATAGGACACCCCGAGTGAACGCGCGATCTCGGGGACCGGCACCTGCTTGTCCTTGAACTGGAACGACGCGGTCGGCGCCGACACTTTCAATCCGGGCACCTTGCTCAGGCGGACGATCAGTTCCTCGGTCATGCCGTCGGCGAACGGTTCCTCGTTCATCGCATCGGTCAAATCCAGGAATGGCAGCACGGCCAGTGTCTGCAAGCGCGTCGGTGCGAGCACGGACAGTGATGCGATCGACGGCGTCTCCGTATTGACGGGTCGGGTCAGCTGGTAAGCCGCCACGGCGGACGCCGCCAGCAGCATGACCACCAGCCACAAGCCGATGCGCACGGGAACGCGGGACGGCCGATGTTCGCGGCCTTCCCGTCCCTCGTCGATGGTGATCCGGTCAGATCCGGATGGCGAACCGTCCACGCCGGGTGATTCCGCGACCGGACCGAGCGGCGTGGTCGCGGAAACGTCGGCGATCAGGCGGTAGCCCAGCCGCGGCACCGTGGCGATGTAGCGCGGCTGACGCGGGTCGTCGCCCAGCTGGCGGCGCAGCGAGGTGATGGCCTGATACACCGAATCCTGGCTGACGATGACGTCGGGCCAGCCCCGGGCCAGCAGTGCGTCAATGCTCACCACCTCGCCCGGCCGTTCCGCCAGGCGCAGCAGCAGCGCCAGCGCGCGCGGTTCCAACTGGATGCGCCCGCCATCACGCGTGGCCACGCCGGAAATCGTATCCAGTTGCCAGTCGCCCAGGCGCAACGTGGTTCGCGCGATCGTGTGCAAGTGTTCTTCCATCCGTTTCAGAACTTTTCAGCGCGTTTCAGGCCCGCCTTCAGGACTTCGGGCCGGCGGGACCGGCATCGTACCGCGCACCGGTCGCTGCCAGACAGGGCCGGCTGCTTCCAATCCAACCCGGGAAACCCGCATGCCCTTCGCGTCGAGATCCTTTGCTCTTCCCCTGGCCTGCCTGCTGCTTGCGCTGGCATCGCCGGTCCCCGTCCAGGCACAGCCTCCCATGCGCGACGACGACCATCACTGGGTCGCCAGTTGGAGTGCGGCGCCGGTGGGGGCGGGAGAGGCGTTGCCGCCCGTGACGATACGCCAGGTGGTTCGCACCAGCCTGGGCGGAGCGGCGGTCCGCGTGCGCTTGTCCAACCTGTTCGGCAGCCAGCCACTCACGATCGGTCCGGTCCGGCTGGCCCGGCATGCGGACGGTGTCGCCATCCAAGCCGACAGCGATGGATCGGTGACATTCGCCGGCCTGCCGCAGGTGACGCTCCCGCCGGGAGGTTCGGTCCTGAGTGACGCGGTGGATCTGCCGGTGACGGCGTTGGAGATGCTCGCCATCAGTCTTTACCTGCCTCAGGGCGCAGCCGCACCCACCGTCCACCAGGTCGGCAACCAGACGGTGTACCTGGCGCGGGGCGATCTCACCTCGCGGTCGCGGTTCGAACCGGAAGGCGAACCCGACGATACCCGCTACCTGCTGACCGATCTGGAAGTCGCCGCGCCAGCGGGCGCGCGCGCCTTCGTCGTGCTGGGCGACTCGATCACCGATGGCGTGGGCTCCAGCGAAAACGCCAATGCCCGCTGGCCCGATCGGCTCGCGCAACGGTTGCAACGTGATCCGGCGCTGGCGTCCATCGCCGTGGTGAACGCCGGCATCGCCGGCAATCGCATTCTCAACGACGGCGTGGCGCCCTATCGCGGGCCGAGTTCGCTGTCGCGCCTGCAACGCGATGTGCTGGACAAGCCGGGCGTGCGCTGGATGCTGCTGTTGCAGGGTGGCAACGACATCTCCGCCTCGGACCGGCTCGAAGCGCCGGATCAGAAGGTCAGCGCCACGCAGATCATCGAGGGCATGCAACAGATCATCGCCCGCGCCCGTGCGCGCGATATCAAAGTCTGGGGCGCGACCCTGCTGCCGCGCGGCGGCACCACCTTCCCCGCACCGCCCAGCGCGGAGGCGATCGCCAAGCGCGAAGCCGTCAATGCCTGGATCCGCGAATCGGGCGCGTTCGACCTTGTGGTGGATTTCGATCGAGTAATGCGCGATCCCGCGCAGCCTGATCGCCTGCTGCCCGCCTACGACAGCGGCGACCACCTGCATCCCAACGATGCCGGCTACCAGGCGATGGCGGACGCCATTGACCTCGTGCGCCTGGGGCCCTCCGGAACGGTGGCCCGATGACGGCCAGGAATCACGCGGCCGTGGACGTCAGATTGGCAGGGCGTGGCTGCGCTTCACGACCTGGCTGGGCAGATCCGTCTTGACGTTCTGGATGCCGTTGGCGCGTGTGAGGTGGCGGGTCTGGAAGCGGCGATAGTCGTCCAGGTCCTCCACCACCACCCGCAGCATGGCGTCGCATTCGCCCAGCATGATGTAGCACTCCATCACCTGCGGCAGCCGCTCCATCGCGGCGATGAAACGGTCGATGGTGTCCGCGTCCTGCGCGGTCAGCCACACCCGCGTGAACAGGGTCTGCGGGTAACCCACCGCGGCGGGATTGACCACCGCCACGTAGCGTTCGATGACGCCGGCCTGCTCCAGCAGCCGTACCCGGCGCAGGCACGGCGAGGGCGAGAGGCCGACAACCTGTGCCAGTTCGGTGTTCTGCATGCGCCCGTCCCCCTGCAGCGCGCGCAGGATGCGGCGATCCAGCTCGTCCAGCTTGAAAGGCATATGTACCTCCATTTTTCGAATCTATTGGCACTAAATGCCAATCTAGCCGAAATTTCTGGAATATTCGCAACCCTGTGGCAAGCCACTGTCCCTAGCATGATCGGCCATGGACACGACCACCCTGCTGCTCTTCTCGGCCACCGTGCTGCCGCTGATCGCCACTCCCGGCCCGGACATGCTGTTCATCGTCGCCCAGACCCTGGGCGGCGGCGCCGGTGCCGGATTGCGCGCAACGACCGGGGTCTGCACCGGATACCTGGTGCATTCGATGCTCGCGGCACTCGGGCTGGCGGCCCTGATCGCCGCGTCGCCGCCGCTGTTCGCGATGCTTCGCTGGGCGGGCGTCGCCTACCTGGCCTGGCTGGCCTGGCGCCTGCTGCGGTCGGCGACGCGACCGGGTGGTTTGCAGGTCGGCGGCGACGGGCACAGGGCGGAATTCCGCCGCGGTTTCCTGACCGCCGCACTCAATCCGAAAGGCATGCTGATCTACTTCGCGATCCTGCCGCAGTTCATCTCGAGCACCACTCCGGCGGCGCCGCAGGCCATTGCGCTGTCGGCCATCTTCATCGGCCTGTGCGCGGCGTTCTATTCCCTGCTCGCCCTGGCCATGGCGTCCGGCGGCTGGCGCAATGGTCTCGACGAACGTCGCCGCCGCTGGATCGAAGGCGTGTCCGGCGGGCTCATCGCGGTGGCGGCGGGAAAGCTGGCCATCGGCTGATCATCGTCCGGAGTGCGGCACGCATCCGGCCTGCTATCGTTCCACCCGCCGCGAACGCGGCGGATACCGGAGGTCATCGCATGCGTGGTCTGGACTTCAGTTCGTGGCAGACATTGCTGTCGACGCTGCTCGGCCTGGCGGTAATCACCTTGATCGGCGTCGGTATCCGCCTGTTGGTCATGCAGACCATCCAGCAACGGCGGGAACGCGAGAATCGCCAGATCAACGAACGGCTGCGCACGCTCATCGCCGCCTACAAGACCCTGGGAGGTTCCTTCACCGGCCATCTGGCCGTGGACCCGACGCACCTGCGGGATCTTCGGATCCGGCAGGCCCAGGGCGGTGACGACGAGGCCGGCACCGGTTCGGATCGTTCGCGGAGGATTCGCGACGCGGTCGAGGCCGCGCTGTCCGACATCGTCCTGCTGGGCACCGACGAACAGGTGCGGCTGGCCGCCCGCGCCGCCACCGACATGGTGGAAGGCCGGCCGATACGCACCGATGAACTGGTGATGTCGCTGCGCGATTTCATCCGCCAAGCCCTTGATCTGGATCCGATACCGCCCGGCCTGGCCATTCCTCCCCAGGGCCCGGCGCGTCCCGGTGGCGGCGGTGGCAAGGCCAGCAAGAACGAGGGCGCGCGCGACGACCCACGCCAGGGTGGCGGCAAGACGGGTAACGCCGGAGCCGGAGCGGGTGGCGCCGGCGCGGGAATGGGCCTGGGTGCCGGCATGGCGCTGGGAGATGAAGCCGAATCCCGGCGCTGATCGTGGTCGTCAGCCGGTCAGAACGCGTCGCTGCCGGGGCGCAGTTCGATACCCAGGGCCACGCACAGCTGCTGCATGCCCTCGTCGTCCCGGCTGAGCGCGATCCAGCCCGCATACGCATCGCCGTCGGTGTTCCAGTTCCAGAGCGTGTAGCCATGTTCGCGCAGGCGGTCATAGGCCACCGCCATCAGGCCCGGCACGTCCACGCCATCGAGGAAGTCTTCGTCGCCGGGATCGCCGCCCCAGTCGATGTCGATGTTCCAGCGCGCAGCCAGTTCATTCACGCTGTCGATCAGCGACTCGCTGTCCTTCCAGTCGACATAGAAACCCGACGTCCAGTCGATCGCGTCCTTCAGCGCCCACAGCATCCGGCCATCGTCGTCGCTGTCGGCCTCGGCCATGCGCTCGCGCCAGGCCGCGAACTGGCGCAGCGCGGTCTCCTCGTCACCCGGGTTGATCAGTACCAGCAGGTTCCAGATCAGGGCTTCCTGATCGCCCAGATCGATGTCCTCGTCCTCGTCGTCACCGGAGCGGGAGAACGCATCGTCGGCGTCGAAGTCGTCTTCGTCGGGTCGGGTCATGGGAAATGTCCTGGATATCCGCGGGATTCCTGCCTCGCCTCCACCATGGGGTTCGTCACCGAGGACGCGGGCCGCGGCAGGAACTTGGGAGGCGGCCCCCGGACGTTTATCCTATGCGCCTTCCGCGACACATGAAACCACCACCATGAGCACCGAAACGCCCCCCGACCGCCTGGCCTCCGACCCGCGCAGCCCCTTCCACGATGCGGAAATGATCGACCGCGGCGTGGGCATCCGCTTCAATGGTGTCGAACGCGACAACGTCGAGGAATACTGCGTCAGCGAAGGATGGATCCGGGTGCCGGTGGGCAAGTCCAAGGATCGCCGCGGCAATCCGATGACGTTGAAGATCAAGGGCGAAGTGGTCGCCTACTTCCGCGAACAGCATTGAGTTCACGGCGGGCGCCCGCGCCCGCCATGCATCATCGGATTGTGCTCGGGTGGAACAGGCGTTCCACCCGATCACCCGCGACCTGTCGAATCAGGCAGCCTGATGGTTGGCGTACCGCTGCTTGCGTTGCAGCGAGGCACGATGGGTCGCGACCATCCGGGCCAGGCCCTGCCGCCGGGCGTCGCTTTCCGGCAGGCAGGCCAGCACCGGGTCCCATTGTCCCGCCTTGACCCAGCGCGAGAAGCGCACGTAGACGCTGTGGTTGGCGCCGTATTCGATGGGCAGGCAACGCCAGTAGGCATCGTTGCTTCCCGCCATCCACAGCACCGCCTCGACGAAACAGCGGGCACTGGATTTGTGGCCGCGCGCGCGCGCACCGAGTCTTCCCCCGAGATTGACCACGATGTGCGCCCACTCGTCATCGCTCAACTGGGGTTCAAGCACCGCCGACAGGGAACAGGACGCATCCTGCGTCTGCGTCAGGCGGCTGATCGTGGCGTCGAGACTTTCCTGATTTTCAGTCAGCATGTTCTGGCTACCGTCTGGGACATGGAAGCGGCGGACTCCGTGCCCACTGCAGACATCGTCTTGGCCCCTTGTCTGCATATCCGTCGGCAACCGCGGATCCACCGTTTTGGCAGTGTTCTTCCCGTCACAGGCCATCGAACATCGGAATCGTCTGAAAAATTCCGGAATGGCACGGATTCGCCGGTGCGCAAGCGATAATTCCGCCGTAAAGCGCACGTTCCGCAGACGTAGTCACAAAATATGCGATGGCGGTGGCTTGCGAATCCGATAGGTTCGCGGAATGGCAAAGCCCCGATATAGAATGTGACTGCTTTCAGCCCAGAATCCGGGAGACCACGGCACATGACATTGAAGATCGTGCTCGCCGACGATCACCCGATCATCGTTGCCGCTGTCCGTCAGCTGCTCGAACGCTCGGGCCACGAGATCGTCGCGGTTGCCGGTTCCAGCGGTTCGCTGATGGAGATCCTCGCCCAGCATCCCTGCGACCTGGTGATTACCGATTTCAGCATGCCCAACGAGGACGAAGCCGACGGCTTGTCCCTGATCGGACTGCTGCAGCGCCGCCTGCCCGAGATGCCGCTGATCGTGCTGACCATGGTCACCAACCCGGCCGTCCTGCAATCGATCCTGGATATCGGCGTGCGTGGCCTGATCAACAAGACCGACGCCATGACCGAACTGGCCACGGCCGTGCAGACGGTCATGCGTGGGCAGATCTACGTCAGCAAGGCCAGCCAGCGCCTGCTGATCCAGGCCGGCAACGGCAAGTCCGCGCAAGCGGTTCCGCTTTCGCCGCGCGAGACCGAGGTCATCCGCCTGTTCGCATCGGGCAAGTCGGTGACCGAGATCGCCCGCCAGCTCAACCGGAGCGTCAAGACCATCAGCACGCAGAAGCAGGAGGCGATGGCCAAGCTGGGGTTGAAGAACGACTTCGACATCTACGCCTACGCGCGCGAGAAGGGCATGCTCTCCTGACGGACGACCGTGTCTCCGTACAAAAACGCTGTCTGAGAGATGAAGCACGCCCGCGGGCGTCGCGACATTAGGAATAATCCGATTCGAAGGCCAGGGCACCACTCCTAGGCTGACGCGCATCGCTTTTGCGCGTGCCTGTCATGTCCTTCCGTGTTTCCTCCCGCCTGCGTGCGTGCCTGTCCGGCATGCTGGCATTGGCCGGGTCCCTCTGCCTGTCACTGATCGTGGTCGCCCATGCGGCCGCGCATACGACGCTGGCGTTGGACCAGGAGGAAATCGCCTGGCGTCGCGCCCATCCGGTGTTGCGCGTGGGCGTATTCGCGGGCGATCACATGCCGCTGGAAGCCTGGATGGGAGGCCAGCCGGAAGGATTGGGCATCGACTACGTCCGCCTGCTTGCATCGCGCGCCGGCTTGCAGGTCGCCTTCCATCCATTCACCGACTGGGAGGCCGTCGCGTCGCGCTCCGCCAGGCGGGTACCGCCTTTCGATCTGCTGCTCGCGCTGCCCCATACCCGTGGCGACGAGGGCCACGTCCGCCTGCTGCGGACCTACCTGAGCGCCGCTCCCGTGCTGGTCACTCGTCGCAATGACACGCGCACGCGCGATCAACGGGATCTGGAGCGGGCGCGGATTCTCATCGAGCGCCGCTTCCAGGACACCATCGTGCGCCTGCAGGGCGCCTATCCGCACGCGGTGCTGCAGTACTGCGATACCGGCCTGCAATGCCTGGACAGCCTGGCCCGTGGCGAAGCCGACGCCTACATCGGCGTCACCGCGGCCCGCACCCGGGCGCTGCTGGCCGGTCGCCGGGCCGATGATCTCAACCTGACCGGATCGGCGGGCCTGCCGGCCCTGGCGTTCTCGCCCGCGGTGCGGGTCGATGCGGCTCCCCTGGCCTCGTTGCTGGACAAGGCCGCCGCCAGCATCGACGAAGCGGAACTGGCCCGGCTGCGCGATCGCTGGGGCTTTGGCGATTCCGCCGAAGACGGCGCCGCGGCCAACGCCTCGCTGAGCGCCGGGGAACTGGAACGCCTGCGCGCGCTGCCGACGCTGCGGGTGGGATTCGAGGTGGATAGGTACCCGTACAGCTTCATGGACGGTGAAGGCCGCTTCGATGGATTGGCCGCTGACTATCTCGCCCATCTGGGCGAACAGCTGGGCCTGCGCCTGCAGCCGATTCCGGCACGCGACTGGGATCACCTGCAACAGATGATCAAGTCCGGCGAGATCGATCTGGTCGCGGCCGGCACGCCAGACGATTTCCATCATGACGATGTCGCATTCAGCCGGCCATACGAGTACTTCCCGGAAGTGATCGTGGCGTCCACGCATGGTCCGGCCATCGCCGGCGCACGCGACCTCGACGGGCGGGTGGTCGCGGTCCGCGACGAAGCCGGATTGATAGGCAGGCTGCAGAGCCAGTTGCAGCGGACCACGTTCCGTCCGGTTGCCAGCAACGAGGCGGGCCTGGCGATGGTGTCCGAGCGACAGGCCGATGCCTACATCGGCACCCTGCCCGCGATTGATTCGCTGATACGCGATCACTATGCCGCGGATCTGCGGGTGGTGGGACCGGCGGAACTCGACCAGGAGCTCGCATTCGGCGCACGCGGCGACCTGCAGGCGCTGCTGCCGCTGTTCGATCGCGTGCTGGCCAACATGGCACCCGCGCAGAAGCGCGCCATCCGCGCACGCTGGCTCAGCAGTTCCTATCACTACGGGGTGCCGTGGGGCTGGGTCGCGGGCGGCATCGCCATGGCCCTGGTCATCATCGGCGCGGTCATGCTGGCGTACGCCCGACTGCACCGCCTGACCCGCGCCCGGGTGTGCGCGGAGCAAGCGTTGGAAGCACAGCTGTCATTCCAGCGCGCATTGCTGGAAACCATTCCCTATCCCATCTTCGCCAGGGACGCGCATGGACGGTACCTGGCGGTCAACCAGGCCTACGAGGCGATGTTCCGATGCGGGCGGGATTCACTGCTGGGGCGCCGGCTCGACGACGCGCGGCCGGACCCGGGCGCGGATCTGGCCGGCATGCGGATTGCCGATCGCGCGCTGCCCGGACGCGAAGCCTCGGAACACGGCGAGCTGCGGCTGCCGGAGACGGAGGCCGGCGCGGCGCCGCGCGACGTGATCCTGTGGTCGCACGCATTCCTCTACGACGCCGACGAACCCGCCGGGCGGCTGGCGACCCTCGTGGATGTCAGCGAGATCCGTGCCGCGCAGGCACGCGCGCGCTCTTCCGAGCAGCGCCTGTCCGACATCACCGATGCCATTCCGGCGACGGTCTTCCAGTTCCGGCTCTCGCCGCGGGGCGAGCGGCGTTTCATCTATGCGGCCGGCAATGTGCAGGACCTGCTGGGCCTCTCGGCGGAACAACTGGTCGCCGACGAACGCCAGCTCTACGACCGCCTGCATCCGGATGATCGCGAACACCTCAAGGCGGCCTTGCGGGAGACCGCGCGCACCCTGCGTGCCCTGCCCACGCTGGATCTCCGGCTGAGGTTCGGGGATCGCTGGCATTGGGTGCGAACCGAGGCGGGACAACCGCGCAGACTGCCCGACGGAACCCTGGAATGGAGCGGGTACTGGATTGACATCGACGCCGCGCATGCGCAGGAACAGGCGCTGCACGACGCCAAGGCGCGCGCCGAATCGGCCGCGGCGACCAAGGCGGCGTTCCTGGCCTCGATGAGCCATGAAATCCGCACGCCGATGGCAGGCGTGCTGGGCCTGATTGAACTGCTGGCACGCACGACGATGAACCGCGAGCAGGCGCACATGCTTCGCCTGGCCGACGACTCGGCCAAGGCGATGCTACAGATCCTCGACGATATCCTCGACTATTCGCGGATCGAGGCCGGCAGGCTGGCGATCGCCCGCCAGCCTTTCGATCCGCGCGCGCTGGTCGACAGCGTCGCCGGCCTGTTCACCGCGCGCGCCAGGGAAAAGCACGTCCGCCTGCACGTGATCCAGGAAAACCGGGTGGCCGGCGCGCTGCTGGGCGATGCCACGCGGATCCGGCAGGTGCTCAGCAACCTGGTCAGCAACGCCATCAAGTTCACCGACGATGGCCATGTCGCGCTGAGGCTGTCGGTCGTCGGGGAAACCGATGGATACCAGCGCATCCGCTTCACCATCACCGATACCGGCATCGGAATCGGGAAAGACGATCTCGCCCAGTTGTTCCATCCCTTCGTGCAGGCGGAAGGGTCGGAAGCACGCCGGTTCGGTGGCACCGGACTGGGCCTGGCGATCAGCCGCCGCATCGCCTCCCTGATGGACGGCGATTTGCGCCTGGCCAGCGAACCCGGCATCGGGACGGAAGCGGTGTTCGAACTGAGCCTGCCGGTCAGCGAGCCGCTCCGGCCGGTGGCGGCGTTCGCGGGCAAACGCGCCTGGTTGCGCAGCCGCGACCCGTGGCGAAACGAAGGCCTGTTTCATTCGCTGTCGGCACTGGGTTTCGACGTGCTGAGCGGCGAAGGCACCGACCTTCCGGCGTCCGTCGGTTTCGATCTGGCGGTCGTCGATGCCTGTGCCGTCGGTCCGGCCGGTTGCGCACCGGAAACGCCCTGCGTCCGCGTCGACCTGCAGGCGCCCCTCGCCGCAGGACCGGGGCGCGCCTGCATCGCGCTGCCGGGCGATCCGCTGCTGCATCACGCCGTGGCCGAGGCTTGCCGGGAAGCCCTCGGCGAACAGCCGGCCCGTGAACCGACGCCCGCGCTCCCGCCAGCATTTCCGGTGAACCGGCATGTCCTGGTTGCGGAGGATCATCCGGTCAACCGGGCGCTGATCGCGCGCCAGCTGGATCGCCTCGGCTACACGCATACCGTGGTGGAGGATGGCGAACGCGCGCTGGCGGTCCTCGCGGCAGGTGGCATCGATCTGCTGATCACCGATTGCCACATGCCGGGCCTGGACGGGCTGGCGCTGACGCGCAGGATCCGCGCCGCCGAGCCGTCCGGCCGCCACCTGCCCGTCATCGCGCTTTCGGCCAGCGCGCTGCCCGAGCAGGCCAGGCGTTGCCTGGAGGCCGGCGCGGACGATTTCCTCGCCAAGCCGGTGCGACTGGATCAATTGGCGGGCAAGCTGGCGCACCACCTGCGCCCGTCGCCCGCCTCCCAGTCCGTGCTCGAACCACAGCCCGCACCGCAGGACGTGCTTCCGGACGGCGACGATGGCGATCTGATTCCCGACCTGGTCGCGGCGTGCCGCGAGGACCTTGCGCGGCTGGATCGCTTGCCGGCCTCGGCACTGGTCGCCCGGCGCGAGCTGCTGCACCGCATGGAAGGCGCGCTGGCGCTGGTGGCACCGGTTCCGGAAGGCGATGTATTCGCGGCGGACGCCCGCGCGATCGGCCAACGCGAACAGGAGATACGCGAGCGGGTGGCGTTCCTCGAGGCATCGCTCCTGCAAGACCACCATCACGCCAGCGCCCTGCCCCATCCGCCCTGAAAAAACCCCGGTCCATCCAAAGATCGGAGCGCCAGACGTCGCATGCATCCGGTCCGGGCAATCGTTCCGGCCACGCACTTTTCACGGCTTCCTCCAGCGGCTGAGCCAAAGCACCCGTTCGCTTTGCATTTCTTGCGGTCCTGACGAGGGTCTCGGAGCTTTCCGATTCCAGCGCTCCGCCACGCCGGCCAATCTGCCGATCCGTCCGGAGTCCGCCGGACGCAATCACCGCGCCTTTCGGCGTGCCGGACCGGAGGCATGAACAAGATGGAAGCAACGATGCTGTGGGCCGATCGTGGCCGGACCCTGCGCTGCGGAGAAACCACCACTCCGCATGCACCGCCGCGCTGTCTCGCCGTTTCCCGCCAGGGCAATCTCGGCCTGCAGGCGCGCCGGTTCTCGTTGTGGGTACAGGTGCGGGGCGAAGCCTGGATAGAGTCCGCCGAAGGACGGTTCCGGCTGAGGCCGGGCCAGTGGATCGCCCTGGACCGGGAGTCGCGCCCCACCGTCCAGGCCAGTTCGACCGGGCTGTGCCTGGGCATGTCGTTCGAGGCGGGCGGATCGCCCTCGCGGCGGCCGGCGGATGATTCGCGGGTATATCCGGGTCGCGGACGATTGAATCGCCGCGAACGCGTGGTCTTCCTGCGTTTGTGGCGGCGTGCCTGCCCACGTGCGCTGATGGGGGCCGGCAGCCACGGCGATACCCGGCCACTGCTGGCGTTCATGGCCGAAGTACAGCGCGACCTCCAGCGCTTCGCGCAACGCTGCCCCGGCAGGACCCGCGGCCACCGCCACCAGGTGTTCGTGCGCTTGCAACGCGCCCGCCTGTACCTGAAGGGACATCACCACCGGCGCATCCCCATGCGCGAGCTCGCCCGCCTGGTCAATTTCTCGCACAGCTATTTTTCGCGCACCTACACCTTCGTCTACGAGGAGCAGCCGCAGGTGACGGCATCGCGGATCCGCCTCGCCCATGCCGCGGATCTTCTGATCAGCACGGGCGCACCCATCGGCGAAATCGCCCAGGCGTCCGGATTCGAGAACAACTGCAGCTTCTCGCGCGCCTTCCGCGCGCACTTCGGCATCTCCGCCACCGACTATCGCCGTCACGGCGATCAGCAGGAAGGCAATTCGAGCAAAGCCACTGCGTAAAGCTAGCAACGTCTCCGCTCACATCCGCCGGTAACGTTAAGAAGGCGTTTTTTTAGCCTTATTTAGCGTTCCCAGGAGAGCATTCGAAATGAAGTACAAGAAGTCCACGTCGGCCCTGCGGCTCGGCGTTCTGCAGGCGTCCGTGCTGCTGGCCCTGTCCCCCGCCGCCTTCGCGCAATCGTCCGACCAGGTCTCGACACTCGACAAGGTCGAGGTGACCGGATCGCGTATCCGTGGCGTGCAGATGGAAACGCGTCAACCTGTGCTGACGCTCAGTCGCCAGGATATCGAGAAGCAGGGCTTCACGTCTGTCGCCGACGTCCTGCAGAACCTTACCTCCGCGGGTTCCCCATCGATATCGCGCGCCAACGCGCTTTCTGCGGGTGAAGCCGTCGGTGGAAGCTATATCGACATCCGTCATCTCGGTACCACGCGAACGCTGATCCTGGTCAATGGAAAGCGGCTTGGCGCCACCACGGGAGGGTCTCAGGATCTCAGCCAGATTCCGATGGCGGCCATCGAGCGTATCGATGTGCTCAAGGATGGCGCTTCAGCGATCTACGGATCCGATGCCATTGCGGGCGTGGTCAATGTCATCACGCGCAAACAGACTGAAGGCCTGGAAGTGAATGCCTATTGGGGCCAGGATAGCGCCGGCGATAGCCGAACCAATCAGTATTCCTTCAGCCTCGGCACCCAGGGCGAACGCAGTGGAACCACCCTCTCGGTGGAATACCATCAGCAGAAGCCCGTATCGGCGGGAGATCGCTGGTTCAGCAAATGGGGGAGCGCCGGCCCGGACTACAAGGGTGATGGCTGGAGTCCGATCAGCCAGAACGGCTCGTTCTGCGATCCGTGCTCGCCTGCGGCTGCCGCAAAGTGGTGGACGTTGAAGGATGGCGGCGATCCGACGAATCGTGCCGACTATCGGTTGCACACCGCTTCGGACAACGCAAACGCCAACCAGCAGATGTACCTCCAGACGGGCGTCGAACGCCGTTCGGTGTTCGCCAGCGCGTACTACGACATCAACGACCGCGTGACCTTCAACGTGGACGCGCTCTACAACCATCGGACCGCCGATCAGCAGATCGCCGGCTATCCCTATCAATCCGCCGCCTTTGGAACACCTCTCAGCCGCGACAGCGCGTTCAACCCGACGCCCGGCCAGGACGTCACCTTCCGCCGCCGCCTCTGGGAAGTCCCCCGCACGACCAGGAGCGAACTGGAAACCTACCGCTTCGCGGGCAGCCTCGACGGTAATTTCGAAATGGGTGGCCGCCAATGGAACTGGGACATCGGCGCGCTCTGGAACCGCAACACGCTGACCAAGACGGGGCATGGCGACGCCAGCCTGATCGCTACCCGGCAGGCGCTCGGTCCGTCATTCATCAACGGTGATGGCGTCGCGCAATGCGGCTCCGCCAACAGCCCCATCCCGTTGACCGCCTGCCGCCCCTGGAATCCCCTCCTCCCTCACGGCGTGGATGGCCAAGGATCGCTGGCCAACGCGGACCTGCAACGTTTCCTGCTGCCGCACTACACCGACACCGGCCTGACCCGCACCACCAGCTATACCGCCAACCTCGCGGGCGGCCTGTTCGACCTGCCTGCGGGCGAGGTGGGCCTGGCGATCGGCGTGGAACATCGCAAGGAAGAAGGGCGCTTCGCCCCCGATGCGTTCTCCCAGTCGGGTGAGAGCACAGGCCTGGGCGGATCCACCACGGAAGGTTCCTACAAACTGGATGAGGTCTATCTGGAGCTGAATGTTCCGATCCTTGCGGACCTGCCGGGCGCCAAGGAGCTGACGTTCAACGCCGCGGGGCGTTACTCCGACTACAGCAATTTTGGCGACACCACCAACGCCAAGTACGGGTTCACGTGGCGTCCACTGGACGAGCTCTTGGTTCGCGGCACGTTCGCCGAAGGCTTCCGGGCTCCCTCCATCAGCAATCTTTATGGCGGTTTCTCCACCAGCTTCGAGCGCTACACCGATCCCTGCGGCACCAAGGCCACCGACACCGTGAATGGCAACGCCGCCTGCAATGCCGCCGGGGTCCCCGTGGGCTATGTCCAGTTGGGACAGGGCCTGATTCCCTGCACCAGCTACCCCTGCCAGACGCCGGACCAGTTCATCCGGATGCCGAACGCGCAGCTGCGCCCGGAAACCTCCCGCAGCAAGACCGTTGGTGTGGTGTGGAGTCCGCGCTGGGTGCAAGGCCTGGATATCTCGCTGGACTGGTACAACTACTCGCTCAAGGACATGATCATCTCCGACAGCGTTGATCGCATTCTTCGGGATTGCTATGTCCTCGGAAATGCATCCCGCTGCTCCTCCGTTCAGCGCGATCCGAGCGACGGCCATATCACCGGAATGACGTACGGACTCATCAACCTGGGCCGCATGGAGACGGAAGGCTACGACCTGGGCGTCAAGTACCGGCTTCCCGAGTTTGCCGCAGGACAGTTCAGCATCGACTGGCAGTCTTCCTACGTCAGCAAGTACGACGAGCAGAAGCAGAACCGCCACGGAGTCGACATCATGAGCGGTTCGGTTGGCATCCCCGGCATCTTCCGGCTTCGTTCCAACCTGGGTGTCGATTGGCAGAAGAACGAGTTCGGCATTTCGTGGACCGCGCGCTATTACTCCGGCATGCGGGAAAGTTGTGTCCCCAACCGGCCGTGCACCGATCCCGGCCGCTATGCCGACGGCGAGAAAAGTGCCGCCCGCCGCGTTGGCGCCAACACGTTCCACGACATCCAGGCGCGCGTAAACCTGCCGTGGGAAGCGACGGTTTCTCTGGGTGCGGACAACATGTTCAACCACCGCGGACCGTTGCTGTTCTCCAACTCGAATGCCCGCAGCAGCGACTTCCCGTACTACGGCGACTTCGACATCGGCAGGTTCATCTACATGAAGTACCAGCAGCGGTTCTGATCCGCCGCCAAGATGAAGTGCCCTCAACCTCTCCCGTCCGCGGGAGAGGTTTTTTCATGCATCCAGGCACGCCGCCGCACGCGCCAGCATCAGGTCGCGTTCGCGGGCGTTGCGGGTCAGGGCGGCGGCACGTTCGAAGGCTTCGCGTGCTTCGCCGCGGCGACCCAGTTGTTCGAGCAGGTCACCGCGGACCGCGGGCAGCTGCGGGTATTCGCGCAGCAGCGGTTCCTCGCCCAGTGCATCCACCAGCAGCAAGGCCGCGGCCGCGCCCTCGGCGCGGCTCAGGGCCACGGCGCGATTGAGTTCCACCACCGGCGACGGCATCACCGCCGCCAGCTGCGCGTAGAGGGCGGCAATGCGGGGCCAATCGGTCTGATCGGCGCGCACGGCGCGGGCGTGGCAGGCGGCGATCGAGGCCTGGAGGGTATAGGGCAGCTGCGCGCCACCCAGTTTCACCGAGCGCTCCAGCGCCTGCAGGCCGCGCTGGATCTGCAGGCGATCCCAGCGCGCGCGATCCTGTTCCAGCAATAGAATCGGCGTGCCGTCGGGCGCGGTGCGCGCGCGGGCCCGCGAGGCCTGCAGTTCCATCAGGGCGAGCAGGCCGTGCACTTCCGGTTCGTTCGGCACCAGTCCGGCCAGCACGCGACCCTGGCGCAGGGCCTCCTCGCACAGCGCCGGGCGCATCCAGTCATCGCCGGCGGTGGCGGAGTAGCCTTCGTTGAAAATCAGGTAGACGACTTCCAGCACCGAATCCAGGCGCTCGGCCAGTTCGCTCCGGCGCGGCACCTCGAACGGCACCTGCTTCTGCGCCAGGGTGCGCTTGGCGCGCACGATGCGCTGGGCGATGGTCGGCTCCGCCTGCAGGAATGCGCGCGCGATTTCATCGGTGGACAGGCCGCCCAGCAGGCGCAGGGTCAGCGCCGTCCGCGCCTCGGTGGAGAGCACCGGGTGACAGGCGATGAACACCAGGCGCAGCAGATCGTCGCCGATGTCGTCTTCCAGCCGGTCGCTGTCGTCAGGACCGGGCATGTCCTGCCCATCCAGCTCGTAGGCCAGTTCGTCGTGCTTGCGCGCGTGCAGTTGGTGCTGGCGCAGGCGATCGATGGCGCGATGCTTGGCCGCGGTCATCAGCCAGGCGGCGGGATTGTCGGGCACGCCCGACGCCGGCCAGCGTTCCAACGCGGACACCAGCACGTCCTGTGCCATCTCCTCGGCCAGGCCGACGTCGCCCAGCATGCGGGTCAGGCGGGCAATCAGGCGCGGGGATTCCATTCGCCAGAGCGCGTCGAGGGTGCGGTGCAGATCGTGGGGGGCCATGGCCGGCGATCTGACCACCGCCCGGCGCACCGTGCAAGCTGAATGGCGGACGCCTCATCGGCACACCCCTTTTGTCCAGGTCCGCGGGCGGTTCGCCTTCCCTGGGCGCGGCCGTCCGGAAGCCGCCCTGCCGGCCGTGTCGGCCGTTTTTGCTAGCAGCCGTCCAGTTCGAAGTAATGCAGCGGCCGGATCTCGATGCCCCATCCCCAGGCCTCGCCCTCGTCCAGCCGCGTGGTGGGGTGCAGCATCGCGATGCGCACGGCATGGTCGATGTCGTCGGCCTCGATGAGGAACGCGCTGCCGACGCGTGCCTCGCCCGGCGCGAACGGTCCCTCGGCCACCCGCACCGCGTCCCCGACCCGGCGCAGGCTGTGGATTTCCCGACCCAGCCCGGCGTCCAGGATGACCTGCCCGCTGCCATACAGCTCCTCCAGATGCGGCTCGCATTGCCGCATCGCCTGTTCGACCTGTTCGCGCGGGCAGGCGTCCATCCGTTCCGGATCGAAGTAGCCCAGGCACAGATACTTCATCGCGTCCGCCCTCCGCTCAGCGCACCGGACCGCGCGCGCCGTCCGGGCGTTCGAACTTCAGGTGCACGACCGTCGGCGTGGCCAGCGTGCGCACCAGCGCCAGGCCGTGCAGATCGTCGCCGATCCGTTCGAACAGGCGTTCGCCGCCGCCCAACAGCACCGGCACCAGATGCAGCTCCATTTCATCGACCAAGCCCGCCGACAGGTACTGGCGTGCCGCCTGCGCACCTCCGGCCAGGGCGACATCGCGGCCATCGGCGGCGCGGCGCGCCTGTTCGAGAGCGGCATGGATGCCCTCGGTGACGAAGTGGAAGCGCGTGTCGCCCAGCGCCAGCGGTGGCCGCGGATGGCGGGTCAGCACGAATACCGGATGGTGGAAGGGCGGGTCATCTCCCCACCAGCCATTCCAGGGCGTGCGCTCGTTCCATCCGCCCGGATGTCCGCCGAACATGTTGCGCCCCATGATCGTGGCGCCGATGCCGGCCATCGATTCCTCCATGACCGTGGTGCTGGCGTTGACGTCGCCACCTTCCATGCCGTGCGCCCGGCGCCATGACGCCAGCGCGGTTGCCCAGTGATGCAGGCGTTCGCCGCCGATGCCCAGCGGGTTCTGCACGCTCTGTTGCGGACCGGCGACATGGCCGTCCAGCGAGATCGAAATACGGAAACGCAGCCGCGACATGAGTTGCTCCTGGGATGTGCCGGTCCGGAATGTTCCTCGCTCAGTCCTCGCCGGCGGCAATCTTCCGCTGGCGCTCGAGCTCTTCCGCCGAGGGTTGCTCCAGGCCGAAGTAGCCATACTCCGGCCGGCCCTCCATGCGATAGCACTGGCGGATCACGCCGGTATCGAAGGCTTGGTGCGATTGCAGACGCAGCGATGCCGGCACCGCGCCGTCGGCGAACAGCCGCTTGCCCTCGCCCAGCACCACCGGGAACCACCACAGCTGCAGTTCGTCGATCAGATCCTCGCGCAGCAGCGTCTGCACCAGCCCACCGCTGCCGTGCACCTGCAGTTCGGCGCCGCGCTGCCGCTTCAGCCGGCGGATATCCGCCGCCACGTCGGCTTCCAGCCGCTCGCTGCCCTGCCATGCCAACGTATCCAGCGTGCGCGTGGCGACGTATTTGGGGATGCGGTTGAAGCGCGCGGCCACCGGGTCCTCGTCGCCGACATGCGGCCAGTGGGCGGCGAATATCTCGTAAGTGCGCCGGCCCAGCAGCAGGGCATCGAGATTCGCCATGCCGCCGTTGATCAGGGTGAGCATCGCCTCGTCGAAATAGGGCGCGGCCCACCCACCATGCCGGAAGCCGCCGCTGCGGTCCTCGTCCGGACCGCCCGGCGCCTGCACCACGCCATCCAGGCTCAGGAAGGCGGTCACCACCAGTTTCATGACACCTGCTCCGTTTCCTGTTCCTGCTCCTGCATCGCGGCCATGTCCATGTAGACGACTTCCCACAGGTAGCCGTCCGGATCCTCGAAGCAGCGCTGGTACATGAAGCCATGATCCTGCGGCTCGCGCGGCTGGCGACCACCCGACGCGATGGCCGCGTCGGCCAGCTTGTCCACACCGGCGCGGTCGTCCGCGGACAGGCACAGGATGGCCTGGGCATGCGTGCCCGGGTCGGCCAGCGCCTTGTCGGTGAAGCCCTGGAAGAATTCCCGGGTCAGCAGCATCACGTAGATGGTGTCGCTGATGACCAGGCAGGCGCCCTGCTCGTTGGTGAACTGCGGGTTGAAGTGGTAGCCGAGGCCCTCGTAGAACGCTTTCGAGCGGGCCATGTCGGATACGGCGATGTTGACGAAGATTTGCGTGGGCATCGGAATTTTCCTGGTTGTATGGCGTATGGATTTCGGGAGGAAATTGCAGGGGCTCAGGTGCAGTTGATCATCCAGCGCACGCCATGCCGATCGGCGAGGCTGCCATAGCGCCGCGCCCAGAACGTCTGCTGCAGCGGCATCTCGACCACCTGCGCGCCTTCGGACAGCGCGGCGTACAGCGATTCGGCCTGTTCCGGATCATCCAGATCGATCACCACGTAGGCGCCGGTGACGCCCTGGTAGGGATGATCGGGCGTGGCGTCGGTTCCCATCAGGCTGAACGCGCCGACGTCGACGCGGCCATGCAGGATCCGCTCCTTGAGCGCGGCGGGCAGGTCGCCGCAACCGGGGGTTTCGCCGAAGCTCTGCATCGCGGCCACCTGGCCGCCCAGCAATCCGGCATACCAGGTCAGGGCCTGGCGGCAGTCGCCATCGAAACTGAGATAGTGCTTGAGACGCATGGGAGGATTCCTTTTCTTGTCAGGGATGTTGCGGGAGGATGCGGGTACGCGTTACTTCTCGCCGGCGATGCGCGCGGCCAGGCGTTCTTCCTGCTCACGCAATTCCGGCGTGAGCGCTTCGCCGAAGTCGTCGAGTTCGAAGATCGGACGGATTTCGACCTCGGCGCCGCCGTCGAAGGGCGCGCGCTTGAGCCACTCGATGGCTTCTTCCAGCGAACGCACCTGCCAGATCCAGAAGCCGGCAACCAATTCCTTGGTCTCGGCAAACGGACCGTCGATGACGGTGCGCTGCTTGCCATCGAAGCGCACGCGCGCGGCATGCGAGGTCGGGCGCAGTCCCTCGCCGGCCAGCATGACCCCGGCGTTGACGAGTTCCTCGTTGAAACGGCCCATTTCTTCCAGTTGCTGCTGGGTGGGCATCACGCCGGCTTCGGTATCGGCATCGGCTTTCACGAACACAATCACTTTCATGTCGTACTCCTTCGGAGGGAATGGGAAGGGCGGCGTCCGGAGGCCGGAGCATCGCTGCTTACTGGGTACGACGGGCGTGAAGGGCCGGGATCGACAGCCCCCTCAAAAAATTTTTCCGGGGGCGGGCACTCCGGGCAGCGCCGGTCTCGACCGCTGCGACGGTTGGGCCGGAGGATGCCCGCCCCGCCCGGATGCGGCATCATGCGCGCTCCGGCGGCGGCACCCGTCCCCCTCACTGGAGCAAGACATGCAGTACCTGTTGCTGGTCTATACCGATGACGCCCTGCTGGAGACCCTGCCTCCGGGCGAATACGACCAACTGATGCGCGGCTGCCTGAGCCACGCCGACGAACTGAAGCAGGCCGGCACCCTGATTGCCAGCCAGCAGCTGGAGCCGGGCCGCACCGCGCGTTCGCTGCGCATCCGCAACGGCCAGCCGGCCATCACCGACGGCCCGTTCGCGGAGACCAAGGAAGTGTTGGCCGGCTTCAATCTGATCGAAGCCGACAACCTGGACGAGGCGGTGCGGATCGCCCATGAGTTTCCGTGGTCGCGCTTCGGCTGCATCGAAGTGCGGCCGGTGCACGACATGGGGCTGGAACGGCAGCGGGTCGGCCTGGGCTGAGTTCCGCCATCGCGCGGCTTACAGCTGCGCGCTGATCCGCGCCTTCACGCCGGGATGGTCGCGGTAATACGCCGCGTTGTCGGCCAGATCACGCCAGCGGCGATGGTCGGCCAGGGTCCGGCCGATCTGCTGGGCCACCCGCTGCAGCAGCGCCGGCTCGGGCGGGTGCTCGCCTTCCAGCGCGCCCTCCATCAGGTGGAGCATCAGCTGCGCCCGATCCAGGCAGGTTTCGGCCTCGCGGGAGGCATTGCCGTGCAGGGCCTCCAGCCGCGCCGGCGGGAAGCGGGTGATGCCGACGTCGGCCAGGACCGGTTCGTGCGCCCCCTGCAGCAGGTGCAGCAATTGCGACAGTGAGTTTTCGTTGGACGCGACGCTCTCCGCGGGTATCGCGTCCACGCTTTCCTGGTGAGCGGTTTCACTTCTTGAATACGGATGCACGGGCAACCTCCTTGTGCGTTCAGTCGATGTGATCCCGTGCCCGTCCAGCGGCTTTCCCGTTGACGAAAAACGAGATTCAAACACGGTAGATGAATGCTCTGTAGATTGTCAAACGGTAGCGGGTGAGTCTGAGACATGGCCAAGCCGTCGTCCCCGCCGCGCTCCGCGACTACCGCGCGCGAACGCATTTCCGTGAACCTGAAGAAACTGCGCAAGGCGCGCAATCTGAGCCAGGAAGAACTGGCTGAACTCGGCGAATTCCATCGCACCTACGTGTCACAGTTGGAGCGCTGCGTCACCAACATCTCCATCGACGGCCTGGAACGGCTGGCGAACGCGCTGTCGGTGGACATCCGGGAACTGCTCAAGCCGATCGACTGATCCGCGCCGCCGGCCGCCCATCGGTTCGGCCAACGACGACGCCCTACTCCGCCGCCATCCCGATCAGCTTGGCGACCGTGTTGAGGTTGCGCGCGGTACCGGCCCGCGCGGCGGGAATGACCAGGCGGGAGTCGGCCATGCCGTCGCCGTAGTGCACGTAGATCTCGCGTTCGCCCAATGCGATCTGTTCGTCGCGCCGATGCCGCAGTGTGGCCAGCGTATCGGCCGGCGGCGGTTCATCCAGGAAGATCACCACCACCCGGTTGGGCGCCGCCGTGGTGAACGGCTGCGCCTCCAGCGCGCGCACGAGTTCCGCATGCTGGCGCAGCACCACGCCGACCGGCTTGCCGGCGTAGGCGGCCAGGCGTTCCTCCAGTGCGGCCTTCACCCCCGCGGCCCGCTTGGGGCTGCGGAACACCACGTTGCCGCTGGCGATGTAGGTGCGCACGTCGCGGAAACCGGCGTCCTCGCACATGGCGCGCAGTTCGGCCATCGGCAGTTTGCCGGTACCACCGACATTCACGGCGCGCAGCAGGGCGATATAGGTTTCCATCGCGCCAGCATACGCGCTCCCATCACGCGGCGGCGCGGGCGGAGTTTCCCGCGTGTCTCACCGGGGACGGCGTGGCCGGGGCTGGCTCCGCTTCACATGGAGGACGGGGTGACGGTGGTCGCCATGACTTTTCCCACGGGTCGCGCCGGCGCGCATCCGCGAAGCTTGCGCCATCGTTCCACCCGGATACCGCCATGCGCCCGTTGCCGCTCATCCTGTCCGTCCTCGCGCTGCTGCCGCTGGCGGCCCACGCCGGGGAGCCGGTGCGGCCCAAGGTCGATTCCCGCCAATGCGGCATCAGCACGCCGTACAACGTGCTGGTCGATACCGGCGGCGTGTGGCTGTACCGTGACGAGGGTTCGCCGCGCGAGGTGTTCTTCCACGACGGCGAACTGAGCGTGGACCGCAAGGTGCGCACGATCAGCGATGCCGACGCGCAGCGCCTGCGCCAGCTGGAATACCAGGCTTACCGGCTGATGCCGGAAGTGGCCGGGCTGGCCCGCGATTCGGTCGAGGTGACCTTCGATGCGCTGTCCGGCGTGGTCGAGGCGATGACCGGCAGCAAGCGCAAGGCGCGCAAGGTGGACGATTTCCGCAGCGAGGCGATCGGCCATGTCGATCGCACCCTGGGTCGCGGTCGCTGGGATCAGGAAGTCTTCGACGAGAAGTTCGAGGAGAACATCGAGAACGCGGCCGAATCGATGGCCTCGATGATCGGGCGCAGCGCATTGTGGAGCGTGTTCACCGGCCGCGCCGGGCAGTTGGAAGCGCGCGCGGACAAGATGGATCGGGAGCTGGAGCAGATGCTGGAAGTGCGCACGAAAGCCATTGAGGTGCGCGCGGACGGTCTGTGCGCGCAGGTCCGCGCCATCGACGCTGTGCAGGCGGCGCTGGAATACCGCCACGAGGGCCAGCCGCTGCGCCTGCTGGAAATCTCGGGCGATGACGGAGAGAACAAGGCGGCCGTGGCCGCGCGTCCCTGAGCGACGCCATGCGGCCTGCCGGCCGCGTCCGCCGTTTTCAGGGCGGACAGCAGGAAAATCAGGCCGGCCCGGTTTCGCCCACCGGGTGCACCACGAAGCCGTGCTTGCTGAAGATGCGGGCGAACTTGTCCGCGTTGCGGCCGAAATAGAAGAACGCCTGCCCGCGCGTGTTGCCGGAGATGTGCTTGCGGTCCGCGTTCCAGAAACTGATGCGGTGGTGGGTGAAGCAGATGCGCGTGCAGCGCGCGACCAGCACGTTGAACCAGCGGGTGTCGGTGGCGTTGTTGACCAGCACCACGCCCTCGCCGAACTGGCCGGCTTCCAGCTGATCGACAAAACGGTTGACGGCGCGCGCGCACAGCCCCGCCGAGTAGGGCGGGTTCATGAACACCCGTCCGCGCCGGCCGACGTTCCAATCTTCGTCGAACGCGGAACGCTCGGCGGTGAGAATCCGGCGCGCGCCGACGATCTCGTTGGCGGTTTCCGAGGTGAAGGGGTCCAGATCGATGCCCCCCATCACCGCGCGCACCGAGTCCAGGTACTCCGGCGGGGTGAACCAGGAATCGGCGTCGCGTGCCTTGGCGGTCGGCACCCGGCCGATGTAGCCGAGCCGGTGGGCGCTGGCGGTGGACACCGGGAGCGCGACGATGTTGGTGCGGGGCGTCTTGGGCATGGTCGGGCATTCTATGCGCGCACGAGCCGGCTGTGCGCAGACATCGGTCTAGCGCAGCAGGATCCGCAGATCGCGGTTGGCGGCGGCGGCGTTGCCGCTGTAGTCCAGCGCGGTGATCCGGATCAGGTACTCGCCGGCGGGCAGTTCCGTGGGTTGCCACGCTCCGGCTTCCACCACGCCATCGCGGATCCGGTTGGTCACCACGTACTGGAAGCGGGTGACCGCGCTGCCGTGCACGGTGATGCCGCTGTCCGGCGCGTAGGCGAGCATCACCGCGTCCGGATCCGGCGGCATGCGGTTGAACTCGATGTTCATGCGCGGCGCCTCGTGGCCGGGCAGGGGCCTGCCTTCGGCGTCCAGCAGCTGATAGCCCAGCGCGTACAGCCCCAGCCGACGGCGCGGCAGGTTGCGATCGACCTGATCCCAGGCTTCGGCCACGATCTGCACGCCGGACAGTTCGCGCGGCACGATCAGCCGGCCGCCTTCCTTCTCCTCCAGCGGCTGGCCCAGGGTATCGAGCAGGTGGATGCCGTCGATGCGCGGTGGCTGGTGATCGGCATAACCGGTGAAACCCAGTGCGATCGCGTTGCGCTCGTAACCGCTGGCGCCGACGCTCAGGTGCACATGCGCCATCGGATTGATGGTGCCCAGCACGTCGCCGGCATGGAAGCGGGTGCCGCGCCGGACCCGGATGCGTTCGGGCTGGCCGGCTTCGTCCATCAGCAACTGGAAGCGCGGATCGGTCACCTCCCCGCGCGCGCTCCGGCCCACCCGCATGTGGATGTAGGCCAGCATGTCCAGCCCCATTCCTTCGCCCTGCCCGCCATATCCCCACGCGGCGTAGGGGCTGCTGACCTTGCCGTCGGCGATCGCCAGCACCGGCTGGCCGATGTCGCCGCGGATGTCCAGCCCGCTGTGCAGGTGGTCGCGGTTTTCCTTGCGGAAATTGCCGCGCACTTCGCCCAGCGTGCCGACCACTTCGTGCCAGCCGTCCTGCGGATGCAGCGGCCAGCGTCCCTGCGTGTCCGGCAGCGGCGCGTGCGGAGCGGGACCGGCGACCGGGGGCGGCGGCGTGGCGGTACGCGGCACGATGCGGTGTACGCGGTAGCCAGTGGCATCGGTGGCGTGCAGCACGCCGCGCCCATCCAGCGCCAGACCAGCCGGGCGCGAGAGACGCTCCTGCTGCGCCAGGCCGGTGATCACGCGGACATGGCCGTCGGTGGCGATCTGGAGGATGCGGCCGCCGCTCATTTCCGACACATACAACACGCCGTCGCGGGTGATCGCCAGCGCCAGCGGACGGCCGATGCCGGTGGATCCATCCGGCCACCAGGTCCTGGCGGTGCCGACCACGCCATCGGCGGTGACATGGCGGATTGCGTTGTTGCGCAGATCGGCCACCCACAACACCCCCTGCCGATCGATCGCCAGCGCGGTGGGCGTGTCGAAACGCGCCGCCGCTCCCACGCCGTCGACGAAGCCGGGATACCCCCCACCGGCCAGCGTGGTGACCTGGCCGTCAGGCGAGATCACCCGGATGCGGTCGTTGTAGGTGTCGGCGACGTACACCCGTCCCCGCGCATCCACCGCCACGCCGGTCGGTCCGTCGAACCTCGCCTGCTCGGCCGCGCCGTCGCGATGGCCGGCGGTGCCGTCGCCGGCCAGCGTGCTGACGATGCCCTGCGGCGTGATCCGGCGGATGGCGTGGTTGCCGGTGTCGGCGACATACAGATTGCCGGCGCGATCCAGCGCCAGTCCGGACGGCGTGTGGAACGCCGCCGCGGTGCCCGCGCCGTCGCGGAATCCCTCCCCCGAACCGGCCAGGGTCGCCACCTGCCCGTCGCGGCCGATCCGGCGGATGCGGTTGTTGTCACCGCCATCGGCCACATAGACGGTGCCGTCGCCCGCCATCGCGATTCCGTAGGGATCGGCGAAGCGCGCGGCGGCCGGCGGGCCGTCGCGATCACCCCGGATGCCGTCACCGGCAATCAATTCGAGCTGCGCGGCCCAGCCCAGCGGCGTCGGTGCAGGTCCGACGCGCGGCTTCACCGCGGGTGCGAAGGGATCGAAGAAGAACGTGGCTGCCAGGGCCAGGGCAGTCAGGCCAATGACCAGACCCAACCAGGTTTTGCGCGTCATGCCGGTACGGGCTCCTGTCGAACGGCGCGGCAGCCATCGTGGCGCGGCGGTCGTGGCGATGGTCACATTCTTGCATGCGCCGACGCCCTCGTCCGCCGGGATCGCTAACATCACGGTCCATGTCTTCCGACCCCGTCCACGACGTCGCCCTCCCTGTCACCGCACCCACCTGGCCGCGCCGGCTCGCCACCGCGACACAGGTGGCGTGCCTCGTGTTCCTGGCGACGGCATCGCTGCTGCAATTCCTGCGTCCGGATCTGGACTGGCTACGCACGCCGCTGAGTTTCTATCTGGTCGGTCCACACGGTCCGCTGCTGCAGGCGGCATACCTGTTGCTGGCATCGGGATTGATTGGACTGGGCGTGTCGGCGTACCGCAGCGGCGCGGCGCAGGCCCGCAGCGCGGCGCCGTTGCTGCTGTTCGTGGTGGCCGGCGTCGCGCTGGCGGTCACGGCGTTGGCGCAAACGCCTTTTCCCGGACGTCCATTGACCTTGCAGGGCCTGGTGCACGGACTCGCGGCGCAGACCGCGTTCCTGTGCGTCACCGTGGCGATGCTGTTGCAGGCCTGGCGCTGGCGTGCCGATCCGGGCTTCCGGCACCGCTTCGCGCCCTCGTTCTGGCTGGCGGTGCTGTGTTTCCTCGCGCTGTGGACACACGTGCTGGTCCGCGATCTGCCGAGGGGCGCCAGCCAGAAGGCCGTCATCGCGCTGATCGGCCTGTGGCTGGTGCTGGCAGCCGGCTGGGTGGGTCGCGACCGGCGCGGATGATTCAGCGCGCGGTCTTGCCGCCCAGGTGGCGCGAGAGGAAGGCCAGCAGGCGCGTGTAGTACTCACGCCGGTGCTCTTCGGTATAGAAACCGTGGCCTTCGGTCTTGTAGTACAGGGTTTCCACCGGCACGCCGGCCTGCTTCAACGCTTTCTCCATGCGCTCGGAATGCGCGAGCGGCGCGCGCTCGTCGCGCCCGCCGGCGGCGAGGAACACCGGTGCCTTGATGCGCGCGGCCAGGGTGGTGGGCGAGCGCTCGGCCAGGCCTTCGGGCGGCCCCATCCACTCGCCCGCCCAGGTCTTGCCCGAACGGCTGCGGTTGGATTGGCGCCTGTGCATCAGGCGCAGGTCGTACACGCCGACGTAGCCGACCGCGCAGCGGTACAGGTCCGGTTCCCGGGCCGCGCCCATCAACGCCGCGTAGCCGCCATAGCTGCCGCCGTAGATGCAGATGCGCGCGGGATCGGCGATGCGCTGTTCGATCGCCCAACGGGTGGCGTCGGTGAGATCGTCCTGCATCCGGCCACCCCACTCGCGCGCACCGGCCTGCACGTGCGCGCGTCCGTAGTTGCCGGAACCGCGATAGTTGACCCGCAGGACCGCATAACCGGCCTCGGCGAGCATCTGTGCCTCGCTGTCGAATCCCCATTCGTCGAAGATGCCGAACGGGCCACCATGCGGAAGCAGCACCATCGGCGCCTGCGCCGCGGCGTTGCGCGGCAGGGTGAGGTAGCCATGCAACGGCAGGCCGTCCCGCGCCTTCATCTGCACCAGGCGGGTGGGCAGGACCACCGCGGGATCAAACCATTCGCGGGTGGAGAACACCCGGTCCGCCTTCTTCTCGACGGTGTCGAACAGGAAGTAGTCGCCGTGGTTGCGGTCGCTCCACACGAACAGCAGCGCCAGCCGGCCATCCGCGGTGATCGAAGTCATGTGGACGCCATGCCCCGGGAACGCGCGTTCCAGCGCGCGGTAGAACCGCGCGGTCTTGCCCTTTTCGTCGAAGAAGGCGTTGCGGACGCCCTCATGCACATAGGACACGCCAATCGGGGTTCGTCCATCGACGTCGTAGAGCGTGCGGAAGGGGTCCACGACGCGGTCGCGCAACAGCTCGGTATAGGTGCCGTCGGCCGGATTCCAGGCGACAACCGCGTCCGGGCCGTTCTTCTGCTCCACCTGCAGATAGGCGGTGCGGCCGTCGGCCGAGAATCCGAGCGGGAACTCGCGGTGCCCGGTCTCGTTCTCGTCGTTGATCAGGCGCCATTCGGCCCGATCCCCGTCGCGATAGTAGAGCCGGCTGGCGTTGTCCACGTCGGCGCCGTGCGCGAAGCGGACCACGCCCGCCCGGTCGGTGGTGAAATCCGCCCGCCGCACCGGCGCGGTCGCCACCGTGATTCGTCGTCGCGTGTAGATGTCGAGCCGGTCGATCGAGATGTAGGGATCGGTTGTCAGCGGCATCGCGGCAACCAGCACGTTGCGCTCGTCATCCGGCAGGGTGTCGGTGAGAAAGACCGCGCGCGGCGGGCCGGGCGTGTCCGTACGGCTGCCGATCTCGCCGGTACCGAACGGACTGGCCAGCAGGCGCGCGCCGCTGCCGTCGGCATTCACCGCATGCAGTTGGCCAAGCACCGACGGCTGGTCGCGCGAGCCCAGCCTTTCGGCCATCGATACGACCACGCGTTCGTTGTTGGCCCACCAGAAATCATCCACCACCGAATCGCGATCGCCACCAATCTTGGCGGTAACCGCGCGATCCGAGCGCCGGAGGATCGCCAGCACGGTGCGATCCTCGAGCGGCACGGTGACCGCGTAGTAGTCCCCGCTGGGGGAGATCTTGATCCGTTCGAACTGATCCGGCCGCAGATACGGCGCCAGATCCACGTTGGTGCCCGCATCGCTCCCCTGCGCCCACGCCGCCATCGGCACCAGGCACAACAACAACCCACCCCAAGTCCGCTTGCGCATTCCGATTCCGAATCCCTGGCAGTCCCCCGCATGCCCCGTGCATGCGCCTCCCCGGGGCGAATCGTCGCAGTTGGCACGCTTTCCGTCCACGGTCGGGCCGGGTCAACAACTGACGTGACGCGGCGTCGGCGTCACCTCCACTGCTGACCGCCGCTTGTCGCATGTCCTTGAAAAGGCGGAATTTCCTGCAATGGCACGAAGCCTGCGTATTTCCAGGCGTGGGGATGGAGAGGTGCGGGACGCAGGGAGGAGCAAGGCTGGTGCGATCCCGTTGGGGAACGGGGGCGTGATGTCCGGCGGAGGCCGGATGACAGGGGGCCAGCCTGATCGGAGCACGGCCGTACAGGGGCGGCCGTGGCTCCGCGCGAATTCCGGTCGAAGGCGTGCCTATTCGCCGTCCACGCCCGCCAGATCCATCACCCACTTGGGCACCGCAGGCTCGCCGGCGTAGAAGGTCTTCGGTTTCTTTTCGGCCATCGCCCAGCGGTGCAGCCAGCTCGGGCCGAAGCGTCCGTCATAGCCTTCCTCGCCGCGCCGGTAGGCGGGATCGCGCAGGGCTTGTTCCAGCGTCACGAAGGTGTAGCCGCGACGACGGGCGCCGTCGATCAGTCCGGCGAACGCGACCGCGTTGAGTTCGTTGGCATGCATCAACCAGACCTGCGGCAATGCATAGCCCAGCAATGCCTGCGACTGCTGTTCGTAGTAGTCGAGCTTGTTGAGCATGTAGGGCACGTAGCCCTTGCGCAGGCGTTCGAGTGTGGCGTCGCGATCGGTGCTGGCGGTTCGCGCCACCACGTTGGCGTAGGCAAAGGCCCAGACCCATTCGCCGTTGTCGACCGTGACCGGGGCGACGCGATAACCATGCGTGCCAAGGAACGCCGTCAACGCGGCGCGGCCGGCCGGCGTGCGGCCCGCGCGCAGGTAGGGATGGCGGAACCAGCGCGGCACCTTGCCCTGTTCGGCCAGCAGCGGGCGCAGCACGCGTTCGCCCTTGAGGATGTTCTCCTCGAACGCGGGCAAACCGACTTCGTGCAGATCCACGTGATCGAAGGTGTGGTTGCCCAGTTCATGGCCGGCGTCGCGCCAGTCGCGCAGCATCCGCAGGCGTTCGGGCTGCATCACGCCGCCCACTTCCAGCTTGCCCTCGTTGACGAAACCCACGACCGGCACGTCGGCCTTGCGCAGTTGCGCCATCAATCGCGCATGCCATTCCGGCAAATCCGCCACCGGCCTTTCGCCCAGGCGCTGCCAGGGCAGGTCATCGATGGTGACGGCGATGCGGCGATCCGGGGCGGTCGCCGTGGTGGACTCCCGCATGGCCGCTGGTTCGGCGGCGCGTGCCGCGCAGGACAACGCGCAGGACAACAGGACGAACATGGCACAGCACAGGTGGATCGCGCGCATCGGCACCGCCCGGAAAGAAGGATGGCGCCGAGCTTATCCCGTGCCAGGTCATCGCCGCCTGTGCCGGCGGCCGATGTTCATGCCGCGGCCACCGCCGGCGCCAGCAGCCGTTCGATCTTCGCATGCAGATCGGGATGCGCCGGCACGCGCAGGCCGAACTCGCGATGCAGCACCTGGATCACCGCATCCGCATCGGCCAGTGCATGGCGCTCGCTGGCGGCCCCCATCCGGTGGATCGCGAAGCTGCCCCCCTTGAGGGCCTTGCGCCAGCCCGGGCCGGTGCGCGCCACCCGCAGTTGATCGCGGAACGTCGAATCCGGATGGGTGGACACGTACCAGTTGCCCACCACGAAATCGATGTCGGCCTGTCGCTGCAGGTCGAATGCGTACAGCGGCCGCCACTCCCCGGCCACCCGCGCGCGCAGGGTGTACTGGCCTTCGCCGGATTCCAGCCGATAGACCTCGTGCGGCGTGGACTGCGCCTCGGTGCTTTCCAGTTGCAGCGGCGCGGTGGGCACCATGCCGCCGAAGCCGACATCGGTGATCCACGACTCGCCATCGATTTCCACCAGCACCAGCATGTGGGTGCGCGCGGGAACGATGTCGGCCGCGCCGTCCATCAGCACCCGCCCGGTCAGTCCGCGCGCCTCGAAGCCGAGCCGTTGCAGCAGGGCCAGGAACAGGCGGTTGAGCTCGAAACAGTAGCCGCCGCGACCTTCGAACAGCAGTTTGCGTTCCAGTGCCGGCAGGTCCAGCGGCACCGGCAGGCGCAGCAGGGTCGAAAGCGTCTCGAAGGGAAACTCGGCGGTGTGCCGCTGCTGCAATTCGCGCAAGGTCTCCAGCGTGGGCGGCGGCGCGGCGGCATAACCGAGCCGTTGCAGGTAGGGATAGGCGTGCTGCAGGGTCGGGATCATGGGCATGGCGGGATCGGGGGGAGTGCCACTGTGCGCCCTCAAGCCCGCTTGAGGTCAAGGCCGCCCGGCGACCGCGCCCATCCGCGGTCGCCCGTCCGCCCGGTCGCCGCGCGAGCGGGCGTTTCAGGCTGCCGCACCCACGCTATCGCGCCTGTCGGAACCGCCAGCCGTAATTGTTGCCCGGCAGGACCGGCAGGGTGTTGCGATAGGCGCGCATGCGTTCCTCATTGGTCGGGGCCGTTGGAACCGCGTGGCGCGCGGGATGCTGCAGCGAAAGGAACGCCAGCGGCCCCAGGGTGGCCCGCATGGCGCGGATGAAGTCCGAATCGTTCATGGCGCACCTGCCTCTGTCGTGGCGATGGCGCACCTGGTGCGGACGGGGAAGGAACCGCCCGCAGGCCGGTGCTTCGATCGGAACAACGCGGCGGCCCGTGGGGAACGGCCAGCGGCACCGGCGACCGGGCGATGCCGCACCGCAACTCGCATGTAAACGTTTACATCACTAGTATCCGGGCATCCGCGGGGTCCCGCGGCCTCCCCGCCACGCTCGAGGGCTCGCGATGTCCGGTTCCACCGTTGTCCGCCGCACCCGCCTCACCCTTCGCCACGGACTGGCCCTGACCGCCCTGCTCGGGCTTCCGCTGGCGCAGGCCCAGCAGCCCCTGCCGCCGCGCGCCGAATGGAAGGCCAGCAGTTCCTCCACGACCAATCCGGCCATGGCCCCGGCGATGGGCGTCGACGGCAATCCCAAGACGTACTGGGGCGGGCCGTTCTCGGCTGGCCACTGGTTTCAGGTGGATCTGGGCCGCACCACGCCGGTGGGCGGCGTGCTCATCCGGTGGGAAGGCGGCTTCGCCACCCACTACCTGATCCGCTACTCCAACGATGGCCAGCAATGGCAGGACGCGGTGCGGGTGACCGGCGGCAAGGGCGGCATCGAGTACGTGATGTTCCCGAGTGTGCAGGCGCGCTATCTGCGGCTGGTGGCACCGGATCGCACGGCCGACTGGGGGGTCTCGGTGGGAGAGTTCGAGCCGGTGGCGCACGCGCCACGCCTGCGGGGCGTCATGGGCGATGGCGATACCGACGCGCTGTGGATCGGCGGCGCGGCGCGCGTGCTGGACAAGCGCAATCCGCTGGAAATCGAACTGCCGCGCCCGCTGGCGCTGGCAGGCCTGGAAGTCACCTGGAAAACCCCGCCCGGCCGCGCGCGGCTGGAGGCGCGCGGCACCGACGGGCGCTGGACGCGGTTGGCCGAGGATCCGAATGTCGAAGGCACTTCTTCCTTTCTCGCCGCACCGGAGGTCCACGAGGCCACCGCGCTGCGGTTGGTGACCGAAGGCGGCGACGGCGCGATCGTGGATCGCCTGCAGTTGCTCGGCCCCAAGCGGCTGATGACGCCGATGCGGCGCTACGAGATCGCCGCCACGCGCCGTCATGGCGAGTTGTTCCCGTCGTCGCTGAAACAGCAGCAGGTGTACTGGACCACGGTCGGCATTCCGGCCGGCCTGCAGAAATCGGTGTTCGACGAGTACGGCAACCTGGAAGCGTTCAAGGGCGCGCCGCTGGTGCAGCCGGTCTGGCGCGATCGCGGCGGTCGCGCCGCGGCGGCGTTCAACGCGGATTTGCGCCACAGCCTGCGCGAGGGCTGGATGCCGATGCCGGCGGTGGAATGGTCGCCGCAGCCGGGGCTGTCGCTGCGCAGCGAGGCCATCGCGATCGAACAGGACGGCGCGCCGGTCACCCTGGTCCGGTATCGCCTGCGCAACACCGGTGATCAGCCGGTGGACGGGCAACTCTCGCTGCTGACGCGGCCGATGCAGATCAGTCCGCCATGGCAGAACGGCGGCTTGTCTCCCTTGCATGCCATCGCGGTGGAAGACGATGCGGTGCGGGTGAACGGGCGACGGCTGTTCCAGTCGTTGACGCCGCCCTCGGGCGCGGGCGTATCCGCATTCGGCGCCCATGGAGAAGGCGAGATCACCCACCACGCCGCGAATGGCAATGTGCCCGCGCAGCGCAGCGTGGAGGACCCGGATGGCCTGGCCGCGGCGATCCTGCAATATCCGGTGAAGCTGCGGCCCGGCGAGCACCGCGACGTGGTCATCGCGTTCGCGCTGGGCAACACGCGCCTCGACACCCAGGCCCGGCAATGGCCCGACGCGCCCACGCTGGATCGGGCGGCGTTGACCGCCGGCGGCGATCCAGGCGTCGCCTTCGACACGCTGGCCGACACGCTCGCGCAGCAATGGCAATCGCGCCTGGGCCGGATCGGCCTGAGCCTGCCGGACGCCTCGCTGGTGGACATGCTGCGCGCGCAGGCCGCCTACATGCTGATCAACCAGAGCGGCCACGCGATGCAGCCGGGCCCGCGCAACTACAACCGTTCCTTCATCCGCGACGGCGCCGCCACCGCGGCGATCCTGCTGCGCATGGGCATGGGCAGGACCGCCCGCGACTACCTGCAGTGGTATGCGGGCCATGCGGTGCATCCGAACGGGCTGGTCTCACCGATCCTCAACGACGACGGTTCGGTGAACACCGGCTTCGGATCGGATCTGGAGCACGACAGCCAGGGCCAGTTCGTCTGGCTGGTCGCGGAAATCGCGCGGCTGGACGGCGGCGCGGCCAGCGTCCACGACTACCAGGATGAAGTGAAGCGCGCGCTGCGCTTCCTGCAGGAACTGCGCGAACGCACGATGGTGCCCGGTTACCTGGCCGACCGCGAGGCGCCGGAACGCTTCCACGGCATCATCGCGCCCTCGATCAGCCACGAAGGCTATCCGGTGCCGACCCACAGCTACTGGGACGACTACTGGGCGCTGAAGGGCTGGCACGACGGGGCGTGGCTGGCCGAGCAATGGGGCGACCGGGAAACGGCGGCATGGGCGCGCGAACAGTACGCCGCGCTGCGCGATTCGATGTCGGCGTCGATGCGCGCGACGATGAAATGGAAAGGCATCGACTACATTCCGGCTTCCGCCGATCTGGGCGACAGCGATCCCACCAGCGTCTCGATCGGCCTGGATCCGACCGGCCAGCAGGACCTGATGCCGGCCGATGCGCTGGCGCGTACCTTCGCCCGCTACCTGGCCGACGTGCGCAAGCGCACGCCCGATGCGCTGTACGCCTACACACCGTACGAAATGCGCAACGTGCTGACCTACGTACACCTGGGACAACCGGCCGAAGCCAACGAACTGCTGCAGGATCTGGTGCGCCATCGCCGTCCCGCCGAGTGGCAGGTGATCGCGGAGGTCGTCTATTCGGATCTGCGCCACGCGATCTACCTGGGCGACATGCCGCACACCTGGATTGGTTCGGAATACGCGCGTTCGATTTTCGGCATGCTGATGTACGAGGCCGACGATCACCTGTCGCTGCTGCCGGGTACGCCTCCGGAGTGGGTCGCGGGCGAAGGCCTGTCGGTCGATGGCCTGCCCACGGCCCATGGCACGCTGAAGATGCGCGCGCGCCGCGAAGGCGGACAGTTGCGTGTTTCGCTGGGCGAGGGACTGCCCGCCGACCTGCCCGTCATGGTCAACTGGCCCGGCCGCTCCGCGCCGAAGCAGGTCACCGTAGATGGCCGCCGCGTTCGCGATTTCGACGCCAACGGCGTGCGCCTCGCGCGTCCCTTCAAGGAATTGATCGCGCAATGGTAGCGCCGGGCTTGCCCGGCTGCTGTTGCGCGCCAATCCGGATGCTCCGGGTAGCGGAGCAAGCTCCGCTCTACGGGGTGTAGAGCCGGGCTTGCCCGGCTGTCGTTTCGCGCTAGACCGGACGTCCAAGGCAGCGGAGCAAGCTCCGCTCTACGGGGTGGCGAGGCGTTCCTCGATGGCCGAGAACGCCGAACGTCCACCGGTACGCGCTTCGGGAACGCCGGTGACGAAGTAGGCCACGCCCGTGCCGGTCACCGGATCGACCCAGAGGCCGGACAGCAGGCCATAGGCCGAGCCGGAATGGCCGAAGCGTTCGATGCCATCGCCGAACGGATCGTCGTGGCATCCCTCGCGCGGCGTCGCCAAGGTCTGCACCGCCAATCCGTAGCGACAGAAGAAGCCGCGTCCGCCCTGCCCGCTTTCGTCCTCTTCCGACGTCAGGCCGGTACCGGGTGAATAACGCCACTGCGGTTCCACCAGGGTACGCACCGATTCCGGACGCAACAGGCGGACCCCGTCCACCTCGCCTTCGGACAGCAGCAGGCGGCCGATTTTCGCCAGCCCGTTCGCCGAGATCCGCAGGCCTCCCTGCGGCGAGAACAAGGCGCCGTTGTCGCCGGCCCGCCATCGCGCCAGATCGCAGCTGCCATCAGCGGCAAGGACCACCGGGCATTCCGGCCGGTGCCCGCGATTGTCGTCACGTACCGGCTGGCGGCCCTCGTCATACAGCACCACGGCGCGTGCGGCGGTCGCGTCACTGCAACTGGCCCAGTTGAAGCATCCATCGATATCCAGCGGCTGCAGCACCAGGCGCTGCATCAGTCTGTCGAAACGCTCGCCCGTGGCCTTTTCCATCACCGACGCGACCAACGGAAAATCCAGGTTGGCGTAGCGGAAAAACGTGCCCGGCGCGTGTACCGGATCCCAGGCGCGCGGATCGGCCAATACATCCTGCAACAAGCCGCCCAACGGCACCTGGTAGTAGCCCGCCGCGTCGGTCAGGCCGGCGCGGTGCGAGAGCAGCAGGCGCAGGGTGATCGGTGTATCGGGGAAAGCCGGGTTGCGCAGCTGCCATCCCAGCCAGCGCGACACGTCGGCATCGAGATCCAGTTGGCCGGCCTCGACCAACCGCATCACTCCGATGGCGGTGACCAGCTTGGATATCGAGGCGATGCGCACCGGATCCGCTGCCGTCACCGCGCGGTTCGCGGCGATGTCGGCCAACCCGCGCGCATTGGTGGCGGTGATGCCTTCGCGATCGAAGGCCACGCGGACGGTGGCGATGGGCTCGTTGGCATGCAACGGCATCGCGGCAAGCAACACCCCAAGCAGAAACCCGGTACGCACCATCATGCTCTCCTGTGAAATCGGGCGGCCCATGCGAGCGGGCCATGCAACGCCTGCCGCGCCATGGGTTGAAGCCTACTGCATCGCCTTCCGGCAGACGACCGCCACGGCGGTGAACCGGAACACCACGTGGTGGATGGCGCGCCGTTGACGCGGCGCGTCATCGCCAGCACTCGATGCCGTGCGGCGAGTCGCGAACGAAGGCGACGGGCGTCGTGTTCTAATCCACACCATGCCCCCCTCGCCCACCCTCGACGATCTGCGCCGCCATGCGGTGGCGCGCACGCTGTTCACGCCGACCACGCTGCTGACCGCCATCCGCCGCCTGGGCTTCGTGCAGGCCGATCCGATCCGCGCCCCCGCGCGGGCGCAGGACCTGACCCTGCGCCATCGGGTGAAGGACTACCGCGCGGGCGATCTCGAGCGCCGCTACACGCGACTGCCGGTCGAGGAGGATTGCCTGGTCAACTACGGATTCCTGCCGCGCGAGCATCTGGCACTGATGCATCCCCGGGTGTCGTCACGTCCCTGGGACGCGCAGACGCGCCGCAAGGCGGCCGACGTACTGGCGTTCGTGCGCGAACGTGGCGCCGTGCATCCACGCGAGGTCGAACAGGCGTTCGCGCATGGCCGGGTGACCAACTACTGGGGCGGCACCAGCAACGCCAGCACCCATCTGCTCGATGGCATGCACTACCGCGGCATGCTGCGCGTGCAGCGTCGCGACAGCGGCACCCGCATCTATGCCACCGCCGAGCATCCGGTCGCCGACGACAGCGAAGCGGCGCGCGTCCAACGCGCCACCGCGCTGCTCGATCTGGTCGTGCGCAAGTACGCGCCCTTGCCTTCGGCCAGCCTGACCTATCTGGCACGGCTGCTGGGCTACGGCGCCCCGCATCTGGCCGCGCAGATCCAGATCGCGCTGCGGCAGGCGCGCGCGCAACTGGCCAGCGGCACGTTCGACGGCACCACCTGGTACTGGCCGGGCGATGAGAATCCGCGCTCGCGGCGTTTCCAGGCGGACGAGCGGGTGCGCCTGCTGGCCCCGTTCGATCCGGTTGCCTGGGATCGCCGCCGCTTCGAATTGTTGTGGGGCTGGACGTACAAGTTCGAAGCCTATACGCCGGCGGCCAAGCGTCGTTTCGGTTACTACGCGCTGCCGCTGCTGTGGCGCGATCGGATGGTCGGTTGGGCCAACGTCGCCGCGAAGGATGGCCGCTTGCAGCCAAGCTTCGGCTATGCCGATCGTTCTCCGGCGAAAGACCCGGCCTTCCGTCGCGCCCTCGAGGATGAACTGGACGACATGACCCGGTTTCTTGCCGGGCATGCCTCCGCCTGATCGCCAAAGGGTGTGCCATCGCCGGGAACGGTGGCGCGGACTGCCGATGCCAGCCTGACCGCGCAGGCGCCACGATTGTCCGTGCAACGCCGGGGCGCCGAACTACTTCAGGCATGCACCCAACTGGTTCTCCGCGTACCACAGCGCGCGCCGCGCCTGGTCGTAGGCCGCGTCGCCACGGCGCGGCAGCATCTGCCGGGCCATGATCGGGTCCGCACCATGGGCCAGTGCGTACTCGACCTGTTCCAGTTCGGTCAGGTGGGTACGGGCGGTAGCCAGCAGTTTCTGCACTTTCGCCGCCTCGCACGAAGCGGCGCGTTTCTGCAACGCTTCCAATGCGGTGCGGATGCGACGGCTGGCTTCGCCCGACAGGCCCGGCACCTTCTCGTGCGCGATGGGCGCCGCCTTGTAGGCATTGCCGGTTTCCGCGCGTCCCAGGTCCGAGGCCTGCTCGTAGGCCTGCGGTTTGAAACCCACCTCCGGCGGCGGCCGCGCCCGTACCGTCTGCCGCTCTTCGCCGAAGATCTTCTTGCCGATCGCCGCCAGGCCATCGCCGAGTTTGCGCGCGGCCTGCTGGCCGAGGGTGCCGTCGCTGGCCCAGGTACCACCGAACGGACTGTCGGGATCGGTTTCGATGGGATTGGGCGGATACAGCAGATCCCGCGCGCGCTTGAGTTCGCGTTCGTTGGGCAGGCCCGGCGGATTGGCCGGAGGCTCGTTCTTCGCCATCGGATCGATGCGTGCCTGTGGCGGCAGCCTGGCCCGGCCCGTGTCGCGGTCGTACAGGCGATCGACGACCCGGTTTTCCTTGGGAGCGGGTGGCGCGGTACGCCTAGCTTCCGGCCGCACCACGCTCGCCGGCTCAGCCGTGCGGGGCGACGCGACTGTGTCCGATGATGGCGTCGTGGCGGCATCGGGCGATCGGCGAACATCGGCCGGAGGAGGCGTGACGGGCGACCAGCGCGGCCGTTCCAGATAGACCACCCGCAGCGAATCATCGTCGCGCGCGGTGGGCAACATGGGTCCTCGCAGCAGCAGCTTGCCAATCAGCAGCAGGATGGCGGCAGCGGTGGCCGCGGCGATGACGCGTGAGGCGGATTCATCGGGATAAGTGAATCTCACGCGATCTGCTGCCTTCGGAGCGATGGTGGTCATCCGCTTCAACGCGCGGACAGGATGCCGGTTGACCGATGTTGCCTGTGCAAGTTCCCACCATTTGAAGTCCCATGCCGGAACCGGCGCGTCGGCGTTTTACTGATGTTCATGCGTTCACGTCGGCACGATGTTTGTTTTTCGTTTTGCACCCGGCGAATGCCGTACGGCCTGGACGGCATGCGGGAACGATGAAGCCTCCCTGCGAAAGCACGGCGCTGCATCCCGTCCTGTGAAAGCGCACCCGGGATTCATGGATGGCGTGAAAAAGAAAAAAGGCGGCCCGTGGGCCGCCTTTTTCATGAAGCCGCTCCGCCGGTTCAGACGCCGATCGGGTTGGCCTTCTCCACATCGATCTTGTACTGCTTGATCGCGCGGGCGACGTCCTTGCCGGTCATCTTGCCTTCCTTCGCCAGCGCCGCGATCGCGGCATGGGCGATGTAGTAGCGGTCGACCTCGAAGAAGCGGCGCAGGTTGGCGCGGGTGTCGCTGCGGCCGAAGCCGTCGGTGCCCAGCACGGTGTACTGCGTCGGCACGAAGGCGCGGATCTGGTCGGCATAGCCGCGCACGTAGTCGGTGGCGGCGATGGCCGGGCCCTGGCGACCTTCCAGTTGCTCGGTCACGTAGGCCTTGCGCGGCGCCTTGGCTTCCGGATTCAGGCGATTCCAGCGCTCGACGTCGAAACCGTCGCGACGCAGCTCGTTGAAGCTCGGGCAGGACCAGATGTCGGCGGTGACGCCGAAATCCTTGTCCAGCAGTTCCGCCGCCGCGATCGCCTCGCGCAGGATGGTGCCGCTGCCGAGCAGTTGCACGCGCAGCTCGCCCTTCTTCGGCTTGCCCGCGTCCTTCAACAGGTACATGCCCTTGATGATGCCGTCGGCCGCGCCTTCCGGCATGTCCGGGTGGGCGTAGTTCTCGTTCATCAGGGTGATGTAGTAGTACTCGTCGACCTGCTCCTGCATCATCCGCTGCACGCCGTGCTGCAGGATCACCGCGACTTCGTAGCCGAAGGTCGGGTCGTAGCTGCGGCAGTTCGGAATCGCGCCGGCCAGCAGGTGGCTGTGGCCGTCCTCGTGCTGCAGGCCTTCACCGTTCAGGGTGGTGCGGCCGGCGGTGCCGCCGAGCAGGAAGCCGCGGGTGCGCATGTCCGCCGCCTGCCAGGCGAGATCGCCCACGCGCTGGAAGCCGAACATCGAGTAGTAGATGTAGAACGGCAGCATCGGCACGTTGCTGACCGAGTAGCTGGTGCCGGCCGCCATCCACGACGCGATCGCGCCCGGCTCGCTGATGCCCTGCTGCAGCACCTGGCCGCTCTGATCCTCGCGGTAGTACATCAGCTGGTCGGCGTCGACCGGCTTGTACTTCTGGCCGAACGGCGCGTAGATGCCGATCTGGCGGAACATGCCCTCCATGCCGAAGGTACGCGCCTCGTCGGCCACGATCGGCACGATGCGCGGGCCGATCTGCTTGTCGCGCAGGGTGATGTTCAGCGCCTGCACGAACGCCATGGTGGTGGAGATCTCGCGCTCGCCGGTGGACTTGAGCAGGCGCTCGTAGGTCTCCAGCTTGGGCGCCTCGAACGACTCGGCGGCCTTGCGGCGGCGCTGCGGCAGGTACCCGCCCAGCGCGGCGCGACGTTCCTTGAGGTACTGCACTTCCGGCGAATCCTCGCCCGGATGGTAGAACGGGATCTGCGAGGCTTCCTCAAGCTGCTTGTCGGTGATCGGAATGTTGAAGCGATCCCGGAAGGTGCGGATGGCGTCGTCGTCCAGCTTCTTGGTCTGGTGGGTCGGGTTGAGCGATTCGCCGGCCGAACCCATGCCGTAACCCTTGACCGTCTTGGCCAGGATCACGGTCGGCATGCCCTGGGTGTTCACCGCCTCGTGGAACGCGGCGTAGACCTTGTGCGGATCGTGGCCGCCGCGGTTCAGGCGCCAGATGTCGTCGTCGGAGAGATTGGCGACCATCGCCGCGGTCTCCGGATACTTGCCGAAGAAATTCGCGCGCGTGTACGCGCCGCCGAAAGCCTTGCAGTTCTGGTATTCGCCGTCGACGGTTTCCATCATCAGCTTCTTCAGCACGCCGTCGGTGTCGCGCGCCAGGAGCGGATCCCAGTAGCTGCCCCACAGCAGCTTGATCACGTTCCAGCCGCCGCCGCGGAACACGCCTTCCAGCTCCTGGATGATCTTGCCGTTGCCGCGCACCGGGCCGTCCAGGCGCTGCAGGTTGCAGTTGACCACGAAGATCAGGTTGTCCAGGCCCTCGCGGCCGGCCAGCGCGATCGCGCCCAGGGTTTCCGGCTCGTCCGACTCGCCGTCGCCGATGAAGCACCACACCTTGCGATCGGACTTCTCGATCAGGCCGCGGTGCTCCAGGTACTTCATGAACTGCGCTTGGTAGATCGCCGCCAGCGGACCCAGGCCCATCGACACGGTCGGGGTCTGCCAGAAGTCCGGCATCAGCCAGGGATGCGGATACGAGGAAATGCCCTGGCCGTCGACTTCCATGCGGAAGTTGTCCAGCTGCGCTTCGTCGATGCGGCCTTCCAGGAAGGCGCGCGCGTAGATGCCGGGCGAGCTGTGACCCTGGATGAACAGTAGGTCGCCCGGATGCTTGTCGCTGGGCGCGCGCCAGAAGTGATTGAAGCCCACGTCATAAAGGGTGGCGCCGGAAGCGAAGCTGGCGATGTGGCCGCCGAGGTCGCCGGGCTTGCGGTTGGCGCGCACCACGGTGGCCATTGCGTTCCACCGGATGATCGAGCGGATGCGCCATTCCAGCGCGGCGTCGCCGGGCGACTTGGCCTCGTTCTGCGGCGCGATGGTGTTGACGTACTCGGTGGTGGGCGAGAACGGCAGGTAGGCGCCCGCGCGGCGCGTGACTTCGACCATGCCTTCCAGCAGCTGATGTGCACGCAGGGCGCCGTTCTTCTCGATCACCGCCTGCATCGAATCGATCCATTCGCGGGTTTCCAACGGATCCGGATCGCTCTGCAGCATCTCGTTCAACCAGTTCATTACCACTCCCAATCTGTCGCGCGGGACCGCGCGGACGTTGTCGTTTTCAGGACTTTGAAGTGTAGCGCACCGCCCCTGTCCCGATCTGGCTACGCGGGCGTATGGATTCGTGATTTTTTCGTTGTCCTGGCCGGTTTGACCACACCAAAATGAGACCTCTGGCGCTGCGCGCCGGGTGCCCGGGCGACGTATCATCCGCGCGGGGGGACACATCGCAGGGATTCGGGGTGCCGCATGAAGGGAAGTCGGCAGGACGGGGCTTTGTCGCCGGAGCGAACCGGCGTGGTGCATTGGCGCCGGAGCCTGCGCACCCGCATCGCGCTGTGGTCGGGCGTCATCAACGTCGCCGTGCTCCTGCTGCTGGCGGTCGGCATCGCCTGGTTCGCGCGCCGGCTGATCATCGAAGATGCGCGCCGCGACACCATCGCCAGCACCCAGGAGGCCGCGGACCGGCTGGACACCGCCCTGCGCGCGGTCGTCATCACCACCAGCGGATTGTCCGACCTGCTGGCCAATTCCAACCTGGATCCGGCCGAACTCACCACCACCCTGCGGGCGATGGTGCGCGCCACGCCCGGCAGCGTCGGCGGCCTGCTGGTGGTCGAGCCGGAACAGCCCGGCCAGGCCGGATTCGCGCGTTACATCAGCGCCAACGGCCGGGATCGCGATTTCATCGCCGACGGCTACGACTACCGCGCGCAGGGCTGGTACCGGCGGACCGTGTCCGCGCCCGGCGGCTGGTGGTCCGAACCCTACCTCAACCGCACCGCGGGCGACGTCTGGATGGTCACCTACAACCGTCCGCTGCGTCCGCAGGGCCGTGGCGTGACGACCCGCGGCATGGTCAGCCTGGACATCCCGCTGTCCGAGCTGACCGGCAACTTCGAGAGCCTGGCCAACCTGCCCGGCTGGCGGGTCTCGCTGGTCGCGCCGGCCGGCACCCTGGCCGCGAATCCCGATGTCGGGGTGGAAGACAACCTCACCCTGGAACAACACATCCGTCGCGCCGGACGCCCGGACCTGCAACCGGCCGCCGACGCCGTGCGCCTGCACCAGCCACTGCAGTTGATGCATACCGATGCCCGGACCGGCGAGAAGCGCTTCACCGTGGTCGAGCCGATTGGCCAGAGCGGATGGAGCCTGCTGGTGGCGCAGTCCTATGCGCTGATCATGGCGCGCCTGGATCAGGCGCTGGGCTGGCTGCTGGCCGGCGGCGCGGTACTGGCGTTGTTGTGCATGCTGCTGGTCAGGCGACTGGCCAGCCGCATCAGCCAGCCGGTCGAACAATTGACGGCCTCGGCCGCGTACCTGGCCGAGGGCCATTACGACAGGCCGGTGCCCTATACCCGCCGCCAGGACGAAGTCGGCCTGATGGCGCGCACGCTGGAACACGCGCGCACCTCCATCCAGCGGCAGCTGGCGGAAATCGAGGAGATGGGCGCGGCCCGGCAGAAGCTGGAGAGCGAACTGGCGATCGCGCGCGACATCCAGTTGGCCATGCTGCCGCCCGGACGCGTCATCGATCGCGATGATCGCCATCTGGAAGTATTCGCGCTCCTGGAGCCGGCCAAGGCGGTCGGCGGCGATTTCTACAGCTTCATCGAAGGCGGCGACGGCCGGCTGTGGTTCGCGATTGGCGACGTCTCCGACAAGGGCGTGCCGGCGGCGCTGTTCATGGCACGCACGGTCACCGTGCTGGAAGTCGCCGCGCGCGCCGGCGACTCGCCGTCCTCGGTCCTCGCGGAAGCCTCCCACCGGCTGGTCGAGGGCAACGACACGTGCATGTTCGCCACGGTGCTGTTTGGTTGCGTGGACCCACGCAGTGGCCAGTGCGTGCTGGCCAGCGCGGGCCACGACGCCCCGCTGCTGCTGCACGCCGACGGCGCCTGCGAAACGGTGCCGGTCGCCTCCGGCCCGCCGCTGGGCTTCGAGATCAGCCAGGAGTTCCCGCTGTGGCGGGGCCGGCTGCCGGCGGGCGCCACCCTGCTGGCCTACACCGATGGCGTCACCGAGGCCTTCGATCCCGCGCAGCGGGCATTCGGCCTGGAGCGCCTGATCGACGGGCTGCGCCCGGACGAGAGCGCGCGGATGCAGTGCGAGGACGTGATCGCGCGGGTGCATGGTTTCGCCCATCCGGCGCCGCAGTCGGACGACATCACGGTGCTGGCCATGCGCCTGCGCCAGGATCACCGGATTCAACCACGCGTGGAGGAGGCAGCCACATGCTGATACGCCTGATCGTGCCGGGCGAGTACGCCCGGGTGGAAGATCTCAACGCCTCGCTGGAGGCCGTGCTCAACCGCCACGGCATGGCCCGGGCCATCCGCGACGACGTAAGGCTGATCGTCGAGGAACTGGCCAGCAATGCCATCGACTACGGCGGCGAACCGGCCACCGGCGCCGCACAGCACGAGCTGTCGGTGGATATCAGCATCGAGGACGGATTGCTGCACCTGGAGTTCCGCGACACCGGCGCGCCGTTCGATCCGCTCAGCGCGCCGGAACCCGACATCGACGCCGACATCCGCGATCGCGCCATCGGCGGCCTCGGCGTCTACCTGATCCGGCAACTGGCGCACCGGATCACCTATCAGCGCATCGACGCCTGCAATGTCCTGCGCGTCAGCCTGCGCATTCCCCAACCGGAGAGCGAACCATGAGCCTCGAAATCACCCTGCTGCCGCCCGGACAGGGCAGCCAGCGCGTCGTGGTGGCCGGCCGCCTGGACACCCATACCTACGAGGATCTGGACGAAGCGCTGGCGCCGTTGATGACGACGCAATTGCATTCGCTGGTACTGGATCTGTCGCAACTGGAATACATCAGCAGCGCCGGCATCCGTTCGATCTTCAAGGCCCGCAAGACCCTGGCCGCGCATGGCGGCAAGGTGCTGGTGGTCAATCCGCAGCCGCAAATCCAGAAGGTGTTCGACGTGGTCAAGGCGGTGCCGCTCAACGACATCTTCGGCTCCACCGCCGAGGCCGACGCCTATCTGGACGCGATGCAGCGCAAGGTCCTGCAGGGCGATGACAGCGACTGACGCCGCCTGTCACACTGTCCGGCCTACCGGGGGCGCTCAGGGACACCGCGCATGAGTCTGGACATCGACATCTATCCACCCGTCAACGGCAACCAGTACATCGTGCTGACGGGCCGGCTGGATTCGCATACCCATGAAGCGCTGGATGACCAGCTGGAGGCACTGCTCGCCGGCAGGCCGCAGGCGCTGGTGCTGGATCTGGCGCATCTGGAATACATCAGCAGCGCCGGCGTGCGTTCAATCCTGAAGGCACGCAAGGCGCTGGCGCCGCACGAGGGCAAGCTGCTGCTGGTGCATCCGCAGGAGCAGATCCGCAAGGTCATCGAGATCGTGCAGGCGGTGCCGATGGACAGCATCTTCGCCAGCACCGAGGAAGCCGATGCGTATCTGGATGCCTTGCAGCGGGACATCCTGGGCGGGTCGTGAGGTCGCCAGGAGCAAGCGCTCCTCAACCGCCGAATGGCAAGTCAATCCCCCTTGGTCCCCCTTTTTCAAAGGGGGGAGTGAAAGCGGGTTTCCAGGCAATCTTGCGGCTGGGATAGCCCCCTTTTTAAAAGGGGGCGGGCACCTGCGAAGCAGGTGACGGGGGATTTGCTTTTGGCGCCGAAAGCAAATCCCCCTCAATCCCCCTTTTGCAAAGGGGGAGGTAAAAGCGGTTTCCAGGCAATCTTGCGGCTGGGATAGCCCCCTTTTTAAAAGGGGGCGGGCACCTGCGAAGCAGGTGACGAGGGATTTGCTTTTGGCGCCGAAAGCAAATCCCCCTCAATCCCCCTTTTGCAAAGGGGGAGGCAGAAGCGGGGGTCCAGGCAATCTTGCGGCTGGGAGTAGCCCCCTTTGAAAAAGGGGGCGGGCGCCTGCGGAGCAGGCGACGGGGGATTTGCTTTCGGCGCCAAAAGCGAATCCCCCTCATTCCCCCTTTTCAAAGGGGGAGGAACAAGCAGCGCTGACATAACCTCTTTGCACCGGGCCAGTGGCAGCAACGGCGAAGCATTCCCGCAAACCGGCCATCCCGCCCTCGCGGGATGGCCGTGAGCCACTTCAACCCAGGCTGGCCTTTTCCGCTTCCAGTTGCGCGCGGATCTGCGCGTCCACCGCGGCGATGGCGGTCATGTTGACCACCCGGCGCGGCGTGGCGCTGGTGGTCAGGATGTGGACCGGCTTGGAGATGCCCATCAGGATCGGGCCGATGGCGACGCCGTCGGTGACCACGCGCACCATGTTGTAGGTGATGTTGGCCGCGTCCAGGTTGGGCAGCACGAACAGGTTGGCGCGCCCGCTCAGGGTGCTGCCCGGCATGATGCGCTGGCGCAGCGCCTCGTCCCAGGCGGTGTCGCCCTGCATTTCGCCGTCGACGTTGAGGTCGGGCTTGCGCTTGAGCAGCAGCTCGCGCACCTGCCGCATCTTGGTCGAACCGCGGGTTTCATGGCTGCCGAAGTTGGAGTGCGACAACAGCGCGATGCGCGGTTCGATGCCGAACAGCTTCAAGCGGTAGGCTGCCTGCAGGGTCGCCTCGGCGATCTGCTCGGCGGTCGGATCTTCCTGCACGTGGGTATCCAGGAAGAAGTACGCACCCTGGTTGTTGATGACGCCGGTCATCGCCGAGGTCGACTGCACGCCCGGGTCCAGCGGAATCACGCTGCGCACGTAGCCCAGCTTCTTGTGGAAGCGGCCGACGATGCCGCTGACCATCGCGTCGGCCTCGCCGCGCGCGACCATCACCGCGGCAATCAGGGTCGGGCGCGAACGCATCAGGTTCTTGGCCGCGGCCGGGGTGACGCCGCGACGCGCGGTCAGCGCGTGGTAGTACTGCCAGTAGTCGTTGAAGCGCGGATCGTCGTTGATGTTGGTCAACTCGAAATCCACGCCGGCGCGCATGCGCAGGCCCAGGCGTTCGATGCGCGCGTCGATGACGTCCGGGCGGCCGATCAGGATCGGGAAAGCCAGGCCTTCGTCGATGACCGTCTGCACCGCGCGCAGCACCGTCTCCTCCTCGCCCTCCGCGTAGGCCACGCGCTTGCGGTCTGCGCGCGCGCGGTCGTAGACCGGCTTCATCATCAGGCTGGTGCGGTAGACGAACTGGCCCAGCTTTTCGCGGTAGGCCTGCAGGTCGGCCATCGGCCGCAGCGCCACGCCCGAATCCATCGCCGCCTTGGCCACCGCCGGCGCCAGTTCCACCAGCAGGCGCGGATCGAACGGACGCGGGATCAGGTATTCGGGACCGAAGCACGGAATGTCGTCGCCGTAGGCGGTGCCGAGGTCCGAGGCTTCGCGCCGGGCCAGATCGGCGATCGCGTGCACGCACGCCAGCTTCATGGCCTCGTTGATGCCGGTGGCGCCCACGTCCAGCGCGCCGCGGAAGATGTAGGGGAAGCAGACCGCGTTGTTGACCTGGTTCGGATAGTCAGAGCGGCCGGTGGCGATGATGCAGTCCGGGCGGACCTGCCGGGCCAGCTCCGGCAGGATTTCCGGATTGGGGTTGGCCAGCGCCAGGATGATCGGCTTGTCGGCCATGGTCGCGACCATTTCCGGCTTCAGCACGTTGGCAGCGGACAGGCCCAGGAAGAGGTCGGCGCCATCGACGATTTCGGCCAGGGTGCGCTTGTCGGTGTCGCGGGCGTAGCGCGCCTTGTCCGGGTCCAGGTGCGGGCGGCCGGTGTAGAGCACGCCGTCGCGATCCACGGCCAGGATGTTCTCCGGCTTCAGGCCCAGCGCCACCAGCATGTCCAGGCAAGCGATGCCGGCCGCGCCGGCGCCGCTGGTGGCCAGCTTGACGTCCTCGATCTTCTTGCCAACCACTTCCAGCGCGTTGACCACCGCCGCGCCGACGATGATCGCGGTGCCGTGCTGGTCGTCGTGGAAGACCGGAATCTTCATCCGCTCGCGCAGCTTGCGCTCGACGATGAAGCATTCCGGCGCCTTGATGTCTTCCAGGTTGATGCCGCCGAAGGTCGGCTCCAGGCTGGCGATGATGTCGACCAGCTTGTCCGGATCGGTCTCGTCGATCTCGATGTCGAACACGTCGATGCCGGCGAACTTCTGGAACAGCACGCCCTTGCCTTCCATCACCGGCTTGCCGGCCAGTGCGCCGATGTTGCCCAGGCCCAGCACCGCGGTGCCGTTGGAAACCACCGCGACCAGGTTGCCGCGCGCGGTCATCTCGCTGGCGGCGTTGGGATCCTCGACGATGGCCTCGCAGGCATAGGCCACGCCCGGCGAATACGCCAGCGCCAGATCGCGCTGGGTCAGCATCGGCTTGGTCGGCGAGACCTTGATCTTGCCGGGGGGCGAAAGGCGGTGGTATTCGAGGGCGGCCTGCTTGAAATCGTCGTTGGACATTACGGGCGGTCTGGGCAATAGCACGAAAGAGGCCCGATTCTACCCCCTGCGGCCGGGGTCTGCCGGCTTTCCGGTGCCATGGATCGGATGGGAAACGGCAAGGGTGAGTGGTCTCAGTCCGCGTGGGCGGGCAACGGGGATTCCAGCAGGACGTCCTCGCCCGTCGCGCCGCCGCTCAGCGCCTGATCGAGCTTCTGCCGGTCCAGCGCGCCTTCCCAGCGCGAAACCACCACGGTCGCGACGGCATTTCCGATGAAGTTGGTCAGCGAGCGGCACTCGCTCATGAACCGATCCACGCCCAGGATCAGCGCCATGCCGGCCACCGGCACGGTCGGCACCACCGACAGCGTCGCCGCCAGGGTGATGAAGCCGGCGCCGGTCACGCCCGCCGCGCCCTTGGAGCTGAGCATGGCCACCAGCAGCAGCGTGATCTGCTGGCCCAGGGTCAGATCGGTGTTGGTGGCCTGGGCGATGAACAGCGCGGCCAGGGTCATGTAGATGTTGGTGCCGTCCAGGTTGAACGAATAGCCGGTGGGCACCACCAGGCCGACCACCGATTTTTCGCAGCCGGCCTTCTCCATCTTCTCCATCAGCGAAGGCAGTGCCGATTCGGACGAGGACGTGCCCAGCACCAGCAGCAGTTCGGCCTTCAGGTAGCGCGCCAGCCGCAGCACCGAGAAGCCGCACAGGCGCGCCACCGTGCCCAGCACCACCAGCACGAACAGCAGCGAGCTGACGTAGAAGGTGCCGACCAGCCAGGCCAGGTTCGTCAGCGATTCGATGCCGTACTTGCCGATGGTGAAGGCGATGGCGCCGAACGCGCCGATCGGCGCGGCCTTCATCAGCAGGTGCACCAGCTTGAACACCGGCACGGTCAAGGCTTCCAGCAGGTCCAGCACCGGACGGCCGCGCTCGCCGGTCATCGCCAGCGCGATGCCGAACAGCGCCGCGATCAGCAGCACCTGCAGGATGTTGCCGGAGACGAACGCGCCGACCAGCGTTCCGGGAATGATGTCGAGCAGGAATCCGGTCAGGGTCAGCTCGTGCGCCTTTTCGGCGTAGTCGTGCACCGCCTTGGCGTCGAGTTGGGCCGGGTCGATGTTCATGCCCGCGCCGGGCTGGACCACGTGCGCGACCACCATGCCCACCACCAGCGCCAGGGTGGAAAAGAACAGGAAATAGACCATCGCCTTGCCGAACACGCGTCCCACCTTGCTCAGGTGGGTCATGCCGGCCACGCCGGTGACGATGGTCAGGAAGATCACCGGCGCGATGATCATCTTTACCAGCTTGATGAAGGCATCGCCCAACGGCTTGAGCTGTTCGGCGAAGGCCGGCTCGAAGTGACCCAACAGCGCGCCCAGCGCGATCGCCACCAGCACCTGCACGTACAGCTGGCGGTGGAGCGGCAGGCGGGGGCCGGCGCCGGCCGGAGCGGATTCGGTGGAAACGTGCATGGGACACCTCGACGAAGGTTTTCGCTTCGGTGGCTGTTGTACGTCCGCGAACGCGCGGTGCCGATAACGCATTGGTACTAGCTAATCCAATGGTATTAGGCGTCGCCGCGCCGCCGGCCATGCAATCGTGGCGCCAGCCGCCACCGGCACGCGGATTCGCCGGGATTTTCCGTCCCGCGCGCAGGCGATTGGGCGGGCGCCGCAGGGTCGGGGAAAGGTTGAACAGGGTCTGGTGCATCGGACCGGTCTGCGTGACCATCCCGCCATGCCTTTCTTCCGCACGCCCCGCCGTCGCACCGGCCTGTTCCTGCTGCTGGCCGTCGTGGCGATCGCCATCGCCACGCTGAGCCTGGTCGCGATGCGCCAGCTGGAGCGCCGCAGCCTGCTCGGCGATGCGGCGCAGGCGCGCGAGCAGTTGCGCCTGCACGGCGACGCGCTGCAATCGCTGATCGAACGCCACCGGGTGCTGCCGGCGGTGCTGGCGCTGGATCCGGACATCCGCGCGGCACTGGCACACGGCAACGTCGATGCGGCCGATTCGGAGCGACTCAGCCGCAAGCTAGAGCGCGTCAACGGCGCCGCGGCCACGTCCACCCTCACCCTGCTGGATCGGGATGGGCTGGCGCTGGCGGCCAGCAACTGGCGCATGGCCGACGCCAGCAACGTCGGCAACCGCTACCACTTCCGCCCCTACTTCCAGCAGGCCATGCGCGAAGGCAGCGGCACGTTCTATGCCGAGGGCGTCACCACCGCCGTGCCCGGCTACTTCCTGTCCGAAGCGGTGCGCGACGAAGCCGGACGACCGATCGGCGTGGTGGTGGTGAAGGTGGTGCTGCGGCCGCTGGAACGAACCTGGGCCGAAGCCCCCGAGATCGTGTTCGTCACCGACGCCAATGGCGTGATCTTCCTTTCCAGCCGCACCGGCTGGCGCTACCGCGTACTGCACGCCCTGACCCCGGCCGCCCGGGAACGGCTCGCCCGCACGCGCCAGTACGGGCAGATTCCGCGCTTGCCGCTGGAATACCGGATCACGGCGGATCTTGGCCAGCAGGTGCATCGCGTGCGCCTGCCCGACGCGGGCGACGTGATCTGGGTGTCGCAGCCACTGCCGCGGCAGGGCTGGACACTGAACCTGCTGCGCTCCACCCACGACAGCGTCGCCGCCGCGCGCACGATGGCCGCGGCGGTGGCGGCCGGCCTGCTGGTGCTGGCGCTGCTGGGCTTCGTGCTGTGGCAGCGGCGCCGGCTGGCGCAACTGCGCGAGCGCAGCCGGGTGGAGCTGGAACGCCTGGTCGAGCACCACGCGCAGGAACTGCGCAGCGCCCAGGATGGGCTGGTGCAGGCCGCGCACGCCGCCGACTATGGCGAAAGCCCCAGCCTGCAGCATCTGCCTCAAGGCGTCTGCGTGGTCGACGCCCAGCTCAACCTCGTGGCCTGGAACCGGCGCTACATCGAGCTGTTCCGGTTTCCGCCGGGCTTCATCCAGGTCGGCCGTCCGATCGCCGACGTGTTCCGCTACAACGCCAATCGCGGCCTGCTCGGTCCCGGCCCCATCGACGAAGCCATCGAGCGCAGGCTCAACCACCTGCGCTCGGGCAAGCCGCACATGCACGAACGCGAGCGCGGCGATGGCAGCGTCATCGAGATCCGCGGCAATCCGCTTCCCGATGGCGGTTTCGTCACCAGCTACGCCGACATCACCGCCTACAAGAACGCCGCCCGCGACCTGCGCTCGCTGGCCGATACGCTCAGCCGCCGCATCGACGAGCGCACCCGCGACCTGGCCGACGCCAAGCGCGAGGCCGAGGACGCCAACCGCTCCAAGACCCGCTTCGTCGCCGCGGCGGTGCACGACCTGCTGCAACCGCTGAACGCCGCGCGCATGTTCCTGTCGGCGCTGCGCGGGCGCCTGCCGGATGCCGGCGCGCGGGACATCGCCGAGAACATCGACAACGCGCTGGCCGCGCAGGACGGCATCCTCAACAGCCTGCTGGACATCTCGCGACTGGAATCCGGCGCGCTGGAAACGCACGTGCGGGACTTCGCCCTGGATCCGCTGCTGGCGACGCTGGCGCGCGAATTCGGCATCCTCGCCGCGGCACGCGGCCTGCGCCTGGAGCGGGTCGCCACTTCGACGGTGGTGCGCAGCGACGAAGCGCTGCTGCGCAGGATCCTGCAGAACTTCCTGTCCAACGCCATCCGCTACACGCCGCGCGGGCGGATCGTGCTGGGCTGCCGTCGCCAGGGCGATCAGGTGCGCATCGAGGTCCACGACACCGGCCCCGGCATTCCGGAGGCGCGGCAGCGGGAGATCTTCGAGGAATTCCGCCGCCTGGATGGTGATGGCGAGGAGCGCGGAGCCGGCCTGGGCCTGGCGATCGTGGATCGGATCGCGCGCCTGCTCGGCCATCGCATCGGCCTGCGTTCGCGACTGGGACACGGCAGCGTGTTCTCGATCCGCGTGCCGCGCGGCGTATCGGCCGCCACACCGGCCACGGAAGACGGGCCCGGCGCGGAAGACGCATCGGCGGCGACCGAAGAAGCAGCCACCGATTCGCTGCTGGCCGGTTGCCGGGTCTGGTGCATCGACGACGACGCACGGGTGATTCGCGCGACCCGCCTGCTGCTGGAACGCTGGGGATGCCGGGTGGAACTGGCGGGCGGCGTGGAGCAGGCCCTGGCGGCGGCACGCGCCGACAACGTGCCGGATCTGCTGTTGCTGGACGTGCGGCTGGGCGACGACGTCACCGGCCCGGAATTGTTCGGGCAACTGGCGCGTCGCTGGCAACGCGAACCGGCCGTGCTCCTGTTCACCGCCGAGCAGGACGAAGCACTGCGGGCGCTGGCGCGGGAACGGAATTGGGGCTTCCTGTCCAAGCAGGCGCGCACGTCCGCGCTGCGTTCGCTGATGACCCATCTCTACCAGCGCTCGCGTTGACATCCTTTGCTCGATCGGTTTCCCGTCATCCCCGGCTTGCTTTCATTGCAGGTCAATGCGCGATTCCCGCCCCGCCGATGCGCTGACATGCCTCCGCATGTTTCCTGCGAGGGCTTTCGATGCATCACTTCATCCCGGGATGCCTGCGGGCATCCGTTCCGCTGTTCGCGCTGTCGGCCATCCTGCTGGTCGTCCCGGGGGCATGCGCCTCCGATGAGATGATCCGGCCCACCGGCCGCATTTACTACGACTTCGCGCGCTTCGACAACGACGATCGCGGTGTTCCCTCGCGCGGCCGGGATGGCCTGCGCCTGGCCTGGCTCGGCGTGACCGGAAAGTGGCAGGGGTTCGGCTATCGCGCCGAGGTGGATGTCGCGCCCACGCACTGGGCGCTGCGCAATGTGTGGCTCAGCCGCGAGCTCGGTTCGCCCGCCCGCGGCGTACTCACCGTGGGCCAGATGGGCCAATACTTCGCGCTCGACGAGCGGGTCAGCTTCAACCACCGGCCCGCAGTGGAATCCAGCTACCTGACCCAGACGCTGGCTTCGCCGCACCGCGTCGGCATCGGCTGGGAAGGGCATCACGCCGGCTGGTTCTGGGGCGTCGGCGTCGGCAGCCTGGGCCGCTTCGACGTTCCGGAAATCAAGGGCCGCGGCTTCAGCGGACGCACGGGCCGGGTGTTTCCACGCGATGACGGCGACCTGCTGCACCTGGCCGGCTCGGTGATGCGCGAGCACCACGATCATCCCGGCATCGGCGGTTCCGCGCCGCTGCGGGTGCCACTCAGGACCGCGGGCCATTTCTCCCGCCGGCCGGCGCTGGTCCTGGCCGACTACCGCGACGGACGCGACGTGCGGGTGGACAAGCGCGGGCTGGAAGCGGCCGGCGTGCATGGCGCATGGTCCTGGCAGACCGAATATGCACGCGGCCGCTACCACGACGATCTGCGGCGTGATCGCATCGCCGCCCATTACGTGATGGCGACCTGGATGCTCACCGGCGAGCGCCGGCCCTACGACGTCGGCGGCGGCCATTTCGGCCAGGTGCAACCGCAGGGCTCGGGTGGCGCATGGGAACTGATGGCGCGCTACGACCGCATCACCGCCAGCGGCAACGGCGAAGGCCGGCGGCAGCGGCTGGCGGCCGACGCCTGGACGGTCGGCGTCAACTGGTATCCGCGGCGCAACGTGCGGGTGATGCTGGACTGGATCGACAGCCGCCGCCAGGACCGCACGCGGGATCAGCTGCTGGACCATACCGGCACCCTGGCCGGCCGCGTGCAATGGGATTTCTGATTTCGCCGGGCGCTAGGATGCGCCGCCGGAAGTGTCCGATGCCGGATCCGGATCGCCTTCCGGCTCCAGCGCCTTCACCAGCAATGCCGCCTGCGTGCGGCTGTTGCACTCGAGTTTCTTCAGGATCGCGGTGACGTGCACCTTCACCGTGTTCTCGGCCAGGCCAAGCTCGTAGGCAATCTGCTTGTTGAGCAGGCCATCGGCCACGCACAGCAGGACCCGGAACTGCTGCGGGGTCAGGCGTGCCAGGCGCGCGGCCAGTTGGGCGTCGCGTTCGGAACGTTCAGCGGCCAGTGGCGGGAAGCAGGTATCGCCGCCCATCACCGCGGTGACGGCGGTGCGGATCGCCTCGGCCGGCGCGGACTTGGGAATGAAACCGGCGGCTCCGAACTGCTGCGCGCGACGAATCACGCGCGGGTGATCGTTGGAGGAAATCACGATGACCGGAATATCCGGACGCTCGCCGCGCAGCCAGACCAGCGACGAGAATCCGCGCGCGCCCGGCATGGTCAGATCCAGCAGCACCAGATCCACGTCCGGATGCACGGCCAGCGCCTCGGTCAGCGCCGAGACGCTGGCCACTTCCAGGGTCTGGCCGACTTCGATTTCCTCGCGCAGCGCATGCAGCACCGCTGCGCGGAACAGCGGATGATCATCGGCGACAAGGACCCGGGCCAGGCTCATGGCCGCCAGTGTGGCACGCGCCGCGCGCTGGTGCCCTAGTACCAATGCGTTATTGGAGCCGGTGGTCGGGCTGTTATCTTCGCCCCCTTCCAAACCGGTTCCGAGGGAGCGCGGATGCCATTTTCCAATCGACGCGTGCCGCTGGCGGTTCCGTTCATGCTGGCCCCGCTCATGCTGGCGACCGTGCCCGCCGCCGAAGCCGAGGACGCACTGACCCTCAAGCCGACCGGCCGGTTGCATTACGACTTCGCGTGCTTCGACAACGACGCACGCGGCACCGCCGAGCGCGACGGTGACGATCTGCGTGCGGCATGGTTGGCGATTTCCGGCCGGTTCTACGTGGTCGACTACAAGCTGGAAGCGGATTTCGCCGGCCACCGGCCGGTCGCGCGCGACGCCTATCTGGCCCGCAGCTTCGGCAACACCACCGTGACCCTCGGCCAGTTCAAGCAGTTCTACACGCTGGATGACCGCGGCAGTTCCAACCACATCCTGGCGGTCGAACGCAGCTGGCTGGCGCAGACCCTGGCACCGTCCTACCGGTTGGGCCTGGGCGTCAACGGCCATCGCGACGGCGTGTTCTGGAGCGGCAGCGTCTACAGCCTGGAGAGCATCGACGTCTGGCAGGCCAAGGGACGCGCGGCGGGCGCGCGTGCCGGCTACGCGCCGTGGCGCGAGGCCGGGCGGGTGCTGCACTTCGGCGCGGCGCTGGCGCACGAGCGCTACGACCATCCCGGCGCCGATGGCGCGCCCGCGCTGCGCGTGCAGCCGCGCGTGGCGGGCTATTTCGGCGACAACAGCCGGCTGTCGCTGGTGGATTTCCGCAGCGGCCGCGACGTCTCAGTGGACAAGTACGGCCTGGAAGCGGCGGGCGTGCACGGCGCCTGGTCCTGGCAGGCCGAATACGGCGGCGCCCGTTACGACGACGGCCGGCAGCGCGGGCGGGTCGAGGCCGGTTATCTGCAAGCCAGTTGGCTGCTCACCGGCGAGTCCCGCCCCTACGATGCCAAGGCGGGACGGTTCGTCCAGCTCAAGCCGCAGCGACGCGGCGGCGCCTGGGAACTGGTGGCGCGCTACGACCACATCGAGGGCAGGCAATGGCCGCTCAACCGCCGCGACCTGTCGGCGGACGCATGGACGGTGGGCGTGAACTGGTATGCGCCGAAGCACTTCCGGGTGATGCTGGACTGGACCGACAGCCGGCGCCGTGATGAAGTGAACGGAAGAACATTGGATCGCACCGGCGTGCTGGCCGGACGCGTCCAGTTCGATTTCTGACGCGCCCGCCGGCCCTGCGCCCGGTTCCGGGTCACGGAACCGCGAGAAAATAATTTTCATCCAACCCTTCCTGTGCTACACAATAGACGGCCACGACGTCACGTGGCCGTGCACAGGGGAGGCGGTTCGTGCGAGAAAATTACTTTCATTCCGACGCGCCGCTGGCCGGAAAAGGCTTGCCGGCCGGTGATGCCTGGACGCCTTCCGGGCTGGCGGCGCGGCCCCTGTCGATCCTGGAGGAACAGGTCAGCCTGCCGGTGGCGGTACTGAGCGAATCCGCCCTGCGCCACAACCTGGCCTGGATGCGCGAGTTCACCGAGGCCTATGGCTGCCGGCTCGCACCGCACGGCAAGACCACCATGAGTCCGGCGCTGTTCCGGATGCAGCTGGATGCCGGCGCGTGGGGCATCACCCTGGCGACCGCGCCGCAGACCGCGGCGGCCCACGCGCACGGCGTGCGGCGGGTCCTGCTCGCCAACCAGCTCGTCGGCAAGGGCAACTTCGATGTGATCGCCGATCTCCAGGCAAGCGATCCGGACTTCTGGTTCGCCTGCGTGGTGGATTCGGCCGACAACGTCGCCGCGCTGGGTCGTCATTTCGGCGCACGCGGACAACGCATCCGGGTATTGCTGGAAGTCGGCGCGGAAGGCGGACGCACCGGCGTGCGCGACGAGGCGCAGGCGCGCGCGGTGCTGGACGAGATCGCGCGCTGGCCGGACGCGGTGGCGCTGGTCGGCGTGGAAGTCTACGAGGGCGTGGTCAAGGACGAGGCCGGCGTGCGCGCGCTGCTGCGGCGTACGCTGGCGCAATGGCAGGCAATCCGCGCCGCCGGCGGATTCGGCGAGTCGCCCGCGCTGCTTTCCGGCGCCGGTTCGGCGTGGTTCGACGTGGTCGCGGAAGAATTCGCGGCGCTGGTGTCGGACCCGCAGGCGCAAGTGGTGTTGCGTCCGGGCTGCTACCTGACCCACGACGTGGGCATCTATCGCGACGCCGCCAGCCGCATCCACGCCTCCAATCCGGTCGCGCAGCGCATGGGGCGCGGCCTGTTGCCGGCACTGCGACTGTGGGCCTGCGTGCAGTCGCGTCCGGAACCGGACCGCGCGATCATCGGCCTGGGCAAGCGCGACGCCGCGTTCGATGCCGGCTTCCCGCAACCGGTGCTGCATCATCGCCCCGGCCATGCCACGCCCGCCGACGCGCCTTCCCACTGGCGTATCGGCGCGATGATGGATCAGCACGCGTTCCTGCAGCTCAATGCCGGCGACGACCTCAAGGTCGGCGATCTGCTGTGCTTCGATATCTCCCATCCCTGCCTGACCTTCGACAAATGGCGCCACCTGCTGGTGGTGGACGACGCGCATCGCGTCGTCGGCGCCGTCGAAACCTTCTTCTGATCGGCGGGAACAGCACGCATGACGCCAGGAAACCTGTTGCTGCTGTACGCCACGCTGTCGATCGTCGCCCTGGTGGTGTTGATCGCGCGCTACCGCCTCAACCCCTTCATCTCGATCACCGTGGTCTCGCTCGGGCTGGCGTTGCTGGCCGGCATGCCGGCACCGGACATCGTGCCGGCCTACGAACAGGGCGTGGGCAAGACCCTGGGCCACATCGCGCTGATCGTCGCCCTCGGCACCATGCTGGGCAAGCTGATGGCCGAATCCGGCGGCGCCGAGCGCATCGCGCGCACGCTGATCCGGCGCTTCGGTACCCGCCACGTGCACTGGGCGATGATGCTGATCGCGTTCTGCATCGGCCTGCCGATCTTCTTCGAGGTCGGGTTCGTGCTGCTGATTCCGATCGTGCTGAACGTCGCCCGCCGCACCGGCGTGCCGCTGCTGCTGGTCGGCCTGCCGATGGTCGCCGGCCTGTCGGTGGTGCACGGTCTGGTGCCGCCGCACCCGGCCGCGATGCTGGCGGTGCACGAATACCAGGCCGACGTCGGGCGCACGCTGTTCTATGCGCTGATTGTCGGATTGCCGACCGCCGCGCTGGCCGGACCAATCTTCGCCCGGCTGGTATCGCGCCATGTCACCCTGCCGGCACACAACCCGATGGAAGCCGCGCTGCTCAACCAGGGCCAACGGGAGATCCCCGACGCCGAACTGCCCGGCTTCGGCATCACCCTGGCGACCCTGCTGCTGCCGGTCGGCCTGATGCTGCTGGGCGGCTGGGCGGACGAACTGGCCGCACCCGGCAGCGCCGCCAACCACGTGCTGCGCTTCATCGGCCATTCGGTGGTGGCGCTGCTGCTGGCGACCCTGCTCAGCTTCGTCACCCTGGGCCTGATGCGCGGCTTCAACCGCGAGCAGATCCTGAAGTTCTCGCAGGAATGCCTGGCGCCCACCGCCGCCATCACCCTGCTGGTCGGCGCCGGCGGCGGTCTCAACGGCATCCTGGTCAAGACCGGCGTGGCCCAGGAGATCACGCGCCTGTCGCACGAGTTCCAGCTCTCGCCGCTGCTGATGGGCTGGACCGTGGCCGCGCTGATGCGGGTGGCGACCGGTTCGGCCACGGTGGCGATGAGTACCGCCGCCGGCATCGTCGCGCCGGTCGCGCTGGCCGCCGGCTACCCGCATCCGGAGCTGCTGGTACTGGCCACCGGGGCAGGCTCGCTGGTGCTGTCGCACGTCAACGACGGCGGCTTCTGGCTGGTCAAGGAATACTTCAACATGAGCGTGGCCCAGACCTTCAAGACCTGGACCGTGCTGGAAACCCTCATTTCGGTGACCGCACTGCTGCTGGTGCTGGGCATCGCCGCACTGCACTGACGACCGGCCGGAGACCGCCATGTACGACATCGTCTACCACCTCAAGCAGCGCCTGCACGAGCTGAGCCCGGTCGAGCGGCGGATCGCCGACACCATCCTGGCCGACATCGACGGTGCCGCGCAGTCCGGCATCGCCGAACTGGCCGAACAGGCGGGCGTCAGCGTGGCGGCGATCTCGCGCTTCGCCAAGGCGCTGGACTGCGACAACGTGCGTGAACTGCGCGCCCGCCTGGCCGAGGCCAGCGCGGTCGGCAAGCGCTTCCTCGACGACCAGGACACCCCGCCCAGCTCGGCGCTGTACGCGCAGATCTGCGCCGACATCGAGAGCTGCCTGCGCCGCAACGTCGGCGGATTGCAGGAACAGGTGGTGCAGTCGCTGGCCGAGGCGCTGGCCTCGGCGCGGATGATCTACGTGTTCGGCATGGGTGGCTGCTCGACCGTGTTCGGTCTGGAGCTGCAGAACCGGCTGGTCCGCTTCGGCCGCCCGATCGCCGCCTACAGCGATGCGATCTCGCTGAAGGTCGTCGCCGCGACCCTGACCCCGGAGGACATGGTGGTGGCGCTGTCGGTCAGCGGCATCACCCCGGAAATCCTGTCGGCGGTGGACATCGCGCGCGGCTACGGTGCGAAGGTCGGTGCGATCACCCGCGCCGACACCGCGCTGGCCGAGCGCGCCGACTGGCTGCTGCCGATCGTCATCGACGAAACCGACTTCGTGTTCAAGCCATCCGCCTCGCGTTACGCGATGATGCTGGCGGTGGACGTGCTGGCCACCACCCTGGCGCTGCATATCGCCGACGACAGCCGCGAGCGGCTGCGCCGGATCAAGTTCGCGCTGGACAACTACCGCGGCGGCGAGAATCGCCTGCCGCTGGGGGATTGATGCGTTACGACCTGTTGATCCGCGATGCCCTGCTGCTGGATGGCAGCGGTGCCGCCGGCACGCGCGGCGACATCGGCGTCAGCGCCGGCCGCATCGCCGCGATGGGCCGCCTGGACGGCGACGCGGCGAGCGTCGTCGACGCCCGCGGGCGGGCGGTCAGCCCGGGCTTCATCGACGTGCATACCCACGACGATCTGGAAGTCATCCGCGATCCCGCCATGACCAGCAAGCTGTCGCAGGGCGTCACCACGATCGTGGTCGGCAACTGCGGCATCAGCGCCAGTCCGGTGAACACCGCCGACGCGGTACCCGACCCGATGAACCTGCTCGGCGAGCCGGGCGAGTTCCGCTATCCGCGCTTCGCCGACTACCGGCGCGCGGTGGAGGACGCACGTCCGGCACTGAACGTCGCCGCGCTGGTGGGGCACACCTCGCTGCGCCAGAACCACATGGATCGGCTGGATCGCGCCGCCAGCGACGAGGAGATCGCGGCGATGCGGTCGCAACTGCGCACGGCGATCGCCGAGGGCGCGCTTGGCCTGAGCACCGGGCTGGCCTACGCCTCCGCGTTCGCGGCGCCCGCGCGCGAGGTGCTGGAACTGACCCGCGATCTGCCCGCCGATCGCCTCTACGCCACCCATCTGCGCGACGAGTTCGCCGGCATCCTGCCCGCACTGGACGAAGCGCGCGCGGTCGGCCACCACAGCGGCGCCCCGGTGCGGGTGTCGCACCTGAAATGCGCCGGCATCGACAACTGGGGCCGCAGCCGCGAAGTGCTGGCGTGGCTGGATGACGCCGCCGGCGAGCATGACGTGGCCTGCGACTGCTATCCGTACGCGGCCAGCGCTTCCACCCTGGACCTGAAACAGGTCACCGACGCCTACGACATCCTGATTACCTGGTCCGAACCGCATCCGGATCAGGGCGGACGGATGCTGGCCGCGATCGCCGCCGACTGGCGGGTGTCGCTGCATGAAGCCGCCAACCGCCTGCAACCGGCCGGCGCGGTGTATTTCTGCATGGACGAGGAAGACGTGCGCCGGTTCCTGCGCCATCCGCTGACCATGATCGGATCCGACGGCCTGCCGCGGGATCCGCGCCCGCACCCGCGCCTGTGGGGCACCTTCCCGCGCGTGCTCGGCCATTACGCGCGCGACGAGGGCCTGTTCCCGCTGCACGAAGCCGTGCACAAGATGACCGGCCTGCCCGGCAGCCGCTTCGCCCTGCCCGGGCGCGGCCTGCTGCGCGAGGGCTGGCACGCGGACCTGGTGCTGTTCGATCCGGCACGCGTGCGCGATACCGCCGACTATCACGATCCGATGCGCGCCGCCGAAGGCATCGACGCGGTGTGGGTGAACGGCGAACTGGCCTACGACGGCAGCGCGGTCACCCGGGTGCGCAGCGGCCGTTTCCTTGCACCGGCCTGAAGAATCTTCCCGAAATCCGAGAGGTATCCACATGAGCGACATCAAGCGCTATGGCGCCGAAGGCGGCATCGGCCAGGGCCGGCAGCACATGCCGTTCTCGCGCGCGGTCGAGGCCGATGGCTGGCTGTACGTGTCCGGCCAGGTGCCGATGCGCGACGGCGAGCTGATCGGCGGCACCGTCACCGAGCAATCGCACGTGGCCATCGGCAACGTGCTGGCAATCCTGGCCGAGGCCGGCTATGGCCCCGAACACGTGGTCCGCTGCGGCGTCTGGCTGGACGACGCGCGCGACTTCGCCGCCTTCAACCAGGTGTTCCGGCACTACTTCGGCGAGCATCCGCCCGCGCGCGCCTGCGTTGAGAACCGGATGGTGGTGGACTGCAAGGTCGAGGTCGACTGCGTGGCTTACAAGCGCCCCGCGCGCTGACCGTCACACCGGTACTTCGGTCAACTGGTCCATGCGGATGCGGTTGGCGAACAGCGAGAACGCCAGCGTGCCGGCCAGGCCGTTGGCGCGGCTGACCCAGGTCGGCAGCCAGCGTGGCGGCGCCAGCACGCCGCCGTCGAACAATGGCTCGAACAGGGCCACGTCCCCCAGCGTCATCTTGCCGGCGAACAGGCGCCGGCACAGTTGCAGGCGGTCCCGCTGCAGGGAATGGCGGAAGAAGGTGTGCACGGCAATCAGGCCGCGCAGGTAGACCGTGTCCTTGGTGAACGCCGCGCCGCCACTGGTGGGCACGCCGCGGAACACGCGTTGCGCCGAAGCGAAGCTCTCGGCCGGATTCTGGCCCGCCTCGCAGAAGTAGCGGTACACCTCGATGAAATCCGCACCCGCCAGGGTCATCGCGATCGCCTCGATGCGCAGGCTGATCCGTTTCATCCGTTCGATGTCGATGCTGCCGGTGATCTGCTCGGCGAAGGTCGCCAGCCCTTCCTGGGTCTCGGTGATGCGCGGCGACGACAATGCCAGGCTCGGGAACAAGGGCTGCTCGCGGCCGTTGAGCGCGGTCAGCGAATGCACCAGCGCCTCGTGTTGCAGGAGCTGCCGGCGATCGTAGTCGCTGAAGGCGGCGCCATGGCGCAGGCGGATGCGGGTGGCGCCGGCCGCCGCCTTGGCGATCAGATCCGGATCCAGCTCCACCGTGATCACCCGCGCATCGAAGAAATCATCCAGGTCGCCTTGCAACTGGAGTTGCAGCGCGGTCGCCGACACCGGGATCTGTTCTTCCGGCGCCAGCAACTCGCGATCCATGTCCTGGGCAATGGCAATGAAGTGGCGGGCGGCGTCGCGGGTGGTCGGTCCGTTGCCGGGCAAGGGCGCTTCGGGCGTGCCGAACAGGGTGATCGAATGCGCGGTCACGGCGGGCGTGCCCAGGCATTCCAGCAACTGCGCGGCGACCGACCAGCTGTCCACCGATTCGCGCAGATAGCGACCCAGCGGATGCGCCGGATCGGCGGCATGCGCGATCGCTTCCAGTTCGCGGCGGGCCTCGCTGAAATCCAGCTTGGGGTATTCGACTTTCGGCAATCGCGGATTGCCGCGCTCCATTCCTTCCAGGAACGGCGCCTGCAACGCGGCCGGCCAACTCGCCAGGCTCAGCAGCTTGATGCCGCGCACCGCCTTGACCAGGCGCGCGTCCAGCGCGGCATGATGGGCGATGTCGGCAGACAGGTTCATCGTGTCCATGCCGATGCCTCGCATCCGCCCCACCCTGTAGGAGCGACGCGAGTCGCGAGCTTTTGACGGAAATCCAGAAGGCTTCCAACCGAGTCGCCTTCGCGACTCACGTCGCTCCCACAAGAGAGGAGATGGCGCGTCGGTCGCATCCTGGCGTCCTGCATGGGCACTTCGCGGTCAAGCTGTCCGGCATACCGGCTGCAACCTGTAGGAGCGACGTGAGTCGCGAGCTTTTGATCGAAATCCAGAAGGCTTCCAACCGGGTCGCCGTCGCGACTCACGTCGCTCCTACAAGGGAGGTGACGGCGCATCAGTGGCGTCCGTACTTGTCGTCCAGGCGCTTGTTGAGCGCCTTGACCTGCACGCGGGCTTCGGCCTTCTGCGCCAGCCGGGTGGCCAGCTTGCCGGCCGCGCTGGCGACTTCGTCGCGCAGTTTCAGGTAATTGAGGAAGCGTTCCTCGTCCAGCTCGCCGCGCTCGATCGCCGCGCGTACCGCGCAACCGGGTTCACGCTGGTGCGAACAATCGCGGAAGCGGCATTGTTCGGCCAATGCCTCGATGTCGGCGAAGCCCCCTTCGACCAGATCCTCTTCGCCGGTCGGCTTGAGTTCGCGCATGCCGGGGGTGTCAATCAGGCAGGCGCCGGACGGCAGTGGCATCAGCGCGCGATGGGTGGTGGTATGGCGACCACGCGAATCGCTCTCGCGGACCTCGCCGGTCTTCATCCGGTCGTCGCCCAGCAGGGTGTTGGTGAGGGTGGATTTGCCCGCGCCCGAGGAACCGACCAGCACCACCGTATGGCCCGGCTGCAACCAGGGCGCCAGTACCGCCACGCCGTCGGGATCCTTGGCGTTGAGCGCGAACACCGGCACGTCCTGCGCGGTCACGTCGGCCAGCGCTTCGATGGCATCGCTCGCGTATTCATGGCGGTCGGCCTTGGTCAGCACCACCACCGGCTGCGCCCCGCCGCTGCCGACCAGCAGCAGGTAGCGCTCGATCCGGCGCGGATTGAAGTCCGCGTCCAGGCCCGAAACGATGAAGACGGCATCCACGTTGGCGGCGATGACCTGCTGCTGGTAGTGCTCGCCGGCCGCGCCGCGCTTGATGCCGGTGTGCCGCGGAAGCAGGGCGACGATGCGCTTGCCTTCCAGCAGCACCCAGTCGCCAACCGCCGGACGCTCGTGGGCGGGAGACCCGTCCTTGCGGAAGCCGGGGCGGCGCTGCCATTCGGGCAGGGATTCGGCCTTGATGGCGGTGTCCGGGCCGTCGGCCACGACATACCCCGAGCGGTGCTGCTCGGTCACCCTGGCAGGCCGCGCCGCCGGGTGGACCGCCAGCAGGGCCGCCCAGGCAGGGTCCTCCGGTTCGCCAGGCCAGGGCCAGCCGATGGCGCGCAGGGAGGCGAGGTCGAGGGGGGCGTGTGCGGGATTTGCGGGCATGGCGGGATTCTAGACGCCTGTTAAACCGGGCGGCGCGCGGCTGCATAAATTTCCGTTAAGCTGGCCGTCCAACTCCCCAAAACCATTGCCATGTCTGCCCCGTCCCCCTTCCAGCTGCCCGTGCGCGAGCGCCTCTCCGAAGTCCGTTACGAAATCCGTGGCGAGCTGGCTCGGCGAGCTCGCGAGCTGGAGGCCCAGGGACGCAAGCTGATCAAGCTGAACATCGGCAACCCCGGCGCCTTCGGTTTCCGTGCCCCGGCGCATCTGCAGAAGTCGATCGTGGGCGACATCGACCACACCGACCCGTATACCCACCAGCAGGGCCTGCCGGCCGCGCGCGAAGCGGTCGCCGCCGCCTATGCCCGGCGCGGCACCCCGCATGCCAGCGCGGATCGCGTGTTCATGGGCAACGGCGTCAGCGAGCTGATCGACGTGTCGCTGCGCGCGCTGCTCAACCCGGGCGATGAAGTGCTGGTGCCGTCGCCCGACTACCCGCTGTGGTCGGCCGCCACCATCCTCAACGACGGCCGCCCGGTCTATTACCGCTGCACGCCGGAAAACGACTTCCTGCCGGATCCCGGCGAAATCGAACAGCTGATCTCCTCGCGTACCAAGGCGATCGTGCTGATCAACCCGAACAACCCGACCGGCGCCATCTATCCACGCGAGCTGCTGGAGCGGATCGTCGCCATCGCGACCAAGCACAAGCTGCTGTTGATGGTCGATGAAATCTACGACCAGGTGCTGTACGACGGCGCGCGGTTCGAGCCGGTCGCGCCGCTGGCCGGCGATCATCCCTGCATCACCTTCAGCGGCCTGAGCAAGGTCCACCGCGCCTGCGGCTGGCGGGTCGGCTGGGCGGTGGTGTCCGGCAGCATCGAACGGGTGCGCGAGTACCTGCAGGCGATGGATCTGCTGAGCGCGCTGCGCCTGTGCGCCAACGTGCCCGGCCAGTACGCGGTGGAAGCCGCGGTCAACGGTCCGGACACCATCACCGAGCTGTGCTCGCCGGGCGGACGCCTGTACGAGACCCGCCGCGCGATCATCGAGGCCTGCGACGCCAGCGAGCACCTGGAACTGGTGCGTCCGGACGCGGCGCTGTACGCGTTCCCGGCGGTGGTCGGCGATGCCGCCAAGGGATTCGACGATCACGCCTTCGCCCTGGACCTGCTGGAAACCGAAGGCGTGCTGGTGGTGCCCGGTTCGAGCTTCAACGTGCCCTATCGCAACCACTTCCGCGTCACCTTCCTGCCCGAGGCGGCGGTGATGCGCGAAGTCTTCGTCCGCATCGGCCGCGCCCTGGATCGCCGCGCCGAGGCCGCCACCAAGGTGGTGCCGATCAAGGGACGCCGCCCCGCCGCGGCCTGATGGCGTGATGTCCGGAGTCGACTGGAACCTGCTGCACGATGCCTATGGGAGTGCAGCGGGAATTCCTCCGCTCCTCCAGCAGCTCCATGACTTTCCAACCGAACCGGAAGCCGAGAGCGAACCCTGGTTTACTCTCTGGAGCGCGCTTTGCCATCAAGGCGATGTCTATTCCGCATCCTTCGCTGCGGTAGTGGCGATGGAGGCGATTCTGGCCAAGGCCCCGGAACGGGCCACACCCAGTTTCTTTGGACTCCCGGCCAGCATCGAGATTGCCCGCGCGAACCGGGGACACGAAGTTCCAGAGCAATTCGCCCAAGCTTATCGTGCGGCGTTGGAAGGCCTCGCCCGTTCCGCCCTTGTATATCTTCGGGACGGGAAGGAGCAGGATACGAGGGCATCCGCGCTGTCGCTGATCGCGGCTTCCGTGGGTGAACCCCGCATCGCCGAGGTACTTCTTGAAGTCCAGGAAGATGCCTTGAACGATCTTCTTGAATGGCTCCGTTCACGCTGAAGAGCGCTCCCATGGCCACTCCACACACCACCGCCCTGCTGCCCGAATTGAGCTACCTGGCGCTCGGCGACTCCTACACCATCGGCGAATCGGTGCCCGAAAACGGGCGCTGGCCGGTGCAGCTCGCGCAGGCGCTGCGCAACGAAGGCATTCCGCTGGCGGACCCGCGCATCATCGCCACCACTGGCTGGAGCACCGACGAACTGGACGCGGCGATCACCGCGCAGGAGCCGCTGGGCACGCATGATTTCGTGAGCCTGCTGATCGGCGTCAACAACCAGTACCGCGGTCGTGACGTCGAGGAATACCGCGTGCAGTTCGCGGCGCTGCTGTGGCGCGCGATCGGTTTCGCCGGCAACCGGCCGGAACGGGTGCTGGTGCTGTCGATTCCCGATTGGGGCGTGACCCCCTTCGCGGTGAAGGAAGGCCGCGACACCGCCCGCATCGCCAGCGAACTGGATGCCTACAATGAGGCCGCAAGGCTGGCCTGCACGCAACGCGGCGTGGCCTTCGTCGATATCACCGCGGCCAGCCGCGCGCGCGGCGCCGAAGCCGCGATGCTGGCCGACGACGGCCTGCATCCGTCCGCGGCCATGTACGCCGAATGGACCCGGCTGGCCCTGCCGGTGGCGCATCGCCTGCTCGCCCACGCCTGATCCATTCGCGTAGAGCCGAGCTTGCTCGGCTGCCTTGCTCGGCTGTGCCCGGGACGCAGGGCCTTCGGCGGGATTCAGCCGAGCAAGCTCGGCTCTACACGGGAGGGTGTTCCGACGGCACCACGGTGGCATAGCCTTCCCGCGCCAGCCATTCCAGCAGGCGCGCGAGAATCTCGACGTTGTGCCCGTGCGCGGCGCCTTCGTGCAGCAGCACGATCGCGCCGGGCGCGATGTCGCGCGTCAGTCGCGCCAGCACCTGGTCAGGATCGCAATCCACGCCGTCGAACCCGCGCGCGCTCCAGGCGACGCGAGCCAATCGATGGCGCTTGAGCGACATCCCGACGAAGGGATTGGTCATCCCCACCACCGAGCGGAACCAGCGCGGCGTCTGACCGGACACCACCGTCAGCAGCGACTGGTTGCGGCCGATCTCGTCCTCCATCGCGGCCGGACCGAGCCGCCAGAAACGGGTGTCCGGATGGCTGGCGCTGTGGTTGCCGATGCCGTGTCCGCGGCGGAGGATGTCCCGCACCTGTTCCGGCTGCGCCAGCGCCCGCTCGCCAACCAGGAAGAACGTGGCCCGGGCACCATGGCGTTCCAGCAGATCCAGCATCGGCGCGGTGTCCGCGGACGGCCCGTCGTCGATGGTCAGCCAGACCTCGCGCCGCGTCGTCGGCAGGCGGGACAGCGCCGGGCACAGCAGGGTCGCGCGGGGGTACAGGGTCGCCCAGACCACGGTCAGGTGGGTCAGCAGCATCGCCGGCAGGCCGACCCGCCATCCCCAGCGCCACCACACCGCCGCGACCGCCACTTGCGACAACGCCAACAGGCCCAATATCAAGCCGGGCCGGCGCGGGACGCGATGCAGTGTTCTTGCGCGGGTCATGCCCCATGATGCCATGGGGCGTAAAATTCCCTTTCCGCCTTCCGGTAGCCGTCCATGTCCCTCGACCCCGCCCTGCGCGCCCGTATCGAATCCCTCCTGCAGTCCAACCGCGTGGTGCTGTTCATGAAGGGCCAGCCCAACATGCCGCAGTGCGGTTTCTCCGCCAAGGCGGTCGGCGCGCTGGGCGCGCTGGGCGTGGACTACGCGCACGTCAACGTGCTGGCCGACCAGGAAATCCGCGAAGGCATCAAGGCCTATGGCGATTGGCCGACCATCCCGCAGCTGTACATCGACGGCGAGCTGGTCGGCGGCAGCGACATCATCGAGCAGATGACCAATTCCGGCGAACTGGCCGGCCTGCTCGGCCTGGACGCGCCGGACCGCACGCCGCCGGCGATCACCATCACCCCGGCCGCCGCCGAGATGCTGAAGAACGCGGTCGCCGACGCCGGCCCGGGCGCCACGCTGGCGCTGGCGATCAACGCCCAGTTCCAGCCCAACTTCCAGCTGGCGCAGTTCGACGCCAACGCCATCGCCGCCGAGTCCAACGGCGTGCGCGTGCAGTTCGATCTGGGTAGCGCGCGCCGCGCCGACGGCATCACCATCGACTGGGTCGACGACATCCGCGGCAAGGGCCTGGCCATCGACAACCCGAATGCACCCAAGCCGGTGCAGGCGCTGTCGCCGATGGAGGCCGATGCCAAGGTCCGCGCCGGCGAGGTACTGCTGGTGGACGTGCGTCCGGCCGACGAGCGCGCCATGGCCGCGGTCGCGGTGCCGTTCAAGACCTTCGACGGCAACGGTCGCGCGGATCTGGAAAACCTGCCCAAGGACACCGCGTTGGCATTCCTGTGCCGCAGCGGCGGCCGCAGCCAGCAGGCTGCCGAGGAGTTCCGCGCCCGCGGCTTCACCCGGGTCTACAACGTCACCGGCGGCATCAATGCCTGGGCCGATGAGGTCGACGGTACGATCAACAAGTACTGAGCAATCATCATCGAAAGAGGAAACGGCGCCGGAAGGCGCCGTTTTTTTTTGCCGTGCGCGTGGGGATTCGAGCCGGTCCGGACTTCCCGCGTTCTCCTTCCCCGCATGCGGGGAAGGTGGGGGCATTCGCCGTTGCGCATGCACGGCGGAACGACGTGCTCCGGATGCGGCCCCCACCCATCCTCCCCCGCAGGCGGGGGAGGGGAATGTTTTGGCTATCCCCGGTAACCAGAAAAGTGGGCGACATCCTTCCCTCGCGTGCGGGGGAAGGTGCCCGAAGAACTTGCCCCGTACGTGATACGGGGGCGGATGGGGGCAGGCCGGGAGCAAAGCCGCCGTCGTCCACGGAACCCGGCCACCCTACCCGCTGAAACCACCCTCGGCCAGATAGGCGATTTCCTCGTTCGTGGAGCCGCGTCCCAGCGCCTGATTGCGGTGCGGGAAACGGCCGAAGCGGGCGATGATGTCGTAGTGCAGCTGCGCGTAGCGGATGTAGTTGGCGTCGCCGGTGGCGTTGAACAGATCCAGCGAGCGCTGCTGATCGGCCAGCGCCTCGGAATGTTCGAACGGCATGTAGAAGAAGATCCTCAGTGCCGGTTCCACGCTTCCATCGAAACCGGCATCGACCGCGCGCGCCGCGTAGTGGCGCGCCAATCCGTCGGTCGCGTAGGAGTGCGCGCTGCCGCGAAAACAATTGCGCGGAAACTGATCCAGCAGCAGGACCAGCGCCAGCGCACCCTCGGCCTGGTCCATCCAGCCTTCCAGTTCGCGGCGCGCGGCGCGGAAGTGCAGTTCGCGGAACTCGTCGTGGAAGCGATCGTCGAAAGCTTCATCGCGGGCGAACCATTTTTCGTAGCCGGCATCGCGCCAGAACTCGATCACGCGGCGGGCGTCGCTCATCTCGGAATCTCCATTCGTGTCCGCCGGCAAGGCTAACCGCTGCGGCGGCGCGACGGCGCATCGGCCGCCGCACGCAGCGTTCCGTGGACGTGCCGCGGGATTCAGCCCGGCAGTGCGAGCGCCAGCAGCTGGTCGTCGTATTCGCGTCCGCCGACCTGGAACCGGCGCTCGCCGACCGGCACATAGCCGGCCTTGCGATAGAACGCGATCGCCGCGTGGTTGTGCGCGTATACGCCCAGCAGCAGGCGCGGCGCGCCCAGCGCGGTCGCCTCGTCGATGGCCGCGCGCATCAACGCCGCGCCGATGCCGTGGCCCTGGAAGCGGTGCAGCAGATAGATGCGCTTGACCTCGCGATCGCCGGGTTGCGGGTCCGACACCGGCAGGTTTGCCGGGGACAGCACCAGATAGCCCACCGGCGCCGCACCGGGCTCGAGTTCGGCCAGCCAGATCCGGAGTTCCGGATCCGCCAGCCAGCGCGCGTACAGCGCCGCCGCATGCTGATCCTGGCAATGGCGCAGGATGTCCGCGCCCTCCAGCACCCCGGCGAAGGTTTCCAGGAAGCTGGCCGCGCCCACCGCGGCCAACGCCTGCTCGTCGCCCAGGGCGGCGCGGCGGACGCGGATCACCGGCCGTTCCGTCGCCTGGCTCACTCGTCGAACCTCAGGTGCCGGACCGACTTGCCGTTGCGGCGGATCAGCTTGAGCGCCTCGATGCCGACGTTGATGTGGTTCTGCACGAACGCCGAGCTGACCTTGGCGTCGGAGGCCTCGGTCTTGACCCCTTCCGGAATCATTGGCTGGTCCGAGACCAGCAGCAGCGCGCCGCACGGAATTCGATTGGCGAAGCCGGCGGCGAACACCGTCGCGGTCTCCATGTCGATCGCCATGCAGCGCATCACCCGCAGGCGTTCCTTGAACGCGTCGTCGTGTTCCCACACGCGGCGGTTGGTGGTGTAGACAGTGCCGGTCCAGTAATCGTGGCCCAGATCACGGATCATCGTCGAGACCGCGCGTTGCAGGGCGAACGCGGGCAGCGCCGGGACTTCCGGCGGCAGGTAGTCGTTGCTGGTGCCTTCGCCACGGATGGCCGCGATCGGCAGCACCAGATCACCCAGCTGGTTCTTCTTCTTCAGGCCGCCGCACTTGCCCAGGAACAGCACGGCCTTGGGCATGATCGCGGAGAGCAGATCCATCATCGTCGCCGCGTTCGGGCTGCCCATGCCGAAGTTGATCATGGTGATGCCGTCGACGGTGGCGCTGGCCATCGGCCGGTCCAGGCCGACGATGGGCGCGCCGGTCAGCTGCGAAAAGGTGTTGAGGTAGCCGCCGAAGTTGGTCAGCAGGATGTGTTCGCCGAACTGGTCCAGCGGCACCCCGGTGTAGCGCGGCAGCCAGTTGTCGACGATTTCGTTCTTGTCCTTCATGGGCATCCTCGTTCTCGTTGTTATCAGGCCATTCTCGCACGCACGGCCTCCCGCACTTGGCAAGCCGGCACGGGCCGGGTTAGGGTCCAGCCACCTTCCGGGGAATACACCATGCGACTGACCTTGATGGCCGGGTTCGGCCTGGCTTTGCTCTGCACCACGGCCCAGGCGGCGACGCCGGCCTCGCGCTTCATCCAGGATCCCTATCCCAGCACCTATCGTCCGCTCGGTTCGGCGCCGGTACTGATCGAACACGCCACCGTGCTGACCGGCACCGGCGAACGCCTGGACGATGCCGACGTGCTGGTACAGGAAGGCCGCATCGCGGCGGTCGGGCGCGGCCTGCAGGCGCCGGAAGGCGCCACCCGCGTGGACGCGCGCGGCAAGTGGGTCACCCCCGGCATCATCGACGTGCATTCGCACCTGGGCGTCTACCCGAGTCCCGGCGCGCGCGCGCACCAGGACGGCAACGAGATGACCGGTTCGGTCACCGCCAACGTCTGGGCCGAGCATTCGGTGTGGCCGCAGGATCCCGCTTTCCACACCGCGCTGGCCGGCGGCGTCACCACCCTGCAGGTGCTGCCCGGTTCGGCCAACTTGGTCGGTGGGCGCGGCGTGACCCTGAAGAACGTGTCCGCCACCACCTACCAGGGCATGAAGTTCCCGGGCGCGCCGTGGGGACTGAAGATGGCCTGCGGCGAAAATCCCAAGCGCGTGTATGGCGGCAAGGGCGTGCCGCCGATGACCCGGATGGGCAACGTGGCCGGCTACCGCGCCGCCTTCATCGATGCGGCCGAATACCTGAAAAAGAATGCGCCGAAGGAGTCGGAACCGAAGAAGAAGCGCTGGTGGCAGCGCGGCTCCGGTGACGGCCAGGACAGCAGCGGCGACAGCGGCGGCAAGCGCGATCTGAAGCTGGACACCCTCGCCGGCGCGATCCACGGCGACATCCTGGTGCACATCCACTGCTACCGCGCCGACGAGATGGCGACCATGCTCGACCTGGCCAAGGAGTTCGGCTTCAAGGTCGCCGCGTTCCACCACGGCGTGGAAGCCTACAAGCTGGCCGACCGGCTGGCCGCCGAGGGCGTCTGCGGCGCCCTGTGGGCCGACTGGTGGGGCTTCAAGATGGAAGCCTTCGACGGCATCCAGGAAAACATCGCATTGGTCGATCGTCCCGCCAACAGCTGCGCGATCGTGCATTCGGATTCCGACGAGGGCATCCAGCGCCTCAACCAGGAGGCGGCCAAGGTGATCGCCAGCGCGCGCCGCGCCGGCATGGGCGAGATCGCGCCCGAACACGCGATCCGCTGGCTCACCGCCAATCCGGCCAAGGCGCTGGGCGTGGCCGCGCAGACCGGCACCCTGGAGGCGGGCAAGATGGGCGACGTGGTGATCTGGAACCAGAACCCCTTCAGCGTGTACGCGCAGGCCGAACAGGTCTACATCGACGGCGCGCGCGTGTACGACCGCCACGACCGGAGCCGCCAACCCGTCTCGGACTTCCTGCTCGGCCAGGAGGTGTCGCGATGAGCCGCCACCTGCTGGGTCGCCTGTGCCTGCTGGCCGCCGCCGTCGCGGCCACACCCGCTTTCGCGCAGGACGTCCTGATTCGCAACGCCACCGTGCACACCGCCACCGCGCAGGGCACGCTCAAGCATGCCGACGTGCTGATCCGCAACGGCGTGATCCAGTCCGTCGGCACCGGCCTGGCCGCGCCCGCGGGCGTGGACGTGGTCGACGCGGCGGGCAAGCCGCTGACGCCGGCATTGTTCGCCGGTATCACCGAGATCGGCGTGGAGGAGGTCTCCGGCGAACAGGCCACCGACGACAGTTCGGTCTCGCTGGGCAACCTGCAGCCGATGCGGCCGGAGTTCGACGTCACCCTCGCCTACAACCCGGCCTCGGTGCTGGTGCCGGTGGCGCGTGTGGAAGGATTGGGCTTCACCCTGCTCGGCGCCGGCACCGGCGCGTCCTTCATCGCCGGCCAGGGTGGCGTCGTGCGACTGGATGGCAGCGCCGATCCGATCGGGCCGCGTGCGCTGTTCGTCCGCCTCGGCGGCGGCGCGTCCGGCCTGAGCGGCAACTCGCGCGCGGCGCAGTGGATGCTGCTGGACCAGCTGGTCGCCGAAGCCCGTGGCCGCATTCCGGCCGATTCACCGCACGCCCTGCTCACACCGGCCGGCCGCGCCACGCTGGCGAAATACCTGGCCGGCAATGGCCGGCTGGTGATCGGCGTCAACCGCGCCGCCGACATCCGCCAGTTGCTGCGCTGGTCGAAGAAAGAGAACGTCCGCATCGCGATCAGCGGTGGCGCCGAAGCGTGGAAGCTGGCGCCGGAACTGGCGCAGGCGCGGGTACCGGTGTTCATCGACGGACTGGCCGCGCTGCCGTCGGACTTCGATCAGATCGGCGCGACCCTGGAGAACGCGAAGCGGCTGGACGCGGCCGGCGTCAGCGTCGGCTTCACCCAGTCCGGCGACGCCTCGCACAACGCGCGCAAGATCCGCCAGCACGCCGGCAACGCGGTCGCCAACGGACTGCCGTGGGAACAGGGCCTGGCGGGACTGACCCGGGTACCGGCACAGGCACTGGGCGTGGACGATCGACTGGGCAGCATTGCGCCGGGCAAGCTGGCCGATCTGGTGTTGTGGAGCGGGGATCCGCTGGACGTGATCAATACCGCCGAGCAGATCTGGCTGGGCGGCAAGGCCATGCCGATGCGTTCGCGCCAGACCGAACTGCGGGATCGCTATCTGCGCGACAGCGGCGCCCTGCCGCGCGCCTACAGCCGCTGAGGAAAGACAATCCGGCCGGCGCCAGCCGGCCGGGCCATGCGCGGCGCGGGCATCGCCCACCCCGGCACGCCTGTCCAGACATCCATGACGCGCCTACACTGGCGCGTCATCCGGCCTCGGGGAGCGGCAAATGGAGCACATCAATGTCCTGGCGGTGCTGGCCGCCGCGGCGTCGGCTTTCCTGCTGGGAGGCCTCTGGTACGGCCCGCTGTTCAAGCAGGCGTGGTGCCGCGAGGCCGGCGTGGATCCGGACGCCTCCAACGGCCATCCGGCACGCATTTTCGGTGGCGCCTTCGTGCTGAGCCTGATCGCGGCGGCCGTGTTCGCCTGGTTCCTGGGTCCGCGCCCCGCGCTGGGCGTCGCCGTCTGCACCGGCGCGGTCACCGGAGTGGGCTGGGTCGCCGCCAGCTTCGGCATCAACTACCTGTTCGCCGGCCGCTCGCTGAAGCTGTGGCTGATCGACGGCGGCTACCACACCCTGCAGTTCACCCTGTACGGGTTGATCCTGGGTCTCTGGCACTGAGGAACCGAGGCGCGGAGCCAGCGAGCGCGATCAGCCCTCGTTGTCGGCCGCCCAGCGCGAGCTCGCCGCGACGCCGGAGGCGGGATCGTCTCCCGCCACCACCTGGTTGCCTCCGGCGCGCTTGGCGCGATACATCGCTTCGTCGGCGCGCTTGATCAGGCTGGCGACGGTGTCCTCGGCGGTGCATTCGGCCACCCCGACACTGACGGTCAGGCCAACCTCGATTTCGTCCACCACCCGGCAATGCCGCGCGATCTTGGCGCGCACGCGCTCGGCGAGCGTCGCGGCCGCGCGACCATCCACGCCGGTCAGCACCAGCACGAATTCCTCGCCGCCCAGCCGCCCCAACTGATCGCCGTACTGGAACTCCTCGCTGATCACCCGGGTCACCGCGCGCAGGCAGTGATCGCCGAAGGCGTGTCCATGGCGATCGTTGATCTGCTTGAACACATCCAGGTCGATGAACAGCAGCGACAGCGGAATGTGTTCGCGGCGGCGTTCCAGGATGGCCCAGTCCAGCCGGTATTCGATGCCGCCACGGTTGAGCACGCCGGTCAGCGCATCGCGCTCGGCGTGCTCCTTGGCCGTATCGCGTTCCTGGCGGAACGTCAGCATGCGATCGGCCAGGCCCAGCGCCATCACCACCGAGGCGTAGCCCAGGACGAAGGGATAGCCGTAATCCAGCCAATCCTGTACCGGCATGCCAAGGCTGATCCGCACCGCGCGCCAGATGCCGAATACCATCAGCGGCACCCACGCGGCCAGGAAGTAGGCGGCATGGCGGCTGCCGTTTCGCCCGGCCAGCGCCAGGCTGAGGATGCTGAGGGCGTGGGTCAGCAGGAACAGGCCATTGCCGAGATCGGGAAACCAGTCCTTCCGCGCCGGCCAGGGCAGCAGCAGGAACAGCAACGCCAGCACCGGCAGGCGGATGCCGGTCCAGCGCATCCACGACGTCAATCGCGGCGTGTGCCTGCGCAGATCGGCGTATTCGATCATCAGGGCGGTGGTCAGCATCGTCGCCAGGGTGGCGATGTACCAGATGCCCGGCGCGCCGAAATGCCAGAGCACCCGCAGGCCCGGCAGGGCATACGCTTCGCCGTAGGAACACAGGACATACAGCATCTGCGCGAGCATGGCACCGGCATAGAGCAGGTAGACCCGCTCGCGCAGCACCAACCAGAACAGCAGCACGGTCAACGACACGCCCAGCGTCACGCCCATCGCCATCATCAGCATGCGGGTGTGCTGGAGGTCGGACGCGGCGTGTTCGGCGCGCGACTCCACCTTGACGTGCAACGGGTAGCGCGCGTCCTCCACCTTCACGTAGACCGGCGCGTCGCCGGCCAGCGGAAACACCAGCGCATGGCGGGAATAGCGCGGATCCAGATCCGGGTCGAACAGGCGATGGCTGACCGGCGCAACACCGGGCCCGGTCAGGACGGTGACCCGCGCGCTGTACGGGTGGTACACCACCAGCAATGGCGATTCGATGCCGCCCTGCGGTTGCAGCCGCCACTCGCCGTTGCCCAGCACGTGCGGGCCGGGCGTGGTCGGATTGGCTTCATCGGCAAGCGCTTGCTCGAAGCGGCGTTCGGAAAACAGGCCCGCGGTCTGGTCGGCCTGTTGCGTGGCGACGACGGGCAGGATGGGATCAACGCGCGCGATGCCGCCTTCCTGCGCCACCGCCGGCTGCGTCAGCGCCGTCCCCAGCAGAATCCACACCCACCCCAGTTTCATGCCGCTCCCTGTCCTGCGGGCGGAAGTGTGGACATGGGCCCCCCGTGCCACAAGGGGAAAGACGGTTATTTTGTGATGATAGTCACACTAATATTTAGCCATGAGTCTCTGATGAGACCTGTCTGTAATCTCGTTTCTAGTGTGACGACACCCGCCATATAGTGACCGCTCGCACAATCCCACTTCCGGGACGCGACGCGGCGGACCGCTTGCGCTAGCGTGCGATGGCTGACAATGCGATACCTGCCGGGAGGGGCAAAGATGCGCATCGGAATCGTCGTCGACTCCGCCTGTGATTTACCGCAGGATTTCCTGCGCGACAACAACATCATCCTGCTGCCGATCACCGTGCGCATCGGTGACGCCGTACTGACCGATCACCGCGACGAGGAAGCGACGCTCAGCTTCCTCCATGCGCACGTGGCCGAGCGCGGGCACGAGGCCGAGACGACGCCATTCTCCGTCGCCCAGATCCGGGATCTGTTCCTGGGCAAGCTGGTGATGGACTACGACCACGTGTTCTGCCTGACCATCACCCGCACGCGCAGCCCGATCCACGACAACGCGATGCAGGCCAGCTTTGCCATCCTCAACGATTACAAGCCGGTGCGGCAGGCGGCGGGTTTCAACTCGCCGTTCGCGCTGCGGGTGATCGATACCCAGAACCTGTTCGCCGCGCAGGGCGTCACCGCGGTGGAAGCGGTGCGCATGCGCGCGGCCGGCGCCAGCGTGCAACAGATCCGGGTGCGCCTGGAGGAACTGGCCAACCACACCCACGGCTACATGATTCCCCGCGATCTGTATTACCTGCGGGCGCGGGCGCGGACCAAGGGCGATCGCAGCGTCGGCCTGCTCAGCGCCGCGCTGGGCAGCGCGCTGGACATCAAGCCGGTGCTGCATGGGCATGCCGGCAACACCGAGCCGGTCGCCAAGATCAAGGGATTCGACAACGCGGTCGAGCAGCTGTTCCGGTTTACCGGCCATCGGGTGATGGACGGCCTGATGACACCCACCGTGTGCCTGGGCTACGGCGGTGAACTGGCGGAGATGCGTTCCCTGCCCGGCTACCAGCGCCTGCGCGACATCTGCGCCAACCACAACGTCGAGGTGTTCGAGAGCGTCATGAGCCTGACCGGCATGGTCAACGTCGGCAAGGGTGCGATGGTGGTGGGGTTCGCCTCCGAACCGCACGTGTTCAAGCCGGCTTAAGCCTGCGTCGCCGTCATAACGGACAGCTAACGCTCGGGATCGCTAACCTTAGCCACCCAAGGACGAGAGGCTCGTATGGCCGTGCGTTACTACATCAGCCTGCCCGACCCCGACCGCGCCCGCGGTGGCGATCCGGCACTCAGTTTCACCGCCCACGGCGCCGACGAATTCGCGGCGCAATTGCAGTCGGCGCTGCAGAGCGATGGCCTGTTCCAGCGCTGGCGGCTGAAGCAGGACGACCCCGATGACGTCGATCCCGGACTGGGACTGACCGATCCCGGCGCCCGCGTTTCCGGCCAGCAGGACGATCTGCGGATCGTGCTGGTGGCGACCACCTCCATTCCCGGCCAGGTGCTGAAGCACCGCCTGCGCCTGCTGTCCGGCAGCGCCTGGGAACTGCGCGACGTCTCGGCCGCCNAGGCCCGCAATGCCGCCGCGTGGTGGGCGATGTGCTCGCCGATGAAGCTGGCGATGAAGTAGTAGCTGTGATCGTATCCCGGCCGCATCCGCAGCCTCAGCGGATACCCGGCCCGGTCGCAGGCGTCCCGCAGCAGTTGCGGCTTCAGCTGGCCATCCAGGAACTCGTCCGCCTCGCCCTGATCGATCAGCAGCGGCAGGCGTTCGCTGGCATGCCCGACCAGTTCGCTCGCATCCCAGCCTTTCCAGGCCTCGCGGTCCTCGCCCAGATAGGTGGTGAACGCCTTCTCGCCCCAGGGTGCGCGCGCCGGCGCGACGATCGGCGAGAACGCCGACACGCTGCGATACCGGCCCGGGTTCTTCAGCGCCACGATCAGCGCGCCGTGCCCGCCCATCGAGTGCCCGCTGATCCCGCGCGCGCCGGTCGCCGGAAAGTGCGCCTCGATCAGCGCCGGCAGCTCTTCCACGACGTAGTCGTACATGCGGTAGTGGGATGACCACGGCGACTGCGTGGCATTGAGGTAGAAACCCGCGCCCTTGCCCAGGTCATAGCCTTCCGCGTCGGCGACGTCATCGCCGCGCGGGCTGGTGTCCGGCGCCACCAGGATCACGCCATGTTCGGCGGCGTAGCGTTGCGCGCCGGCCTTGGTGATGAAGTTCTGCTCGGTGCAGGTCAGCCCGGACAGCCAGTACAGCACCGGCAGGCGCTGGGTCTTCGCCTGCGGCGGCAGGTACACGCCGACCCGCATGTCGCAGTCCAGCACCGTCGAGCGGTGGGCCCAGACTTCCTGCGAGCCGCCGAAGCAGGCGTGTTGTTCGATGCGTTGCATGTGTTCGCCTTTCCGGAATCAGTAATGGACCACCGAACGAATCGACTTGCCCTCGTGCATCAGGTCGAACGCTTCGTTGATGGCATCCAGTGCCATGGTGTGGGTGACGAACGGCGCCAGTTCGATGTCGCCCTTCATCGCGTCCTCGACCATGCCCGGCAACTGGCTGCGTCCCTTCACGCCGCCGAAGGCGGTGCCCATCCACTTGCGGCCGGTGACCAACTGGAACGGACGGGTGGAGATTTCCTGGCCGGCGCCGGCCACGCCGATGATCACCGACTGGCCCCAGCCGCGGTGCGCGCATTCCAGCGCGGCCCGCATCACGTTGACGTTGCCGATGCACTCGAAGCTGTGATCGACGCCCCAACCGGTCATCTCGACGATCACCTGCTGGATCGGTTTGTCGAAGTCCTTCGGGTTGACGCAGTCGGTGGCGCCGAATTCACGCGCCAGCTCGAACTTGGACGGGTTGGTGTCGATCGCGATGATGCGCCCGGCCTTGGCCTGGCGGGCACCCTGGATCACGGCCAGGCCGATGCCGCCGAGTCCGAACACCGCGACCGAGTCGCCGGGCTGCACCTTGGCCGTGTTGTGCACCGCGCCGATCCCGGTGGTCACGCCGCAGCCGAGCAGGCAGACATGTTCCGGGTTGGCCTCCGGATTGATCTTCGCCAGCGAGACCTCCGCCACCACGGTGTACTCGCTGAAGGTCGAGCAGCCCATGTAGTGGTAGATCGGTTCGCCGTTGTAGCTGAAGCGGCTGGTGCCGTCGGGCATCACGCCCTTGCCCTGGGTGGCGCGCACCGATACGCACAGGTTGGTCTTGCCGCTCTTGCAGAACAGGCACTCGCCGCATTCGGCGGTGTACAGCGGAATCACGTGGTCGCCCGGCTTGACGCTGGTCACTCCCTCGCCCACTTCCACCACGATGCCGGCGCCTTCATGGCCGAGCACCACCGGGAACAACCCTTCCGGATCATCGCCGGACAGGGTGAACGCATCGGTGTGGCAGACGCCGGTGTGGGTGATCTTGATCAGCACCTCGCCCTTCCGCGGCGGGGCGACGTCGATCTCGACGATTTCCAGTGGCTTGCCGGGAGCGAAGGCGACGGCGGCACGGCTTTTCATGGGGATTCTCCTGCGTATTCCTGGGATGACGGCACGACGGTGCGGACGAGGACACGAATCCGTGCCATCGTCCGGCGGGTTCATTTCAGATAGGAGCGCACCAGCCCGGCCATTTCACGGACCCGGGCCTGGCGCTGCGCGTCGGACTGGGCCGGCTGGCCGAACTCCTCGCGGATGTGGGCTTCCATCACCTCCGACATCAGCCCGTTGACCGCGCCACGGATCGCCGCGATCTGCTGCAACACCGCACCGCACTCGGTACCGGCCTCCAGCGCGCGTTCCAGCGCCTCGGCCTGGCCGCGGATGCGCCGCACCCGGGTCAGTACCCGCTTCTTCTCGACCTCGGTGTGGGGCATGGCCGCCTCCTATCCCATACTGGGGTATGGTATCCGAGCGACTGCCCGGATTGAAGGGCTTGATGACCGCTCCATGGCTTCCCGCAGATCAAAGGAGCACGAATCGGGATCGATTGGTGGAGACCGGCACCCGCTTGCAGCATTCCCATGACGATCGCCCCTCGCGCGGTCCGGCACCCCGTGCTTGTCTATAGTGGCGTTGGTTCCGAATGCCCTCCTGCCCGCGAAGATGGCGTCACCCCTGCTCCCCCCACTCGGCGTGATGACCGCTGGCCTGTGCCTGCTGCTGGCGCTGTTCCTGTGGGTGACGCCGGGACCGTTGAAGTCCGCCAACCGTTTCCTCGCTGGCTTCCTGCTGCTGACCGGGTTGGACGTGATCGGCTGGGCCTCGACGCTGCTGCCTGTGTCGCTGCGCGAATTGATGATGTACCGCGCGCCACTGGCGTTCCTGCAGGATCCGCTGCTTTACGCCTACGTCGTCTCGCTGTGCTTTCCCGGGAGCAGGGTGCGTCCCTTCCTGTTGGCCGGCCTGGCGCTGGCGGGCACGATGATGATCGCGCTGCTGTGGACCGGCGCCCTGTCCGATGGCAGGGCCGCAACGGTCTCGGTCGCACGCATCGGCAGCCTGCTCCTGCACGTGCAGTACTACGTCTACCTGGCGCTGATGGTGCGGGTGCTGCTGCGCTACCGCCGCGCCTATCGCGACACCTGCTCGAACCCGGACAGCGCGACCTTCGGCTGGCTCGCGACGCTGCTGGCAGTGTCCGCGTTCGCGAATTTCTTCGTGCTGCAGAAGACCCTGGCCTGGTGGAGCGGCGACATCGCGCTGTACCGGCTGCTGGATCCGGTGGTCGCCAGCTTCGCCACCGTGATCACCTGCGCCTTCACCCTGACCGCGCTGACCCGCCAGCACCTGTTCCTGGGGGTGCCGGCCGACACCGACTCCGCCGCCGATGCAGCGCCTGCGCCACCGGACCCGGCCGTGGCCGTGGTCGCGCCGCAATCCGCTTCCCTGACTGCGGTCGCGGAACCCGCGCCGGCCGTGTCCACCGACCCGGCGGCGCTGGCGCGGCTCGAAGCCTTCATGGCCGGGCAGGAACCGTTCCTGGATCCCTCCCTGACCATCCGCTCGCTGGCCCGCCGCCTGGGCTGGGGCCAGCGCGAGCTGTCGCAACTGCTCAACCAGCAACTGGGCGTGCACTTCTTCGATTTCATCAACCGGCATCGGGTGGCCAAGGCCGCCGAGCTCCTGCGCGATCCGGCCCTGCGTGACCTGACGGTGCTGGACATCGCGCACCGCGCCGGTTTCAACACCAAGTCGTCCTTCAATACCGCATTCGCCCGCCATCAGGGCACCACGCCGACCGCGTACCGCCGGGAAGCCGATGCGACGGCCTCGCCGCCGCTGCGACCGGCCCCATAGCGCATCGGTCGTCCGACTTCGCGAAGTCGGTCGATGCTGACGGCCCCCGGCCGGCATCGTCGGCGCCTCATCTGCGAAGGAGCCACCGATGGGGCGTTTCCTGTTCCTGCTGTTGCTGGCCTGGCCGGCGTTTCAGGGCGCGCGGGCTCAGGCGGCCCCGCCCCCCCACTCCGCCCCGGCGACCGAGGCGGCGGTGCGCGCCCTGCTGGCTCCCTGGGACCGTCCCGGCATGCCCGGCGTGGCCGTCTCGATCACCCTGGACGGCCGGATCGTCCAGCACGCCGAGGTCGGCTCCGCCGATCTGGAGCAGGCCACGCCGGTCATCCCGGATTCGGTCTTCCACGTCGCCTCGGTCTCCAAGCAGTTCACCGCCTTCGCGATCCTGCTGCTGGAACAGGATGGCAAGCTGTCCATCGACGATCCGCTCTCGCGCCATCTGCCGGAAACCGCCGACTGGGCGCCGATGACCCTGCGGCAACTGCTCAACCACACCGCCGGCCTGCGCGACTTCGGCACCCTGATGCCCGCGGCCGGCTGGCGCGAGGAGGATCTGCTCACCGATGAGCAGGTCCTGCGGATGGTGCTGCGCCAGCGCGGCGGCAACTTCGCGCCTGGCAGCCGGTACCAGTACAACAACACCGGCTATGCGCTGCTGGGCGAAGTGGTGCGGCGGGTCTCGGGCCAGTCGCTGCGGGCGTTCTGCGACGAGCGCATCTTCCAGCCGCTGGGCATGCGCGACACGCGCTTCGGCGACGAAATCGACGATCGGGTGCCGCATCGGGTGCCGTCCTGGCGATCGACGAAGGACGGCTACGTCCGCGACGTGCTGAACAGCACCACCACCGGCTCCACCGGACTGCTGACCACCGCCGCCGATCTCAGCCGCTGGGCGCTGAATTTCGAGACCCACGCCGTCGGCAACGCCGCGCTGTTCGCGCGCATGCGGGAGCAGGGCGTGCTGGTGGACGGCACCGTCAACTTCTACGCGCTCGGCCAGGAACGCCATGCCTGGAACGGCCTGGATACCTGGAGCCACGGCGGCCGCGACGCGGGCTACCGCGCTTTCCTGCTGCGCGTGCCCGGCGAGCGCTTCAGCGTGGCGGTGGTGGCCAACGCCAACGATGTCGACACCTCGGAAATCGCCTACGGCGTCGCCGCAGCCTACCTGTCGCATCGCCCCGGTTACCGCGTGTCGTCAACGGACAAAAGCGGGCCGGGCCGCCGCCAGCTCGCGGCGTATGCCGGCGACTACGAACTGTTCCCGGGCTACTTCTTCCGCGTCACCAGCGACGGTCGCCGCCTGTTCGTCGCCACGCTCGACGATCCCGATCCGGAGGCGTTGCCCGCGTTGTCGGCCAACCGCTTCCTGTTGAGTGAAAAATTCAATCAGGTGCTGGAATTTCCCACCGGGGGAAAAGACCGGCCTGACCGGCTGCATTTCGTCATCGGCCAATACGGCCGGATCGACGCCCTTCGAGTGAAGCTGGCGGCGTTCGATCCCGCCAGCGCGCGCGCCGGCGAGTTCGCCGGTCGCTATCACAGCGACGAACTGGACACGGACTACGTGCTGACGGTCGAAGGCGACCAACTGCGCATCCACCACCCGCGCTGGCCAACGGCCACGCTGCAACCCTACCAGCGCGACCTGTTCCGCAGCTCGGCGTGGTTCCTGCAGAAGATCGCGTTCCAGCGTGACGGCGCCGGACGCGTAACCGGTTTCCTGCTGTCGGGCCCGGTCGCGGAGAACATCATCTTCAAGCGGTTCCCTGAACGCTGAGCAGTGCCAGCACGCATGCCGCCGGACGATTCCAGGCGCCGGCGGCGGTGCCTCAGTAGGCGAACTCGCGGAACACCGGATCGACGCTTCCGTTCCATTCGCCGGCGAACAGCTTGAGCTTGCGCTCGGCCGGCGTCTCGTTGGATTCGACGATTTCGATCAGCGCGTCGAGGAAGCCACTCTCGTCCACACCCTTGCTGTTCACGCACGCGCGGCGGCGCAGGCCGGCGACCGCGATCTTCAGCGCCTCGGCGGCGACGTCGCGCACCGTGCCTCCGCGGAACGGCAGCTTCAGCGCGTCGCGCGGCACGCCGTCGCGCAGGGCATGGCGCTCGGCCAGGCTGAAGTCCTTCACCAGATCCCAGGCCGCGTCCAGCGCCGTGTCGTCATACAGCAGGCCCACCCAGAACGCCGGCAACGCACACAGGCGATTCCACGGGCCGCCGTCGGCGCCGCGCATCTCCAGGAACTTCTTCAGCCGCACTTCCGGGAACGCGGTGGTCATGTGATCCGACCAGTCGCGCAGGGTCGGCAGCGCGCCCGGCAGCACCGGCAGCTCGCCCTTGAGGAAGTCGCGGAAGCTCTGCCCGCTGGCGTCGTGATAGATGCCATCGCGGTAACTGAAATACATCGGCACGTCGAGCAGATAGTCGACGTAGCGTTCGTAGCCGAAACCGTCTTCGAACACGAAGTCGAGCATGCCGGTGCGATCCGGATCGGTATCGGTCCAGATGTGCGAGCGATAGCTCTGGTAACCGTTCGGCTTGCCCTCGGTGAACGGCGAATCGGCGAACAGCGCGGTGGCGATCGGCTGCAACGCCAGCGACACGCGGAACTTCTTCACCATGTCCGCTTCGCTGGCGTAATCCAGGTTGACCTGCACGGTGCAGGTACGGGTCATCATGTCCAGGCCGAGCGAACCGACCTTGGGCATGTACGACTTCATGATCTTGTAGCGGCCCTTGGGCATCCACGGCATTTCGTCGCGCCGCCACTTGGGCTGGAAGCCCATGCCGAGGAAACCCAGCCGCAGTTCATCGGCGACTTCCTTGACTTCCTTCAGGTGGGTGCCGACTTCGACGCAGGTCTGGTGGATGGTTTCCAGCGCGGCGCCGGAAAGCTCCAGCTGGCCGGCCGGTTCCAGGGTGACCGAGGCGCCGTCGCGAGTCAGCGCGATCACCCGGCCCTTTTCCTCGACCACTTCCCAGCCGAACCGGGTCAGGCCCTTCAGCAGCGCCTCGATGCCGCGCTCGCCGTCGAATTCCGGCGGACGCAGATCGTCCAGGCGGAAACCGAACTTCTCGTGCTCGGTGCCGATGCGCCAGTCCGCGCGTGGTTTCTCGCCACCGGCGATGTACTGCACGAGCTGCGTGCGATCGGTGATCAGCGTATCGGCGACGTGGCTGGGGCTGGACAAAGGCGGACTCGCACGGCAGGGAACGACGATGTGGGGCTGCGGCGCAGGCGCCACAAGGGCGGCAATATAGCGTGCCGCCCGTCCCGGCATCATCGCCATCGCCCACATCGCAGTGTTCCGCACCTGTGCTGGCCGCTCCCGGCTCGACCCCGCGTGGCGCGGAGGCTACCCTGCCGCCATGCCTCGCCGCCCGCTTCCCACCAGCCGCCATCCCGAACTCCACCGCACCAACCGGGTCGGCTGGCTGCGCGCGGCGGTCCTGGGAGCCAACGACGGCATCGTCTCGGTGGCCGGCATCGTGGTCGGCGTGGCCGCCAGCGGCGCGGCGCCCGAAACCATCCTGATGACCGGCGTCGCCGGCGTGGTCGCCGGCGCGATGTCGATGGCGGCCGGCGAATATGTGTCCGTGCAGTCACAAGCCGACACCGAAGCGGCGGATCTCGCCATCGAGAAACGCGAACTGCATGCCGAGCCCGGGCTCGAACTCGCCGAACTCACCCAGATCTACGTGCAGCGCGGACTCGAACCCGCGCTCGCCCGCCAGGTCGCCGAACAGCTCACCGCCCATGACGCGCTGGCCGCGCATGCGCGCGACGAACTGGGCATCACCGAGGAATTGCGTGCGCGTCCGTTGCAGGCGGCGCTGGCCTCGGCCGCCGCCTTCACCGCGGGCGCGGCGGTACCGATCGTCGCGTCCGTGCTGGCGCCAGCGGATCGGGTCGCGGCGGTGACCACCGCCGTCACCCTCGTCGGCCTGCTGGTATCCGGCGGCCTCGCCGCGCGCATCGGCGGCGCGCCGGTGCTGCGCGGCGCGTGGCGGGTCGGCTTCTGGGGCGCGGTGGCGATGGCGGCGGCGGCGCTGGTGGGCCGATTGTTCAATGTCGCCGTGTAATCCATCGCCTTGCCGATGAATGCGGTCGTCGCCCCCGGTCCCTCCCTGCTCGTGCGTCTCGGCGCGCTGGTCGACTGCACGCGCGCGGAAGGCTACGCCTGCATCACCGCGCGCCACGAGCACGGCGCGCATGCGGTGGACATCGATCATCCCTGCATCGCGATCGTGCTGCGCGGTCGCAAGCAGGTGCGCACGCATGCGCAGGCGCTGGAATTCGCACCCGGCGATCTGTTCCTGATCGCGCGCCGCTGCCGGATGGACGTGGTCAACATTCCCGATCCTGACAGCGGCCTCTACCTGACGGTCACGATTCCGCTGTGCGAGGAAGTGCTCGCCGCCGCGCGCCTGCTGTGGTCCGAACCGATCACCGGCCGGGGCGACGATCTCGCGCGCCTGGACAGCGCCGATTTCGCACCGGAGCTGCAGCATTGGCTGGCGTCTTTGCAGGCCGGTCACTACACCGAGGCGCGGCTGGCGCTGGCCGCGCTGACCGTGGCGCTGTGCCGGCGCGGACACACGACCATGCTGGTGCCCCCGCCCCCACGCCTGGCGATGCGGATTCGCGATCTGATCCGCGCCGATCCCGCCCGCGATTGGCAGTCGCAGCACATCGAAACCACGCTCGGCCTGAGCGGCGCGACCCTGCGTCGGCGCCTGGCCGGCGAAGGTACCGGGCTGCGCGAGATCATCGCCGCCGCGCGCCTGGCCTGCGCGATGGATCTGCTCTACACCACCGACTGGCCGGTGAAGACGGTCGCGGCACGGGTCGGTTACCGCTCGGTCGCCAGCTTCAGTCGTCGCTTCAGCGAACGCTACGGCCTGGATCCCGCGCGCATCGGCAATGCCTGAACCGCATTGAGCGTTTGACGCCACGGATTGAGCGTTGCGCTCGCTGGCGCCGACCTAGGATGAAGTCTCCGCGGCGACGCCGCTTCGATTCTTCCCCCATGGCTTCCATCCGCTTGCATCCCCGTCTTTTCCCGCTGGCCTCGTTCGCCCTTTTGGCCACGCTCGCCCTGCCCGCCGGCGCGCAGACCGCGCCCGCCCGGCAGGTGCCCGGCGTCTACCACCAGGCCATCGGCGACCTGCATGTCACCGCGCTGTTCGACGGCGTGGTGCCGCTGGCGCGCGCGGAGCTGTCCGGGATCGACGAGGCCGGCAAGCAGGCGCTGCTGTCCTCCCGCCACGTTCCCGAATCTCCGCAAGGCCTGCAGACCGCGGTCAACGCCTATCTGGTCCAGCGTGGCAACGTGCTGACCCTGGTGGACGCCGGCACCGCGCGCTGCTTTGGCCCGGGCCTGGGCCATGTGCTGGAAAACCTGCGACATGCCGGTTACTCGCCGGAACAGGTCGATCAGGTGCTGATCACCCACGCGCATCCGGATCACCTGTGCGGACTGCTCGATGCGCAGGGGCGCGAGGCGTTCCCGAACGCGACCGTCTGGCTGGCGCGCGCCGACGCCGACTACTGGCTGGATCCGGCGACCGAGACCCGCACCGACACACCGGCAATGTATCGCCCGTTGTTCAAGATGGCGCGTGATGCGGTGGCGCCCTATCGCGCCGCCGGCCGGCTGCACCTGTTCGCGCAAGGCGAACGGCTGCCCGCCGGCGTGAGCGGCCTGGATTCGCGCGGACACACGCCGGGCCATACCTCGTTCCTGTTCGAGGCCGGCGCGGGCCAGCAGTTGCTGGTCTGGGGCGACATCGTCCATTACCACGCGGTGCAGTTCGCGCGCCCGGACGCTTCCTTCGAGGCGGATCTGGATCGCGGCCGGGCGATCGCCAGCCGCCGCGCGCTCATGACCCGGACCGCCGACGCCGGCTGGTGGCTGGCGGGCGCGCACCTTCCCTTTCCGGGATTGGGGCATATCCGTCGCGACGACGACGCCTTCGCCTGGGTGCCGGCGGAGTTCTCGCCGCTGCCTGGCGAACCGTGAACCGTGATCGGAAGGCCCGGTGGTTGCCGGGCCGGCGCGCGCTAGGCCAGTTCCAGCCAGTCCATGACCACCTGGCGCGCCTCGTCCACGCCCTGCTTGGACTCGGAGGAGAACACCTGCACGCCGACACTGTCGCCGAAGGCGGAGAACAGCTCCTTCTTCACCGCCTGCAGGGTCTGCGACTGCTGGCCGCGGCCGAGCTTGTCGGCCTTGGTCAGCAGCGCGTGCGCCGGCAGCCCGCGCTGGACCGCATAGCCCAGCATCTGCCGGTCGTAGTCCTTGAGCGGATGGCGGATGTCCATCACCACCACCAGGCCCTTGAGCGCGTCGCGGCGCTGGAAGTAGTCCTGGATGAAGGCTTGCCAGTGCGCCTGAAGTTCCTGCGGCACCTTGGCGTAGCCGTAGCCCGGCAGATCCACCAGATGGCGGTCCGGCTGGACCTCGAAAAACACCAGTTGCTGGGTCCGGCCCGGCGTCTTGGACACCCGGGCCAGCGCGTTGTGGCGGGTCAGCGCGTTCAGTGCGCTGGACTTGCCGGCGTTGGAACGGCCGGCGAAAGCCACTTCCCGGCCGCTATCGGGCGGGAGCTGGCGGAAATTGTGCGCCGAGAGCAGGTAGCGGGCGGAATTGAGCAGGTTCGACATGCCACTAGGATGGCATGGGCGGGCCGCGGACTGGGCCGCCGGACGGCGATCGCGGCCCGGATCCGCCGTTCCGGCGCATCCGAATTGACCGCGGAGCCCCCCCGCAGGGATAATTCCGGGGTTTCGCGGCCGCCATGGGGCGCCGCTTCTTGAAGGTTTTCGGAGCTTTAGCACATGCGCCACGCTCGCGTTTGGGGACTTGCAGGACTGGCCATTGCGGCCGTTGGGGCGGTTGCCTATGCACAGACCACGGTCGTACCGGTGCCGGACAATGCGCCGGTGGAGACCGCGTCGCTGGATGTCGATCTGACCAAGACCACCTGGGGCGACGCCAAGGCCGGCCAGACCAAGGCCGCCGCCTGCGCCGCCTGCCATGGCGCCGACGGCAACCCGACCGATCCGCAGTACCCGCGCATCGCCGGCCAGAGCGAGCGCTACATCGCCCGCCAGCTGGCGCTGTTCGCCGATGGCCAGCGCACCGGTGGCCTGGCCGCGGTGATGGTGCCGTTCGCCCAGACCCTCAGCGCGCAGGACATGCGCGATGTCGGCGCCTACTTCGCCACCCAGAAGGCCGGTGCCGGCCTGGCCGACGATTCGGTCGTCGCCGACGGCGTCTACAAGGACATGAAGTTCTACGAGATCGGCCAGAAGCTCTACCGCACCGGCGACGCCAGCCGCGGCGTTCCGGCCTGCATGGCCTGCCACGGCCCCACCGGCGCCGGCAATCCGGGCCCGGCCTATCCGCACATCGGCGGCCAGCAGCAGGCCTACGTGGTCCGCCGCCTGCAGGAGTACCAGGCGGGCACGACCACCGAGAAGGATCCCACCCATTTCAACACCATGGCGCAGGTCGTCCACTCGCTGACCGAGCAGGAAATCCAGGCACTGGGCAGCTATCTGCAGGGCCTGCACGACCGCGCCGACGACGAGGCCGCCGCGAAGACCACGACCGCCAAGAAGTCGTGAACTTCGCCGCTTCGTCGCGGTCCTGATTCACAGCTCCTGTTCATTGCGCCGGCCCCACCATGGCCGGCGTTTCTTTTTCCAGCGCCCGTGGAGGAAACCCCATGAAGACCCGCCTGACCCTGCGCCTCGTGTTGTCGGCGCTGTTCTCGCTGTTGCCGATGCTGGCGCTGGCCGCCGACGCACCGGCGCCGAAGGAAGGCGTGGACTACGAGGTCATTCCCGACGGCAAGCCGTTCGCGCCGGTCAAGGGCAAGGTCGAAGTGGCGGAGGTGTTCTCCTACGCCTGCATCCATTGCGCCCATTTCGAACCCAAGCTGCAGGCCTGGAAGCGCAAGCAGGGCCCGGCCGTGCAACTGGTGCAGGTACCGGCGGCGCTGTCCTCCTCCTGGGTGCCGTATGCGCGCGCCTACTACGCCGCCGAAATGAGCGGCGTGCTGGGCAAGACCCACGCGGCGGTGTTCGCGGCGCTGCACGAAACCGGCGCGCTACCGATGAACAATCCCTCGGCCGATGAACTGGTCACGTTCTATGCCGGCTACGGCGTGGACCGCGCGCGCTTCAATGCGCTGCTGCGCGGCCCGGAAGTGGACGCGCGGCTGGAGAAGGCGCGTGCCTTCGCCATGGCCAGCGGCGTGCGCGGCACGCCCACGCTGGTCGTCAACGGCAAGTACCGCGTCACCGGCGGCAGCACCTACGACGACGTGCTGCGCATCACCGATTGGCTGGTCGCCCGCGAGCGCGGCGCCCGCAAGTAACGTAATGCGGGTGACACCATCTCGCCCGCGGCACAGAATGTGCGGTCCCTTTGCGGGCCTCGGCGCCCGCCCCCGAACCTTTCCCATGCTGGAGTCAGTGCCATGAAACTTCGTCCGCTCCTGATGACGCTCGCCCTGCTGCCGCTGCTGGCGGCCTGTGGCCAGACCAACGCCCCCGGCGCGACCACGCCGGCCACCGAGACCGCCCCCGCCACCGCGCCGGCCGCGGAAACCCCGGCACCGGGCACCGACGCCGCCGCCCCGGCTGAAACCCCCGCCGCGCCGGCCGAAGGTGCCGCGCCGGCCGCCACCGATACCCCGGCGCCGGCCAATGCGCCCGCGCCGGTCGCGCCGTCCGGTCCCGCGCCGGTCGCCGGCGTCGACTACGAGCTGATTCCGAACGGCCAGCCCTACGCGCCGCTCAACGGCAAGATCGAAGTGGTGGAAGTGTTCGGCTATGTCTGCCCGGCCTGCGCCAGCTTCCAGACCCAGATCATGCCGTGGCGCAAGACGCTGCCGGCCGACGTCCGCCTGACCTACGTCCCGGTCGCCTTCGGTCCGGAATGGTTGCCGTACGCGCAGGCCTACTACGCCGCCGAGAGCAAGGGTCTGGTCGAACGCACCCATGACACGGTGTTCGCCAAGATCCACGCCGAGCGCAGCCTGCCGGGCGAGGGCAGGAAGCCGGACCCGGCCAAGGTCGCCGAGTTCTATGCCGGTTACGGCGTCAACGCCAAGGAATTCCTGGGCCTGATGAACAGCTTCGGCATCAATGCCAAGGTCAACCGCGCCAAGCAGTTCGCGATCCAGTCCGGCGTCAACAGCACGCCCAGCCTGGTCGTCAACGGCAAGTACAAGGTGAAGGGCCGCAGCTTCGAGGACATGCTGCGCATCACCGATCACTTGATCGCGCAGGAACGCGCCGCCAAGTAAGCCGCACCCCCAGGTAACCCCCGCCCCCACCATGACGACGATGTCCGGCAAGCGCCGGTTGCGGGTGCTCAGCGCCAACATCCAGGCCGGCTCCAGCACCCGCCGCTACAGCGACTATGTGACCCGCAGCTGGTCACATGCGCTGCCTGCCGGCAACAAGCGGGGCAGCCTGGACGCCATCGCGCAGCTCGCCGGCGAACACGACATCGTCGGCCTGCAGGAGGCGGATCCGGGGAGCCTGCGTTCGGGATTCACCAACCAGACCCACTATCTGGCCGAGCGCGCGGGCTTCGACTACTGGACCCACCAGCCCAACCGCAACGTCGGGCGGGTGGCATCCAGCGCCAACGGCCTGTTGAGCCGGCTGGAACCGGTGGAAGTCAGCGACCACGCGCTGCCCGGCCGCATCAGCGGCCGCGGCGTGCTGGTGGCGCGGTTCGGCGATGGCGACGAAGGCCTCACCGTCGCCGTCGCGCACCTGTCGCTGGGCGCCAATTCGCGGCGCGCGCAGTTGTCGTTCATCGCCGAACTGCTGTCGGATCATCCGCACGCCGTGCTGATGGGCGACTTCAACTGCATGCCCGACACACCGGAAATGGACGTGCTGTACCGGAACACCCGGCTGCGTCCGCCGCAGCACCGGATTCCGACCTTTCCCAGCTGGCGCCCGCAGCGCGCCATCGATCACATCCTGATCAGCGAAGCGCTGGTCGCCGACGGCGCGCGCGCGATGCCCGCCGCCAATTCGGATCATCTCGCCCTGGCGATGAGCATCGACGTGCCCGCCGAAGCCCTGCGCTGAGCAACGGATTCCCGGCCGCGGTCAGCCCGCGACCAGGATGCTGATCCCCATCACCACCATGAAGATCGCGAACACCCGCTTCAGCGCGGTGCCGCCGATGGCGTGCGCGAGCCGGGTGCCCCACGGCGCGGCCAGTACCGACGCCACCGCCACGCCGATTGCCGCCGGCAGGTAGACATAGCCCACCGCGTGTGCCGGCAGGGCGCCGGGAGGGGCATGCAATGCATAGCCCAGCGCGCTGCCAATCGCGATCGCCACGCCGCAGGCGCTCGACGTGCCCACCGCGCGGACCGGCGCGATACCGTGCCAGACCAGCACCGGCACGGTCATGCTGCCGCCACCGATACCGACCACCGCCGACACCGCGCCGATGCCGGTGCCGACCGCGGTCATCGGCCAACCGCGCGGTGGTGGCACGGGCCCCGCCGCGCCGGCACCGTTGCGTGTTTTCCCGAACGCCATCTGCGCACCGGCGATCAGGCAGTAGATCGCCACCACCCAGCGCAGCACGTTGTCGTCCAGATACACCGCCAGCCCGCTGCCGAGCCAGCCACCCAGCAGCAGTCCCGGCACCATCCAGGCCACCGTCGGCCACATCACGCTGCCGCGCCGGTGATGCGCGTACGCCGACGAAGTCGCGGTCAGCACGATGCTCGCCAGCGAACTGGCCAGCGCCGCGTGCATGGCCGCTTCCTTAGGGATGCCGAACAGCGGCAGCACCCATACCAGTGCGGCCACCAGCACCAGCCCGCCGCCGATGCCGAGCAGGCCGGCCAGCACCCCGGCAACCACGCCCAGCAACGGGAAAATCCAGAAATGCTCCAAACGCAATCTCCTTCCATCAAGCACGCACGCGACCGTTCAGCCGGCTCCGGTATATTCCGGCCATGAACCGTCCCACCCCACTCATCGTACTCGCTGCGGCGCTCGCGCTCCTGCCCCTGGCCGCCGTCCACGCGCAGAACCTAGATGCGCAACGGCCACAATTGCGCGCGGCGCTGGAAGCCGCCGAGCGTGGGCAGTTCAACGCCGCGCAGTATGCAAGCCTGGCCTCGCACCCGGTCTATGGCTGGGTCGAACTGGCCTCGCTGCGCCGCGACGTCGACAAACTGCCCACCTCGCAGGCGCAGGGTTTCCTCAAGCGCTACGAAGGCCAGGCGGTGGCGGAGAACTTCCGCGCCCTGTGGCTGGCGTCGCTGGCCCGCCGGCAGGACTGGCCGACGTTCCTCGGCGCATGGAAGCCCACCGAAAACACCACCCTGCGCTGCGCCGAGCTGGATGCGCGCCAGGCCACCGGCCGCGCCGACGCGCAGTGGGTCAAGGACGCGCAGGCGTTGTGGCGCGGCGCGGCCAAATCGCTGCCGGACGGTTGCGATCCGGTGTTCGCGATCCTCGCCAACAAGGGCGGCCTGCCACCCGCGCTGCGCTGGGAGCGCATCGACGCGGCCGCCGCCGAGAGCCAGACCGCGGTGATGCGCACCGCCGCGCGCGGCCTGCCGGGAGACGAAGCCGTGCTGGCCAACGACTACGCCGCCTTCATCGACGCCGTGCACGCGCGCGCCTTGAACTGGCCGAAGACCGATCGCAGCCGGCGCATGGCCAGCTATGGCCTGGCGNGACCCCGGCGCCGCCGAGACCCAACTGCCCCAATACGCCAGTGCGCTGGGCATGACTGAAGCCGATCGCGGCCGCGTGCTCTACCAGATCGCCCTGTGGACGGTGGCGTCCTACGAGCCGGATTCGGCGCGCCGCCTCAATGCCGTTCCCGAGTCGGCCTACGACGAACGCCTGCACGAATGGCGCGTACGCGAGGCGATGGCGCGTGGCGACTGGCGCGCCGCGCTGGTCGCGTTGCGCAAGATGCCGGCCAAGCAGCGCGAGGACTCGCGCTGGCGCTATTTCGAGGCACGCATGGCCGAGAAGACCGGTGACGCCGCCGCCGCGCAGCCCTTGCTGCGCGAGGCCGCGCGCGCGCCGACCTTCCACGGCTTCCTCGCCGCGGACCGGCTCAAGCAGCCCTACGCGCTGTGCCCGTGGATTCCCAACGACGGCAAGGCGGCCAAGGACGCAATCGCCCGCGATCCCGCCATCGTCCGCGCGATGGAACTGTGGAAGCTGGAGCGTTCCGGCTGGGCGGTCGCCGAATGGAACAGCGCGCTGTCGCGTTTCGACGACACCCAGCGTCGCATCGCGGTGGAAGTGGCGCAGGACAACGGCTGGTTCGATCGCGCGGTGTTCTCGCTGGGCAAGCGTCCGGACGAACAGCGCCTGTACCAGTTGCGCTTCCCGCTGCACCACGGCGAGACCATCCGTCGCGAATCCGCCCGCCATGCGCTGGACCCGGCCTGGGTGGCCGCCGAGATCCGCGCCGAGAGCGTGTTCAATCCGCGCGCCCGTTCCGGCGCCAACGCGATGGGCCTGATGCAGGTCGTGCCCGCCACCGGCGCGGCCACCGCCAAGCGCCTGGGCCTGCCCTGGGGCGGCGCCGCCAGCCTGTACGATTCGGACACCAACATCGCGCTGGGCACCGCCTACCTGCGCGAAATGGAAAACAAGTACGGCGTTCCCTATGTCGCCATCGCCGCCTACAACGCCGGTCCCACCCCGACCGCGCGCTGGCAGTCGCAGCGACCCGGCTACGATCCGGATATCTGGATCGAGACCATCAGCTACAAGGAAACCCGCGAATACGTCGCCCGTATCCTCGCCTTCAGCGTGATCTACGACTGGCGCCTCAACGGCAATGCCCTGCCGGTCAGCGACCGCATGCTCGGCAAGCTCGACGGCAAGCGCCGCGAGTTCGCCTGCCCGGATGCGCGCATGCCGAAGAGCTGATCCTCCCGCCACTATCCGGCATCATGCGCGCATGAAGACCTATCTCGTCGGCGGCGCGGTGCGTGATCGGTTGCTGGGCCTCGAGGCCGGCGACCGCGACCATGTGGTGGTCGGCGCCACGCCCGCGCAGATGCTGGCGCTGGGCTACAAGCAGGTGGGCCAGGATTTCCCGGTGTTCCTGCATCCGGACAGTGGCGAGGAATACGCGCTGGCGCGGACCGAGCGCAAGCGCGGACGCGGGTATCGGGGGTTCGAGGTCGATGCCGATCCCTCGGTCACCCTGGAAGAGGATCTGCAGCGGCGCGATTTCACCATCAACGCGATTGCCGAGGATGAGGACGGCCGCATCGTCGATCCCTGCGGTGGCGCGAAGGATCTGGACGCACGCCTGCTGCGGCATGTGGGCCCGGCCTTCGTCGAGGATCCCCTGCGGGTACTGCGCGCGGCCCGCTTCATGGCCCGGCTGGCGCCACTGGGCTTCACGATCGCGCCGGAAACGATGGCGCTGATGCGGGAGATGGCGGCCAGTGGCGAGCTCGACACACTGGTACCGGAACGGGTCTGGCAGGAACTGCGCCGCGCATTGGCCTGCGCGCGTCCCTCCGCCTTCCTGCGCACCCTGCACGAAGCCGGCGCGCTGGCCAGCGTGTTGCCCGAGGTGGACGCACTGTACGGCGTGCCGCAGCGCGCCGAATACCATCCCGAAATCGATACCGGCGTGCACCAGCAGATGGTCAGCGACATGGCCGCGAGACTGGCGCCGGGTGACGATCTGGTCGGCTTCGCCGCGCTCTGCCACGACCTGGGCAAGGCGCTCACGCCAGAGCAAGAGCTGCCGCGCCACGTCATGCACGAACAACGCGGGGTCGCGCCGGTGCTGGCATTGTGCGAACGGTTGAAGGTTCCGCTGGAACATCGCGACCTGGCAGTGATTGCCTGCCGCGAGCATCTCAACGTGCATCGCCTGGACGAACTGCGCGACGCCACCGTCTTCGAACTTCTGTCGCGCTGCGATGCGTTCCGCCGGCCCGAACGCATCGCGAGGCTAGCGCTGGTTTGCGAGGCCGACAAGCGCGGCCGGCTCGGCAACGAGGACACGGACTATCCACAGGGGCCGGCGCTGGTGCGCCTGCTCGCGGCCGCGATGGCGGTGAATGCCCGCGAGTTCGCCGCCGCGGGTCTCAGCGGACCCCGGATCGGCGAGGAACTGAGACGCGCCCGTATCCACGCGATTGCCGCCGCACGCCAGTCCATCGCGCCCGCCGGGACCTGATCCCCCCGGGGGCTGCGACGCAGCGTTCCATGAGATGCTTGCAATTAAATAGCGCACTATGTAAATTGCACGGCCATGAGCAAGCCGACCGCCACCGCCAAAGCGTCTCCCGCCAATCCGTTGGCGCTGGACAACCAGCTGTGCTTCGCGCTCTATTCGGCGCAGTTGGCGCTCAACAAGGTGTACCGGCAGTTGCTGGGCAAGTTGGGCCTGACCTACCCGCAATACCTGGTGATGCTGGTCCTGTGGGAAGGCGACGCGCTGACCGTCTCGCAGATCGGCGAGCGCCTGTTCCTGGATTCGGCGACCCTGACTCCCCTGCTCAAGCGGCTGGAGGCTGGTGGCCTGATCGTCCGGGAGCGCGCACGCGAGGACGAGCGCCAGGTCATCATCAGCCTCACCGCGCAGGGCCGCGCGTTGAAACAGAAGGCTCGAAGTATTCCGGAGGCGCTGCTATGCGCATCCGGCTGCAATCCCCGCGAAGTCACGGGGCTGAAGTCCCAGTTGGAAGCCCTGCGTGACAATCTGGGAGCAAATGCATGAGTCGCTTTTTCTTCCCCATGTAAGTAGTACGCTATTAAATAGCAAACAAATTACCGGTCGTGGCGCCCGGCTCCGCCGCCACTTTCCTCCACGGAGACTCCCATGTCGATCGAGAAAGTCCTCTATACCGCCCACGCCACCGCCACCGGCGGCCGCGACGGCCGCGCCGTGTCCTCGGACAACGTGCTGGACGTGAAGCTCACCACGCCGCGCGAACTCGGTGGCGCTGGTGGTGACGGTACCAATCCGGAACAGCTGTTCGCCGCCGGCTACTCAGCCTGCTTCCTCGGCGCGCTGAAGTTCGTCGCCGGTCAGGCCAAGGCCAAGCTGCCGGCCGAGACCCGCATCGACGGCAGCGTCGGCATCGGCCAGATTCCGGGTGGTTTCGGCATCGAGGCCGAACTGCGCATCCACCTGCCGGGGCTGCCCCGCGAGGAGGCCGAGGCGCTGGTGCAGCAGGCGCACCAGGTGTGCCCGTACTCCAATGCCACCCGCGGCAACATCGACGTGCGTCTGGTGGTCGTCGACTGATTTGCCTTGAGGCGCGTCCGCCGGTGTTCGCCGGCGGACGTCAGCCGCGATTGGGCGTGAGCTTCAGCAGGCGCGCATCCGCTCCGTCTTCCAGCAACCAGATCGCGCCGTCGGGCCCCTGTTCGACTTCGCGAATGCGACGTCCCATCGGATAGCGCTTCACTTCGCGCGGCGTGTCACCGAACTCCACCTGGATCAACGCCTGCGACGCGAGACCGCCGATGAAACCACGCCCACGGAAGTACGGAAACAGATCCGCCTGGTAGATGATGAACCCGGCCGGCGCGATCACCGGCGTCCATGAAATCTCCGGCGCGTTGAATTCGGGTCGGGTCGGATGATCCGGAATCGGGCTGCCATCGTAATTGTCGCCGTTGGAAACGATCGGCCAGCCATAGTTGGAGCCGCGCTCGATCAGGTTCAGTTCGTCGCCGCCAGCCGGTCCCATTTCGTGCGTCCACAGCCTGCCCGACGGATCGAACGCCAATCCCAGTACGTTGCGGTGTCCAAGTGACCAGACCTGCGCCGCTACCCCGCCCTGGTTGGCGAAGGGATTGTCGGGCGGCACGCTGCCATCGTCATTGAGCCGGATGATCTTGCCGAGATTGCTCTGCATGTCCTGCGCGGGCGAAGCCTTCTGGCGCTCGCCGGAACTGATCCACAGCTTGCCCTGCGCATCGAACAGCATGCGGTGGCTGTAGTGGGCGTCGCCGGTGACCTTGGGTACCTGCCGCCAGATCACCTGCAATCCTTCCAGCCGACCGGTGTTGGCGCCGGCATCGATCACCAGCCGCGCCCGCGCCACCGCCGCGCCACGCGTGCTGTTGGCACCCGGCTCCGCATAGCTCACGTAGATCATCCCGTTGTCGGCGAACCGGGGATGCAGGATCACGTCGCCGAAGCCACCCTGGCCGCCATAGGCCACGGTGGGAACGCCGGCGATCTCGCCTCCCTGCCCGGTGGCGGGATTCAGCAGGCGCAGGCGCCCGGGCTTCTCGGTCACCAGCAAGCGACCATCCGGCAAAAAGGTCATCGCCCACGGCTGGTCGAAGCGCGCGACTTCGGTGCTGACGAAGGGGGGATCGGGAATCCGCAATGCGGGCTGCGTCCCGCCGGTCACCTGCGGTGCCGCCTGGGCAGCCATCGTCTCGCGTGACGAAGCAGTCGGCAGGCGGTGGACCAACAATGCTGGCTGCGCTGCCTCTTTCCGTTCCGAAGCAACATTGACGGCTGCAACAGAACTACCGTCGCACGCCGCCAGGATCAGTAATACACCAGCGATCAAACTTGAGACGTTCACGAGCAGGACTCCCCTGACGGCAACGCCTTTCTACTCCTTTTGATCGTGTTGGGCGTGAATAGGGCAAAGCCTGGAGGAAGTTACCCTTTGCCCGGACGTACGCCCCGCTAGTGCGGCTCGCTATTGGTCGTAATCGAAAGTGGGCGGAGGTAGGCGTCGTAGCAGTACGCGGTTGATTGCAGACAGCCTTGGTTGATTTTCCATACGAACTTGCGCCCATCCTGGATGATTTCTTTCTGCACAAGAGGCCGGTTCGAGTTCATGAAAGCACCTGCCCAGCCGTAGGTTCGGCTCGACATCTCGCCGCCTGGAATTCCCGGATAGTTCTGACCCTGCACCGTACTGGCGTATGTATAGTTGATGGTTCGCAACGTAGAACCTTGGTCACCGTGCGTTTCCTGCAACAGCTGACCATAGTTGGTGCTTTTATCCGTACCGAATCGATAACGTTGAACCTTCCCGTCACTTCCCTGAACCGTCGTTTCCGCTATGAATGGCGGAACCCAGCCGGGGCTATAGGTGTAGGTCCACGTCTGGGTAGCGAGGCCAGGCCCGGAGATGGTTTTTTCAAACAATGAAGACGTTAGATACGCACTTGGAGGGCCATCGAGCCGCGGGTAGTTGTTGAAACCGTAAAAGTGCCCATGAACAATGAGCTCGCAACGCCGTGGCTCATCCTGAGTCTGCTTGGTTCCATGTATCAGCGGCCGAACTTTGAACTCTCCCTTGGCCCCCGATGGGTGATAAATCCGCAGCCAGCTCCAGATACGGGGTTGCACGAAACTTGACTTCTCATCAATGTTGAGCTGGCACTTTGCCCACATGGCATCTGCTTTGGAATAATGGAGCTCCTTGTAGTCGGAACCATACTCGAACGCCCATTTACTCTGGTCGGGAAGAATGACTTCACGAAGGCGCTTCAATGAACCGAAGGATTCGTACACGTAACGCCAGACGCGTCCGTTTGCCGTCGCGGTATCTATCTGCCCCGACGCGGTGTAGGTCATGGACACGGAGTTTCCATCACTGGACTGGATGCTCAGCAATCGGTGCGGATTGGCGGGGTCATAGGTGTACCGCACATAGTTGCCAAAGCGGTCGGTAGCCTCTGTTGCAAACAGGTAGTACACGCTCCTGGGAACGACCACCTGAGTTGCACATTGGGTCGCTGCTGTTCCACCGCCCCAATAAGCATGTGCCTGACGAGAAGCGAAGACCCCTTGTCCATCGGACGTATGGCATGAAACGTCCAAGAGGTTGGCCGTAGGTCGAGAAGCCAGCCAATCGAAACGGTAGGTTGCCCCGTCCGGTAACACTATCGCGAATCCTTCTCCGCTACCACCAGCCGCCAAGGGCACGCACCGTGCGCGCCAATGCGAAGGTGTCACCTTGTAATAAGTGTTGCTGTCGGCTGGCATGGAGTTTGCAAAACCGACAGGAGGATTCAGCAGCGGCTCGGTGCCGTAACCCGGAATATTGGCGGTGATGCCGTTATGGTAATCCCAAGCCTCGTAGATCACGTTGCTCCAGAGGGCGATTCCCGTCACATACGGCAATACCTCTCCCCGGCTGCAGCGTAGGTTGCTGTAGTCGCCGCCTATCCATCCCACCCTGGCGTCACCCACCATCTTCAGATAGGGAACATCCAAATCCCACATCACCCCAAACGGCGCATTGCCCGCGTGAGTGGCCGTGTTGCGCCCCTGTTGGTCGGCCGCCTGGTCCTGGATGCTGAGCGTTCGACCCAGGCGAATAGGAAGGCCATGATTAGCGCTCAGGGAGATATCCGTCTGCTGAAACGACAGCCCGCCATCAAGAAGGCTTACTTGGTCACCGAACAGATCGTTCGTCAAAGGCTGGATATTCGCCGTCGGACGCAGGCTCTTGTTGTATTGGTCGATGACCGATTGGCCGTAGGTTGTATTGCTTAACAACAGAAAGGAGAGGAAAACAAAACAAGACCGAAAAACAACCAACTTCCTGTCAGCGTCCATTCCTCTCTCCGACAATCGACCGAGATGATTCCATAGGGTCGATGACATTTCTCGCTTGCCAGGGTCCGGAACAATTGGCAAGAAACGTCATCGTGACGCCAGAGACTAGAGGAACATCATGCTTCGAACAAGGGGTTGTCTCTTCTTGACGCGGGTATGAGGAAACGCGCCCATCTAATGCAGCTCGTTGTCCTGAAATGGGATTCAGCCCCTTTATAGCATCGGGGTGATTGAGTGACCTCAGACCTTCAGGTACCAGCGCCGGTAGTCCATCAGACGGACAATCAGCCACCACACCAGCACGAAGGCCACCGCGAACGCGAGCGAAGGCAGGTAGGGACCGAACCGGGGAGTCATCCAGTCGGCGAATCCGTGCCGGTAGATCGCCTGCATCCAGCCCAGCGCGGAGAACGCGTAGACCATGACCGCGGAGCCGGCGTAGGCGGCGATCGCGTTGACGCCGAAGCTGCGCCCCCAGGGCCGCATGCCCTTTCGGTCGATGGCCACATGGGCGAGCCACAGCGCCAGCATCGCCCAACCCGCGGTCCACAGTACGTAGGACGAGGTCCACAGGTTCTTGTTCAACGGCACCGCCAGTGACCACAGTCCACCCGCGGCCAGCGCCAGCGCGGCGGCCGGCAGCAGCCGCCCGACCTGCTGGCGCCGCAGCCAGTCGCCGGCGCGCACGCCCAGCAGGGTCGTCGCGATGGCGGGCAGGGTGCTGATCAGACCTTCCGGATCATGGCCCCGCCCGGCGACGGGATCGAACTGGTAGAGCAACGGGCCGAACAAGGCGGTATCGACGCGGCTGGCCAGGTTGTCCAGTGGCGCGTAGCTGCCGCCCATCGCCAGCAGCGCCCAGTAACCCAGCAACAGGAACGCTGCAACCATCCATTGTCCGCGCGGGCGCAGGTACAGCACCATCGCGCCGGCGGCGATGAAACACAGGCCGATCCGCTGCAACACGCCCCAGGGCCGGAACCACGGCTTGTCGAGCCACCAGAACGCCAGCAGGTGGAGCAGCAGGCCGATGGCGATGATCTTCGTGCCGCGCCAGAGCACCGCGCGCAGCAAGGCACCGCGATCGCCGCCGGCTTCCAGCCGCGGCGAGACACCCAGCGAAATCGACACGCCGACGATGAACAGGAAGAACGGGAAGATCAGATCGGTCGGCGTGCAGCCATGCCACTCGGCGTGCATCAGCGGCGCATACACATGCCCCCAGTCGCCGGGATCATTGACCAGCAGCATCGCCGCCACGGTGAGGCCACGCAATGCGTCTACCGAAGAGAAGCGCTGCGGCGCCTTCGTGCTCATCTCCACTGCGCTCCGTCGGCGACCGCGATATCAGCCCGCGTGCGCGGCGTGCTGGCCGTCGATCCAGGTCGCCGCCACCTGCAACCGCTCGTCCAGCGCGACCAGGTTCGCGCGGAAGCCGGTGGCGATACGGCCGTGGGTGGCGGACAGTCCGAGGAACTCGGCCGGATAGGTCGAGGCCATGCGCGCGGCTTCGGCCAACGGCAGTCCCAGCAGGTTCACCGCGTTGCGCACCGCCATCGCCATGTCCAGCGCGGAACCGGCAAGCGAACCAGCCGCGTTGCGGACCACGCCGTCCACGGCGGTGATGGTCTCGCCATACAGTTCGTAGCTGGGATCGTCGGAACCCACCGGCGGCATCGCGTCGGTTACCAGGAACACCTTGCCGCGCGGCTTGGCCGCCAGCGCGACCCGCAGGCTGCCCGGATGCACGTGGTGGCCGTCGGCGATGATGCCGACCCAGCTGTCGGGATCCTCCAGCGCGGCGCCGACCGCGCCGGGTTCGCGTCCCTGCAGCGGCGACATCGCGTTGTACAGATGGGTGAAACCGCGGATGCCCACGGCCAGGCCGGCGCGGATTTCCTCGTAGCTGCCGGCGGTATGGCCGGCGGCGACGACCGCGCCGCGCGCCACCAGCGCATGGATGGTTTCGGTCGGCAGGCGTTCGGGCGCGAGCGTGATCAGGGTGACGCCATTGTCCAGCGACGAGGCGAGTTCGATCTCCGCCGCGTCCGGCACGCGGAACTTGCCCGCATCGTGGGTGCCCTTGCGCGCCGGGGCCAGGTACGGCCCTTCCAGGTGGATGCCGAGCACCCCGGGCACGCCCTCGGCGATCGCCTGGCGGGTCGCGGCGACGGCTTCGCGCATCACTTCGAGATCATCGCTGATCAGGGTCGGCAGGAAACCGGTGGTACCGAACCGGCGGTGCGCTTCGCCAATGCGGCGGATCGCCTCCACCGTCGGCGTATTGTTGAACAGCGCGCCACCGCCGCCGTTGACCTGGGCATCGATGAAGCCCGGCACCAGCCATGCACCGCGCAGATCGTGGCGCGGCAAATCGGCGGGCAAATCCGCTTCCGGCAGTATCGAAACGATATCGCCGCCGTCGATGACCACCGCCACGCCCTCGGCGAAGCCCTGCGCGGTCAGCACGCGGCCTTGGACAAGCGCGGTGCTCATACGGTTTCGGTGACCTTGTTCAGATGCGGCGGCACGTCGGGGTTGTAGCCGCGACGCAGCGCCAGCGCGTTGATTGCACGGTAGTAGCTCTGGATGGTCAGCAGCGGAGAGCAGGCCGGATGCGGTGCGCGCACCAGCGGCAGCGACTCGCCGGGACCGGCGGTCGGATCGGCTTCCTCCGAAGCCACCCACACCTGCGCGCCGCGGCCGCGGAACTCGCGCGCCAGCGCCAGGGTTCCGGCGCCGGTTTCATCCGGCTGGGCGAAGCACAGCACCGGGAAGCCCGGACCGACCAGTGCCATCGGACCGTGCTTCACTTCGGCCGAGCTGTAGGCTTCGGCGTGCAGGCCGCAGGTTTCCTTGAACTTGAGCGCGGCTTCCTGCGCGGCGGCCAGGCCCAGGCCACGGCCAAGCACGAACAGGTTGTGCGCATCCACCAGGCCGTCGGTGACCGGCGACCAGTCCGCCGCCCACGCCTGCCGCAGCGCGTCCGGCAGCAGCGGCAGCGCATCGCGCAGGGTCGCCTCGTCCTTCCAGTACGCGCCCAGTTGCAGGATCGCCGCCAGCGAACTCAGGTAGCTCTTGGTCGCCGCGACGCTGCGCTCCGGACCGGCGTGCAGCGGGATCACCGTGTCGGCCAGTCCCGCCAAAGGCGAATCCTCGACGTTGACGATTGCCACCACCCGCGCACCGGCCTCGGCGGCGGCGCGCGCGTTGTGCAGCAGATCCGGACTCTTGCCCGACTGCGAGATGACGATGTACAGCGCGTCCCTGAGCTTCTGCTTCGCTTCGTACACCGAGCCCACCGAGGGCGAGGCCGATGCGGTGACGAAACCCAGCTGGGTTTCGAACAGGTACTTGGCGTAGGTCGCGGCGTGATCGGAACTGCCGCGTGCGCAGGTCACCACGAACGGCGGCGGATTGGCGCGCAGATCCGCGGCCAGCGCGCGGATCGTGGCCTCGTTGCGCTGGTACTGCGCAGCGACCACGTCGGCGGTCTGCTGCGCCTCCTGGAACATCAGCGTATCGGCGGGAGCGGGAAGTGGGGAAACGTCGGTCATGTCGTGGGGTCGGGGCGTTCGGCGCGCAGGCGGACCGGCGCGGTGGATCCGCGCACCACCAGTTGCGGCACGAAGCCCTGGTTGTGCACGGGAGTGGGGTTGTCGTCGTAGGCGTCCTGCCGCAGCGTGGCGATCAACAGGCGCGCGGCCTGCTTGGCGATGTCCTCGGTGGCCTGCTTGGCGGTGGTCAGCGGCGGCCAGGACTGGCGCGAGAACGGACTGTCCTCGAAACCGGCGATGGACAGGTCGTAGGGCACGTTCATGCCCGCCGACTTGGCCGCCGCCAGCACGCCGGCGGCGATTTCGTCGTTGGAGCCGAAGATCGCCGTCGGCGGTTCGCGCAAGGCCAGCAGCCGGCGCGCACCGCGGAATCCGTCATCGAAGGTGTAGTCGCCGGGCACCACCAGGTGCTTGTCCAGCGGGATGCCGTAATCCTTCAACGCCTTCTCGTAGCCGTTGTAGCGCTCGATCGAGGAACGGTGCGCAAGCCCGCCCCAGAGGAAACCGATGCGCTGGTGGCCCAACTGGATCAGGTGCTCGGTGATCTCGTAGGCGGCGTCGTGATCGTCCACGTAGACGCAGGGCTGTCCGTCCTGCGGATCCTCGGTGGCGGCGATGATCCGCACCATCTTGACGCCGCGCGCGGCCAGCGCGTTCACCAGTTCCATCCGTTCGGACATCGGCGCGGTCAGCACCAGTCCGGCCAGGCGCGAGCGCTGCACGAACTCGGCCAGTTCCTCGGCCAGCAGCGGTGAAGTCGAGTCGCAGGGATGGATCTGCAGGCCGAAACCGGTTTCCCGGCACGCCGCCAACACGCCGTTCTGCACGCCGATGATGTGGTACGGGTTGGGGTTGTCGTAGACCAGCCCGATCACGAACGGCGTGCCGCTGCGCAGGTTGCGCGCGGATTGATCCGGTTCGTAGTCCAGTTCGGCGATGGCGTGCAGGACGCGCGCGCGCGTGCCCTGCATCACCGACGGCTCGTTGTTGATGACCCGCGAGACCGTCTTCAGCGAAACCTTGGCCCGCTCGGCGACATCCTTGATGGTGGGCCTGCGCATGCCGTTCTCAGCCATGGGAAATCTCCACGCGGTCCATGGCCGCTCAACCCGCCTTCACGCGGCCGACATTATGGCCGCGCAGGGCGAAGAACAGGATGTACAGGTAGCAGGGCACCGCCAGCGCGGTAAACACCAGCTGGAAATCGTGGCTCTGCTTGAACACCGCGAACAGCTGCGGAATCACCGCGCCGCCGGCGATGCCCATGATCAGCAGCGCCGATCCGGTTTCGGTGAAGCGGCCCAGGCCCTGGATCGCCAGCGGGAAGATCGCCGGCCACATCATCGCGTTGGCGAAGCCGAGCGCGGCAACGAAGCCGACCGACACATAGCCATGGGTCAGGAACGCGCCGATCGCGAACACGATGCCCAGCACGGCCGACACGCTGAGGTAGCGCTCCTGCGAGATGAAGCGCGGGATGGCGACCAGGCCGAACAGGTAGCCGATCAGCATCGCGCCCAAAGTGTAGGAGGTGAACACTTTGGTCTTGTCGAGCGGGAGGCCGAAACCTTCACCGTAGATGCCGATGGCGTCACCGGCCAGCACCTCCACGCCGACGTAGACGAACAGGCAGATCACGCCCAGCAGCAGGTGCGGGAACTGGAACACGCTGCGACGGTTCGACTCCGTGCCGCCCTCATTGGCGTTGGCTTCGGCCGTATTCACTTCCGGCAACGGCGAGAACAGGATGCCGACCGCCAGCAACACCAGCAGGCCAGCCATCACCATGTAGGGCCCGTAGACGCGGGCGGCGAACTCGTTGAGCAGGAGTTCCTCCGCCTCCGGGGCGGCAGCTTCAACCTGCGCGGCGAGGTCACCCATGCCGTGCATCACGAAAGCCGCCAGCGCGATGGGCGCGAGCATGCCGGCGACCTTGTTGCAGATGCCCATCACCGCGATGCGCTGCGCCGCGCCCTCGATCGGGCCAAGGATGCTGATGTAGGGATTGGCCGCGGTCTGCAGGATCGCCAGGCCGGCGCCGATGGTGAACACGCCACCCAGCGCGCCGGGATACCAGCGATGGGTGGTGAACTGGCCGAACACCAGCGCACCGATCGCCATCACGAACAGCCCCAGCGCCATGCCCTTCTTCATGCCGGTCTTGCGCAGGATCACCGAGGACGGCAACGCCAGGCAGAAATAGGAAATGTAGAACGCGCTGGGAATCAGGAAGGCGTAGGTCTCGCTGACATTGAACGCCAGCTTGGCGAAGGTGATCAGCGGCCCGTTGAGCCAGGTGACGAAACCGAAGATGAAAAACAGCAGGCCGATGATGGCAATGGACACGTATTGTCGCGAGCCTTGTACCGCAGTCATGTCTGGCGAACTCCCCTCTCTCTGATTGTGATGGCCGATCCGCGACCGGCGTCCACGCCCTGCCGCTGCGTGGCTCCCTCTGGAAACAACGTTGTCACAGAATCGTCCGCGAAGCCACCCGCGACCGGTTTCTCCTTGCACGCGTACAGCACGCTGGGGTTTCCGGATTTGTGGCACCGCAACAACGGGCACGGCCCGAAGGACGCCTCAAACCCTTAAATCTGAATGTATTTCTTCAGTTTTGAAACTGAACAGGAGAGTCTGCATCGGATCACACGCAAATTTGATCCGAGCACCACCCGCCCTGCCTGTATTTGATGACAGAGTGTTGACAACGTTGTCAAACCCCTCCCACACTCCGGCGCCATCGGGGCTGTTCGTTTTCGCCCCTTCGCGGACATGTGGGGAGACGTGTGGTCGCAATCGCCAATCCATTGCCGGTGGATCCCATGAGCCGGGCAGGCGACGCCTTCATTGCGGCGGATGTCGGCGGCACCCACGTCCGTGTCGGACTGGTGCGCGGCGGCAACGATCCGGCCGTGCCCATCAACGTGCTGGAATACCGCAAATACGCCTGCGCCGATTACCCGGGGCTGGCCGACATCCTGCAGGACTTCCTGGCCGGTCTGGGTGGCCTGCCTGTGAATCGTGGCGTGATTGCCAGCGCCGGCTACGCGCTGGAAGACGGTACCGTCATCACCAACAACCTGCCCTGGCGCCTGTCGCTGGCCGAACTCCGCGCGCGCCTGGGTTTCGATGACTTCCAACTGGTCAACGACTTCGAAGCGGTCGCGCACGCCGCCGCGCAGGTCGACGCCAGCCAGGTGCTGCAGCTCGCCGGCCCGGTCGGCGCGCCGCCGCGCGGCCCCATCCTGATCCTGGGTCCGGGCACCGGTCTGGGCGCGGCGGTGTGGATTCCGTCGGGCAAGCGCTCGGTGGTGCTGGCGACCGAAGCCGGCCAGGCCGCGCTCACCGCCGGCAACGCGCTGGAAATGGCGGTGCTGACGGAAATGCTGAAGACGCGTCCGCACGTGCCGATCGAACAGGCGTTGTCCGGCCCCGGACTGGTGAACCTCTATACCGCGCTGTGCGCCGTGCGCGGTGGCGTGACGCCCGCCCATTCGCGTCCCGGCGATATCACCGCCGCCGCCCTCGCGGGCGAAGACGCGCTGGCCCGCGAGACGCTCGACGTGTTCTGCGGCCTGCTCGGCAGCGTGGTCGGCGACATGGCGCTGCTGTACGGCGTGCAGGGCGGCGTCTACCTGGCCGGCGGCATCCTGCCGAACATCCGCGAATTCCTTATCCAGAGCAGCTTCGTACCGCGTTTCCTCAACAAGGGAACGATGCGCGAGGCGCTCGAACGCATTCCCGTGAAGCTGGTCGAGCACGGGCAACTGGGCGTCATCGGCGCCGCCAGCTGGTACCTCGATCAAACCGAAAGCAACTGAAGAAAAAAAGAAAAGAAACGAAGGCGTCGGGACAGGCGCCCGCAAAAAGAAACGGGTCGGAGCGGTCAGCCGATTCCCTGGCAGCAAAGGCAGCAATACGGCTCCGGATCACGCCCCGGCCGACAACCAAAAATCATGATGGGAGAGACACCATGAATCACCGTAAATCGCTACTCGCCGTCGCCGTCGCGACGGGCCTCGCGGTCTCCATGCACGCCCAGGCGCAGGACGCGGCCACCCAGCAACAGGCCCAGCCGGCCGCGCAGCAGCAAGCCACCGATCTGGACACCGTGGTCGTCACCGGTATCCGCGGCTCGATGGAGAAATCGCTGGATACCAAGCGCGAGGCCAATTCCCGCGTGGAAGTGGTCACCGCCGAAGACGTCGGCAAGCTGCCGGCCCATAACGTGGCCGACACCCTGCAGCGCCTGCCGGGCGTGAACATCAGCTCGTCGTCTTCCGATGAAGGCGGCTTCGACGAAGCCGACCGCGTCAGCCTGCGCGGCACCAGCCCCAGCCTGACCCAGACCCTGATCAACGGCCACACGGTCGGCTCGGCCGACTGGTTCGTGCTCAGCCAGGGCAACAACGTCGGTCGCAGCGTCAGCTACACCCTGCTGCCCTCCGAACTGGTCAGCTCGGTGGAAGTGCACAAGTCCTCGCAGGCCAAGCTGCCCGACGGCGGCACCACCGGCTCGGTCAACATCATCACCCGCAAGCCGCTGCAGTTCGCCGACAAGATCACCGCCGAAGCCTCGCTGGGCGTGGTCAACGCGGAACAGGCCGATTCCACCGACCCGCAGATCTCGGGCCTGTTCAACTACAAGAACGACGCCGGCACCTTCGGCGTGATGGTCCAGGCATTCAGCCAGAAGCGCGAACTGCGCCGTGAAGCGCAGGAGGTTCCGGGCGGCTTCTTCCAGATCTCGGCCACCGATCCGGCCGGCATCAGCAATCCGGATCTGGTTGGCGTCTGGGCCCCCGGCCTGCTCGGCTCGACCCTGTTCGAACAGACCCGCGAGCGCAAGGGCGGCCTGATCGAACTGCAGTTCAAGCCCAACGACGACCTGACCCTGGGCCTGAGCGGCTTCCGTTCGGACATGGACGCCAACAACTACAACCGCAACTTCATGATGTGGGGTGGCAATTTCGCCCGCGCATGGGCTCCGGATCCCGGCTACGTGGTCAAGGACGGCGTGCTGACCAACGCCACCTATACCGGCCAGGCCGGGCAGAACTACGCGGTGTACGACATGATCTACCGCGAGGCGTCGGCCAAGAGCGAATACGTCACCTTCGACGTCGACTGGCAGATCAACGACAACCTGAGCTCCAAGTTCCAGGTCGGCACCACCAGCGGCGAAGGTTCCACCCCGCGCCAGTTCATCGCCGAACTGAACATGGCCAATGGTGGCGGCGCCAGCTGGACCAGCCATGGCGCCGGCTCGCCGGTGGACTGGAACGTGGGCGGCGATCTGAGTCCCGCCAGCGCCACCTGGGGCGGCACCTGGGGTAACCAGGAGGTCACGGCGAAGGACGACGAGGACTGGTTCACCGCCGACTTCACCCATTACTTCAATGGCGGTGTGCTCTCCTCGCTCGACTTCGGCGCGCGTTACGCCGACCACACCCGCGAGGCGCTGTCGCCGGAAGGCGCCAGCCCCGGGGCGGGCATCTGGGACGCGCTGCAGAATGGCGCCACCGCGCCGTATCCGGGCGGCTTCGCCAGCAGCATCGGCGGCAGCTTCCCGCGCGATCTGTGGTACTTCACGCCGGGCGCGCTGAAGGACGCGATCATCAACAACTCGACGTGGCTGTACAACAACGATGGTCCGACCGGTCGCCACAACTACGGCGCCGAGTGGAAGGTGGAGGAGAAGAACCTCGCCGCCTACATCCAGGCCAACTTCGTCGGCGACAACTGGAGCGGCAACATCGGTCTGCGCTACGTCAACGTCGACCAGGACATCAGCTCCTACCAGGCCGTCGCCAACGCGGCCAATGCCGATGTCTCCAGCCTGTTCGGCCAGTGGATCCGCAAGTTCACCAACAACAAGCACAGCCGTGTCCTGCCCAGCGCGAACATCAAGTTCGACATGGGCGAGAACCTGGTGTTCCGCTTCGCCGCCTCGCAGACGCAGACCCTGCCCGACTTCTCCGCGCTGGGCGCTTCGTCCTGGGGCTCGGATCTGAACCGCACCGGTGGTGGCGGCAATCCGAACCTGGATCCGGTGGTCTCCACCAACTTCGATGCCAACATCGAGTGGTACTTCATGCCGCGCGGCCTGCTGTCCGTCGGCGCCTATTCGATGAACATGAAGGACTACGTCGCCTTCGGTACGGAAAAGCAGATGCTGTTCAGCGAGTTGACCAACCAGCTCGAGGAATACCTGGTGTCCGTGCCGGTCAACTCCGACGGCAAGGTCACCGGCGTGGAAGTGGCCTACGAGCAGCCGATCGGTGACAACTTCGGCGTGGTCGCCAACTACACCTACGCCAACGGCAGCACCTCGCACACCTGGGCCGACGGCAGCGACAATCTGCTGGGCACCTCGAAGAACACCTACAACGTGGGCGCCTACTTCGAGAACGACACCTTCGGTGCGCGCGTGAGCTACACCCGCCGCTCCTCGTTCCTGATCGGCCTGTCCGGCGCCAACCCGTACTACCAGGATGACTTCGGCACCCTGTCGGCGGCGCTGAGCTACAAGTTCAACGACCACCTGAGCTTCTCGCTGGATGCGCTGAACCTCAACGATCCGACCATCAAGTACTACCAGAGCGCGGCCATCCCGACCTCGTTCTACAGCAATGGTCGCCAGTACTACTTCAACGTCCGCCTGAAGTTCTGATGGCGGCCATCTGACAGAGCGCTCCCTCTGCGGGGCCTGGACTTGTCCAGGCCCTTTTTTTTGCTCGCCATTCCGGACTACAGGCGACGGAAAGCCGGCCGGGCCTCGATTGCCCGGGCACACACGGTTCGAGATCGCCTGCGGAACCACTGAAGACACGACCTGCGATGTGCCGGTCGCGCTCCCAATCCCCGGGCATGGCAGCATCCCGCGCCGATGGGTGACGACGACCGCGCGGACTGAAGACCACGGTACCGTGGTCCATCCAGCCGATGCGAATACACCCGTCGTGTTCGTCGCCGGATAGCCGCGCAGCCGCCGCGCGTTCGCGCTGGACGCGAAGCACCAGTCCGGCGCACGTCGAGCGTACTGGCGATTCGCGTGGACAAAGGCGCTTCCATCTGGCCGGCGGGAATGCGCTGTTGATGGACCCGACGACCTTGAAAGACGTACCCGACCTTCCCTGTCGCATGCCGGCACCTGGCGTGGTTTCAACAGCCGCACCTCGTGCCAAATCGCACCGGTCAACCTGCGGTACGGGGACATGCCGACCGATGCCATCGATTCACCGGCGGCACCGCGCCTGACGACGCCTTGTCTTCAACGAGCCACGTCGAAGGGACGCGACTTCCGAGTGGCTCACAGAGGATTTCGTTCCAGATAATTTTTTACAAGCAACAGCACGAAAACGACAATTCCCGGATATCCATAGGGGCATTTCCGGACACTCCAGCGCCGTAGCTAACAAAAACCCAGTCAAATCAACCATCTTATTGATGCGGCGCAGCACATCTTTTATGAAAATTTTTTGCAATTTGCTTGACAACGTTGTCAGCACTCTCCCACACTCGGCTTCGAAGGGGGCCTGAGGGGGCTCCCGTCTGCGGGACATGTGGGGAGACGTGTGGCTGCCATCACCAATCCAGCGCCCAGGGTGGAATCGCGACTGCGGGAAGAGTCCCTGTCCGCGGCCGCCGCCATGACCTGCTCGCCCGTCCGCACGGGCTCGATGCGCGCCGCCGATGCCTCCGTTCGACCGGCCATCGCCATCACCGACCTGGTCGCCGCCCGCGGAACACCGCAGGGCAACCCGCTCGAATGCATTCCCGCGACGCTGGCCATGGCTGGGCAACGGGACGTCGCCGACGCCCCCCGTTGGCAGCCCGGCCGGATCGCACCTCGGTAAGACAGCGGCGAGTTGCCCGCCGTGGGAGTCAGGCAACCGCACGACCCGCCAGCAAGGCGGGCCGACCACAAAAATCATGATGGGAGAGACAGCATGAGCCACCGCAAGACCGCACTATCCGCCGCAATCGTGATGTGCCTGAGCATCACCGCGCACGCGCAGGATGCCGCCCCGGCGCAGGCCGCCGCCGACACCGGCGAAGCCGTCGAACTGGACAAGGTCGTCGTCACCGGCATCCGCGCCAGCCTGCAGCAGTCGCTCGACACCAAGCGCAACGCCGACGCCATCGTCGACGTGATCACCGCCGAGGACGTCGGCAAGTTCCCCGCCACCAACGTGGCCGAGGCGATGACGATCATTCCCGGCGTGGCGATCGACCGCGCATTCGGCCAGGGCGAGAAAGTCAGCATCCTGGGCACCGATCCCTCGCTCAACCGCACGCTGCTCAACGGCCAGTCCATCGCCTCCGGCGACTGGAACATGTCCGAATTCCCGACCCGCACCTTCAACTATTCCCTGCTGGCGCCACAGCTGGTGGGCAAGGTGGAGGTGTTCAAGTCGCCGGAAGCGCGCATCGACGAGGGCTCGATCGGCGGCACCGTGATCATCAGCACCCGCAAGCCGCTGGACATGGCCAACGACATCACCATCGCCGGCCAGATCAACTATGTTCGCAATGACCGCGTCGAGGACACCGACCCACAGGCTTCCGCCCTGTTCGGTTGGAAGAACGACGCCGGCACTTTCGGCTTCATCGTGTCCGCGCAGAAGGCCAAGGAACAAATCCGCCGCGACGGCATCGAGTCCTATGGCACCGTCACCGCCGCCCAGTTCCGCGACGGTTCCGGCGGCGCGCCGGGCTCGGTCGGTTCCGGCAACTGCACCGGTACCTGCGAACAGACGCTGACAAACAACATGACCGCGGTCGGCCCCAACTCGATGAGCGCGCATTTCTTCGAGCAGGAGCGTGATCGCCGTACGTATTCGGCCTCGTTGCAGTTCAAGCCGGTCGAACAGCTGGATATCGAACTCAATGCGCTGAAGATCGACTCCAGCTACGATCACTCCACGCAGTCGATGTTCGCGATGCAAGGCAACACCTGGAACAGCCTGAGCAGGCTGACCGACGTCACCGTCCAGAATGGCCTGATGACGCGCGGCACCATGAACGACGGCCTGGTCATCTTCGACCTGCAGCATCGCGAAGCCTCCGTCGAGTCCGAAACCTATGATCTGAAGGCCACCTGGAACGACGAGCGTTGGTTCGCCTCGACCCAGTTGGGCTCGACCAAGGCCGATGGCGGCCCGCGCCAGGTGTTCGGCGAATTCCTTGCCCGCGCCGACTACACCTGGGACATCAGCAATGCGCCCAAGCATCCGGGCAGCCTGACCTTCCACGGCGCCAATCCGTTCCTGGATCCGGCGTCCTTCCAGATGGATGCGGGCTGGGGTGGCAACGTGGTGGAGAAGCCGACCCTGGACAAGGAGAAGTACGGCCAGGTCGATTTCGGCCTCAAGCTCGACTCGCCGGTCTATCTGCTCCGTTTCGGCTACAAGAAGCGTGATCACGAGACCAGCCAGATCCAGCGCGGCGTGATTCTTTCCGGCGTCACCACCGCCGCATCCCGGTTCAGCCCGCGCTGGCTGCCGGGCAACTACCTGGACGGCTTCAGCGGCTACGGCGATCTCGGCCGGCGCTTCACCATCGACGGTTCCCAGTTGGCCGACTATATCCTCGGCGGTGAATGGCTGCCGCCCGGCCAGAGCATGACGCCGATCTCCACCTTCAACTCGGCCGAGTTTGTCCGCAACACCTGGTCGATCAATGAAGACATCCAGGCTGCGTACGTCCAGGCCGATTTCAGCTTCGGCAAGCTGCGCGGCAACGTCGGCGTCCGCCATGTACGGACGGAATCGGAGAACGGCAGCTGGAAGTGCTCGGTCAACGTCGCCAACTGCGCGGTCAGCCAGTACGTGCCGCAGGTGCTGAAGAAGAAGTACAACAACACCCTGCCCAACGTGAATCTTGTCTACGACGTCAACGACGAGTTCGTGCTGCGCTTCTCCGCGGCGCAGGTGATGGCGCGTCCCAACTACGCGGACATGTCCAGCTACCTGTGGCTGGCGGACGCCACCCTCAAGGGCGGTGGCGGCAATCCGGACCTCAAGCCTTACCGCTCGACCAATCTGGACCTGTCAGCCGAATGGTACTTCTCGCCGAACTCCATCCTGGCCGGCTCGATTTTCTACAAGGACATCTCCGACTACGTGCTGATGACCTCGGGCAAGGAAGATCACTGGAACATCAACCAGAACCAGGTCAGCACCTACGACGTGGATCGCCCGCGCAATGCCGGTGACGCCAAGGTCAAGGGAGCGGCGATCGCCTACCAGCAGGACATCGGCGCGGGCTTCGGCGTCCTGGCCAACTACACGTTCTCCGATGCCCAGGCCAACAGCGGCCGCGACCTGCCGTTCAATTCCCGCCACCAGTTCAACATCAGTCCCTACTTCGAAAGCGGCAACTGGACGGCCCGGATCACCTATGGATGGCGGGACAAGTACTTCACCCAGGTCAGCGGCGGGCGCGAAATCTGGGTCAAGGACTACGCATCGCTGGATGCCAGCGTCGGCTACCGCGTCAACGACTTCCTGAGCGTCAGCCTGGACGGCATGAACCTGCTCGACGAGGAATACCACAGCTATTCGGGCGTGGAGCAGCTGACCCGAGGCGTGTATCGCACCGGCCGCCGCTTCATGACCTCGCTGCGCGTGCAGTTCTGATGCCATCGCTTTGCCTTTGACATTATTGTCTCTCCACGGGTCCAGGACTTCTGGGCCCGTTTTTTTTGGAACAGGGAATCCAGGAAAACCATGACATCCACAAACCATCACTTTCCGCGCCGTTTCGTCCTGCACCTGGGCCTGCTGACCGCGTTGGTCGCGGCGCCAGCCCTGGCTGGAGACGCCGCAACGTCTCCGGCATTCGCGCTGATCCCCGCTCCCGCCAGCCTGCAGCCGAACGAAGGCGCTTTCATGCTGGATGCCGGCACCACCTTGCATGCCGAGGGTGAAGTCGCGCGCAGGGTCGCCGGCCAATTCGCGGAATTTCTAGCGACAACGCGCGGCACGCGTCTTGTGCTTTCCGGTCCGGGAGAAGGCGGCGTTGTCTTCGCACTCGACCCGACGGCTTCGACTTCCTCGCCGGAAGGTTATCGCCTGGAAGTGACGCCTGAGCGGGTCCGCGTCACCGCCGCCCACGAACGTGGGTTGTTCTATGGCGCGGTCACCCTCTGGCAACTGGCGACGCAGGCTTCCGCGCTGCCGGCGCGGATACCGGCCGCCAGCATCCAGGACGCCCCCCGCTTCCCCTGGCGCGGCTTCATGCTCGACTCCGCGCGCCACTTCCAGTCGCTCGACGAGATCAAGCAGATCCTCGACACCATGGCGCTGCACAAGCTCAACACCTTTCACTGGCACCTGACTGACGATCAGGGCTGGCGCATCGAGATAAAGAAGTACCCGAAACTGACCGAGGTCGGCGGCTGCCGGGTCGCCGCGGGCGAGGCCGGCGTCGGCACTGATGGCCAACCGAAGCCCTATTGCGGTTTCTACACCCAGGACCAGATCCGCGAGATCGTGAAGTATGCGGCCGATCGCCACATTACCGTGCTGCCGGAAATCGATGTACCGGGCCATGCGCAGGCGGCCATCGCCGCGTATCCGGAACTCGGCGTGCTGGGCAGTACCCCACCGGTATCCAACCAGTGGGGCGTGCACAGCTACCTGTTCAATACCGAGGAAAGCACAATCACTTTCCTGGAGGATGTGCTGACCGAGGTGATCACGCTGTTCCCCGGACGTTACGTGCATGTCGGCGCGGACGAAGCGGTCAAGATCCAGTGGGAAAACTCCGCGCGCGCGCAGGCGCGCATCCGCGAACTCGGCCTGAAGAACGAGTTCGAGATGCAGAGCCACATCATCAAGCGGCTGGAGAAGTTCCTGGAAGCGCACGATCGCCGCCTGATCGGCTGGGACGAAATCCTTGAAGGCGGCCTGCCACCCGAGGCCACGGTGATGTCATGGCGCGGTACCGAAGGCGGGCTGGAAGCGGCCACCCAGGGCCACGACGTGGTGATGACGCCCAAGTCGCACCTGTACCTGGACTACCACCAGACCACCTCGCCGAACGAACCGCCGGGCCGGCCGACCCAGGTGCCGCTGGAAAAGGTCTACGGTTTCGAGCCGGTGCCGGAAGCGCTGGCACCCTCGCTGCGCCATCACATCCTCGGCCTGCAGGCCAATGTGTGGACCGAACACACGCGCTACTACGCACGCCTGCAGCATCATCTGTATCCGCGCCTGGCCGCATTGGCCGAAGTGGGCTGGACGCCGGCGGAACGCAAGGATTACGCCGATTTCCTCAAGCGCCTGCCCGCCCAGTTGCAGCGCTACCAGGCGCTCGGCATCGCCTATGCGAAGACGCCGTTCGAGGTGATGGTCACCGCGCAGGAACAGCGCGCGGCCGGCAAGGCGCAGGTCACGCTCGCCAATCCGCTGGGCTATGAAATCCGCTACACCGTGAATGGCAGCGCGCCCGCCGCCACCTCGCTGCGCTACGCGCAACCCTTCACGGTGACGCCGCCGGCGCAGGTGCGCGCCGCCGCGTTCTTCGACGGCAAGCCGCTGGCGGATGTCACCGGGCAGCTCGTGGATCGCGAATGGCTGCTGCGTCGGACCAGCGACGCGCTGGCGAGTTGTCCGGAAGGTGGCCGCCTGCTGTTGCGGCTGGAGGACGACGGCCCGCGCGAGGGTGCGCGCGCGATGTTCAACGTCACCATCTTCAATCCATGCTGGCAGTGGCCACAGGCGGATCTGGCGGGCATCGCGAAGTTGCGGGTCCGCGCCGGACGTATCCCGTACTACTTCCAGCTTGCCCATGACGAGGTCAACCGCAAGTTCGAGCCGGCCCGCTCGGCGCACGGCGAACTGCTGGTCCGCGCCGGCAACTGCAAGGCCGAACCGTTCGCCACGGTGCCGCTGCCGGCCCAGCCCGACGCAGACGGTTTCGTGACCTTGGATGCGGCGCTACCCGCCGGAATATCAGGCAAGCAGGAGCTGTGCCTGGTGTTCACCGGCGACACGCGCCCGGAAATGTGGGTGCTTGACGAGGTGCGGCTGGTACCGCGCTGACGCATCCGCGCATCACCGTGGTCTGGTGAGGGGCCCTCCATCCCTCGCTCCGCCCCTCGTCCACGCACGGACGGGGGGCTTTATTTATCTGTGCCGCAAGCCCGCCTAGACCGGCTTGCGGACCCTGCCCTCAAGCCGCAGCAGCAGGTCCCGCAACGGCGTCAGCGCCGTGGACAGGCCCAGCAGCACGCCGACGGTGTTGGCGATGGCGTCGAAGGGATCGCGCATGCGGTCGGTGGTGTAGGCCCCCTGTGCGAATTCCACGCCGATGCCCACGAGCACCAGCGCAAGCCCGACGGTCATCCAGCCGCCGCGGCTGCGGAACAACTGCACCGCCCCGGCCGCCAGCAGGAAGTAGGCCAGGCCGTGCTCCAGCTTGTCGGTGCCCGAGGGCATGTCCGGGAACGGCGGCGGCGGTCCCAGCGACAGCGCGACCACGGTCGCGATGGCCAGCAGCCACAGGCACAGCCACAGCCGGGGATGGCGGAACGGTTTCAGCAGGGTCATCTCACAGGCGCCAGGTCAGATCGTTGGCAAGGAAGGCCGGACCGAACTCGACGTCGCGCGCGAATCCCATCACCTGGAACCGCTCGCCCATCTCGCTGGGCAGGGTCAATTTCTTCGCCTCGTTGCGGAAACGCAGTTTGGCGACGTCATCGGCCCTTTCCTCGATCTCCTGCAGGCGCTCGGGCAGGCCGTTGCCGAGCAGGAAACTGGCCTGGTCGCTGTAACCGGCCAGTTCGAAGCCGGCCTGGGTGCCGGCCTCGGCCAGCGCGGTGAAGTCCACCGACGCGGTCAGGTCCTGCAGGCCCGGCCACAGATAGGGATCGGCGTGCATGTGCTGGCGGTAGAATGCGCGCAGCGTGCCCTCGTCGCGATCCGGCAGGTAGTACTCGCGGCGCGGATAACCGTAGTCGACGAACAGCATCGCGCCGGCGCGCAGTCCACCCATGACCGCCTGGATCCAGTACGGCAGTTGCGGCAGCAGTTCGGAGCGATAGCCATCAGGGAAAGGCTGTTCGAGGTAGCGCTCAACGTGGCGGACCGCGGCCGCCAGCAACGCGTCGGCCGGACGATCGGTGCGGATGAAGCGTTCGCCCTCGTCCAGTGCCACGTGTTCCTCGAACACCTCGCCATCGCGCAGGGTGAAGCGCGGCGTGGGCAGCGCGTCGATCACCTCGTTGGCGAACAGCACCCCGTTCCAGGTTTCACCCGGCGGTCCGTCCAGCCATTCGACCAGCGCGAACACCGGTGGAATCAGCCGCTGTGACAGGCGCTCGCGCTGGCGTTCGCGCAGGTCGGCGCTGGGTTCGAGGATGGCGTAGCGCGCCGGCAGCGCGTCCAGTTCCAGCAGTCGCTTGAGCATCACTTCGGCGAAGGCGCCGCTGCCCCCGCCCAGTTCCAGGAATTCGGCCTCCGGCCCCAGTTCCTGCAGCACCGGCGCGACCGCGCTGGCGACGCAGGCGGCGAACAGTGGACCGAGCTCGGGCGCGGTGACGAAGTCGCCGGCATCGCCGAATTTGGCGCTGCCGGCGCTGTAGTAGCCCAGGCCGGGCGCATAGAGGCAGCGCTCCATGAAACGCGAGAACGGCAGGAAGCCGCCGCTGGCGCGGATTTCCTCGCGCAGCAGGGCCGCCAGCCGCTCGCTGTGAGCGAGCGCGTCGGCATCGGGAAGGGGTAACTGGGCCGGCATGGGGCCACTCGATGTCTGCGGATCCGGGACTTATTGTACGTGTCCGCGGTTCAGCCTAGCCAAGCGGCGAGGCCGCGCCTAGAATCATGATGCACGGCAACAACGGAACCGCCATGACCTATTGCGTCGGCATCGAGGTGGACGAAGGCCTGGTCTTCGCGTCGGATACCCGCACCAGCGCCTCGTTCGATGACGTGCGCGTGTACCGCAAGATGCATAGCTTCGAATACCCCGGAGAGAGGGTGTTCGTCATCCTGTCGGCAGGCAACCTTGCCACCACCCAATTGACCATCTCGCGTTTGCAGCGCGACGCCGGAGATGCCGCGGCCCCCCGCAGCCTGCGTAGCTTCGCCCACCTGTATGAAGTGGCCGAGTACGTCGGCGACGTACTCGTGGCCAGCCAGGCCAAGGTCAGTGACGAAGCGCAGCAGAGCGGCGTCAGCGTGCAGGCCACGCTGATCCTGGGCGGCCAGATCGCCGGCGAGCGGCCGGGGCTGTACATGATCTACCCGCTCGGCAACTGCATTGCCGCATCGCCGGAAACCCCCTACCTGCAGATCGGCGAATCCAAGTACGGCAAGCCCATCCTGGACCGGATCCTGCGCCCGCAGACCACGCTGGAGGACGCCGCCCGCTGCGCGCTTGTATCGCTGGATTCGACCATCCGCTCCAACCTTTCGGTCGGCATGCCGATCGATCTGACATTGCTGCGCGCAGGTGATCTCAGGCTGACCCAGACGCTCCGGCTGGAAAGCGACACGCCCTTGTATTCGGAAATCCACGAGACCTGGTCGCGCAAGCTGGAGGCGGCGGTGCACGGCCTGCCGCGTTTTCCGTGGGAACCCCCGCGCGAGGTCGAGGAACCGGCTTCCACAGTGCCGGCAATGCCGCCACGGCGCTTGCCGTCGCGACAGGATCCAGGCGACATGCAGGGCCAGCAGTAAACGCTCCGCATCCGCGGAAGCTGGCGCCGCCAATGTCGGCTCAACCGTGAAAGTAGCCTTCGGCGATGGCGTCGTGCAGTCGTCCCAGGTTGACCTGGATCTCGTCCATGAACGCCGCCGGGTTGCGTTGCGCCAGCGATACCGGATCGGCGTTGCGGGTCAGCCCGATCACCCGGTTGAGATGGCGATCCACTCCCGGCCGCGGCGGCATGGTCGGCAACACGTTCTGCACGCGTGACAGACAGAACTGCACGCTGCGCGGAAACTCGCCGTTCTGCAGCAGGAAACGCAGCGCCAGCTCGGCGCTGACCCGTTGGCGCACATGCCGACGGAACATCTGGTAGGCCGCCAATGAACGCAGCACGCTCATCCACTGCATGTTGCGGAAAGTCTCGCGATCCTCGTCATTGCGTGGCCTGACCAGGCCCGAGGCGCCTGCGTCGATGATGCGGGTGGTCATGTCGGCCTGTTCCAGCGCGGTGCCCAGACGCAGGAACTGGAAGCCGATGTCACGGCTGACGTTGGCACTGAGCAGACCGGACACCTTGAGGCAGCCATCGACGATGCGGTTCAGGAAATCGACGCGATAACGGCGGCTCAGGCCACGCTCGCCGGTAGTCTCGATCTGCTGGTGCAGATCGTTGATGGCTTCCCAGACCTCCTGCGGAAGGCTGTCGCGGACGCTGCGCAGGAGTTCGCGCGCGGCATCCACCGAACTGCGCAACGACGAGGGGTTGCGGGATTCCAGCAACAGGAAGCGCACCACGTCCGCGTCGCCCACGTCGTCACTGGACTGGGGAAACTGCTGGGCGAAAAACTCGCCGGCGCCCACCGTATCGATCATCGGCCGCCAGGTGAAATGCACCGAACGCGGCAGATCCAGCTGCAGTTGGCTGCCGACGCCCACGAGCCGCGCGGTGTTCTCCGCGCGCCGCACATAACGACTGAACCAGTACAGGTTGTCGGCCACGCGCGACAGCATCAGGCCTCCTCCTCGTCGACATCGACAACCCAGGTGTCCTTGGCGCCGCCTCCCTGCGAGGAGTTGACCACCAATGACCCCTTGGTCATCGCCACCCGGGTCAATCCACCGGTGGTGACATAGATGTCCTGCCGCGACAGCACGAAAGGACGCAGATCCAGGTGCCGGGGTGAGGGTCCCTGCTTGGAGACGATGGGTGCGGTGGACAACGACAGTGTCGGTTGCGCCATGTAGTTCCGCGGATTGGCTTCGATCAGCTGGCGAAACCTGTCGCGCTGGCGCTTGGTGGAGCGTGGACCGATCAGCATGCCGTAGCCACCGGATTCATTGGCCGGTTTTACCACCAGGTTTTCCAGGTGATCCAGCACGTACCTGCGTTCCTTGGGGTTGTGGCACAGGTAGCTGGGTACATTGGGCAGGATTGGTTCCTGATCCAGGTAGTACTTGATCATCTTCGGCACGTAGGCGAACACCACCTTGTCATCGGCGACGCCGGCGCCGGGGGCGTTCGCCAGCGCCACCTTGCCGGCGCGCCAGCTGCGGATCAGGCCGGGAACACCCAGCACGGAATCCGGATGGAATACTTCCGGATCGATGAACAGATCGTCCACCCGTCGATAGATGACGTCGACGCGCTGCGGCCCGTACACCGTCCGCATGTAGGTGCAGTCATCATCGGCAACGAACAGATCGCTGCCTTCCACCAGTTCGATGCCCATCGCCTGCGCCAGATAGGCGTGCTCGAAATAGGCGCTGTTGAACACGCCCGGCGTGAGCAGGACGATGCTGGGCGTGTCCCCCGGCCGCGGCGACAAAGCCGCCAGGGTGTCGTACAGCTGCGAAGGATATTCATCGACCGGCAGGATGGCGCTGGTTTCGAACAGTTCCGGAAACACGCGCTTGGCAACCATGCGGTTTTCCAGCATGTAGGACACGCCGCTGGGAATGCGCAGGTTGTCTTCCAGCGCATACAGGGTGCCGTCGCCGTCACGGACCAGATCGGAACCGCAGATATGCGCCCATACCCCCAGTGGGGGCGAAATGCCAACGCAGTGCGCCCGGAAGTTGACCGAATCCTTCAGCAGCATCGCCGGGAATACTTTGTCGCGGACGATGCGCTGCTCGCCGTAAATGTCGCCGATGAACAGGTTCAGCGCCTGCATGCGCTGCTTCAGGCCGGCTTCGGTGCGCTGCCATTCGCGGCGATCGATAACCCGCGGAATCAGGTCGAACGGGAGCGTGCGGTCGACGTTGCGACCATCGGAATAGACGGTGAAGGTGATGCCGTGGGCGCGGGCGACCACGTCGGCGGCAAGTTGGCGCTGGGCGAGTTCGCGGCTGCCCAGACCGGAGAGGTAGTCGACCAGACGGCGCGCGGCGGGACGCGGGCTGCCGTCAGGCTGGATCAGCTCGTCAAAGGTGGTGGTACGGTACTTGGCCCAGTCCATCCGCTCTTTCCGCGCCGCCACCGGCGACATGCCGGCGGGGTTATTGCATTGCAACATGCGCGAAACCCCGCGAGGCGTCAAGCGGCATGCCTCCCCCGGGCCGACCGGCGACAATGGGGCTCGTTTTCCAGGAGGTTCCACATGCCCGAGTCGTCCCCCGTCGCCCTTGTCACCGGCAGCGCCAAACGGGTGGGTGCGGCCATCGCCCGCGGCTTGCACGCCGAGGGTTACGATCTGGCCCTGCACTATCGCCATTCCGGCGAGGCGATGCAGGCGCTGGCCAGCGAGTTGGAGGCCGTGCGCCCCAATAGCGTGCTCACCCTGCACGCGGACCTGGCCGAATTTGATCGACTGCCGGAACTGATCGCGCGCACCGTCGGCCACTATGGCCGGCTCGACGCCCTGGTCAACAACGCCTCGGCCTACTACGCCACGCCGATTGGCCAGACCACACCACAGCAGTGGGACGAATTGTTCGCCTCCAACGCGCGCGCGCCGTTTTTCCTTGCGCAGGCCGCCGCACCCCACCTGAAGGCCAGCCACGGCGCCATCGTCAGCATCGCCGACATCTACGCCGAGCGCCCGCTGGGCGGACACACGGTCTACTGCATGGCCAAGGCCGCGCTGGTGATGATGACCAAGTCGCTGGCACGCGAACTCGGGCCGGAAGTGCGGGTGAACGCGGTCGCGCCGGGCAACGTGCTGTGGTCCGAGAATCCGGTCAAGGCGGAAACCCTGGAACTGGTGCATGCGCGCACCGCGCTCAAGCGCCAGGGCGCGCCGGACGACATCGTCTCGGCGGTGCGCTGGCTGCTGAGCGGCAACGGTTACATCACCGGGCAGGTGATCGCCATCGACGGCGGGCGCTCGCTGTTCATCTGACCGGGGCAACCTGCGCCGCAAGATCCACGAATACCGGGTGCCCGAGCTTGGCCGGGTTTTCCCAGCGCAATTCGCCGTCCGGGGCATACTCGCGGGCCAGATCCAGATCGATGGCGCAAGCCGCATCCCCGGGATGCCGGCCGAGTTCGACCTCCAGGGCCTTCAGTCGCGCGTTGAATGCGGTTCTTTCCAGCGCGGTTTCGAACAGCAGCGCCTGGTTGGCGTAGCGATGCGGATCGCCCGCCACCACGCTGCCACCGCTGATCATCGGCGACAGCGCCAGGATCCTGCCCTCGCCGGCCAGCGCGGCGCGCGCGCGCGCCAGTTGCGCCTCGCCATCGGCGCCGCTGCCCAGGATCAGCAGGTAGCGGTGCGCGCTCATGTCGAGGGCGAGGTCCGCTGGTCCGCCTGTTTCAATGCGGCGGTCGCCATCAGCGCGGCGGTGACGCCCGCGTCGGAGGATTCCTGGAACACCCGCAGGCCAAACTCCGGCAGGATCGCCAGCAGGTGGTCGAAGATGTCCGACTGGATGTTCTCGTAGACGCCCCAGCGGATGTCGCGGGTGAAGCAGTAGATTTCCAGCGGCAGGCCGGTGGATTCCGGCTGCTGCTGGCGCACCAGCAGGGTCATGTCCTGGTGGATGCCCGGATGCTGGCGCAGGTAGTTCTCCACGTAGGCGCGGAACGTGCCGAGGTTGGTCACCCGGCGCGCGTTCACCGGATGGATGCCGCGCTGTTCCAGATCGCTGTTCCAGGCGGAGATCTCCCTGCCCTTGTCGTTCAGATAACGGTCCAGCACGGTGAAGCCGTGCATGCGCCGCAGTTCCTCGTCGGTAAGAAAGCGCACGCTGTGCTGGTCCAGGTACAGCGCGCGCTTGATCCGGCGTCCACCCGCGTCGCTCATGCCACGCCAGTTCTTGAACGAATCGTTGATCAGCTTCTTGGTCGGGACGGTGGTGATGGTCTTGTCCCAGTTCTGCACCTTCACCGTGTGCAGGGCGATATCGATCACTTCGCCGTCGGCGTTGAGCTGGGGCATCTCGATCCAGTCGCCCACCCGCACCATGTCGTTGGAACTGATCTGCAGACTGGCCACCAGCGACAGGATGGTGTCCTGGAACACCAGGATCAGCACCGCCATCATCGCGCCCAGCCCCGACAGCAGGATCAGCGGCGAGCGGTCGATCAGGGTCGCCACCATCAGCACCGCCGCGATGGTGAACACCACGATCTTCAGCAGTTGCAGGTAGCCCTTGATCGGCCTGTTGTGGGCATCCGGACGGCGCTGGTAGATCTGGTTGACCAGATCCATCGCGCCGGAGAAGGCCAGCGCCAGGGTCAGGATGATGAAGGCGGTGCAGACGTTGCGCACCACCGTGACCAGGTGTTCCGGCAGATCCGGCACCGCCACCACGCCGGCCGAGAGCACGATTGCCGGGATGACGTTGGCCAGGCGTGGAATCACCCGCAGGCGGATCTCGTGCGGTTCGCCCAGAGGCAGCGAGTTGATCATCCGCCGCAGTCCCCGCAGTAGCACGCGCTTGGTCACCCAGTTGGCCAGCCAGGCGGCCATCACCAGCGCGCAGATGGTCAGCGTGGTGTAGGCCCAGGGATAGGGTTCCAGCCAGGCGCGCAGTTGTTCCAGCCGCTGGTTCATGCCGGCTGCACCGAACCGCGTTCGATGATCACGCCCACGCCCGCGGCATTCGCCACCGCGCCGGGCTTGGTCAGCCGCAGGCGCAGCCAGGCCACTCCGAATTCGTCGATCACCAGCGCGGCGCAGCGCTCGGCCAGGGTTTCGACCAGACCGAATTCGGATGCCTGGATGAAGGCGGTGAGGCGGCGGCTGATCGCGTCGTAGTCGAGCGTGTCGGCGACGTCGTCGCTGGCGGCGGGCTTGCGGTTGTCGAACCCGAGTTCGAGATCCAGGCGCAGGGTCTGGCGGATGCGCCGCTCCCAGTCGTAGATGCCGATCACCGCGTCGGCCTGCAGGCCGTCGATGAAAACCTTGTCCATGTGCAGCGGAAATCGAGAATGCGGAACCGGCATGGTACCCGCCCGTGGCCGAACCTTCCCTGTGCCGCGCCTGCGTCGTGCCTGTTACCCGCCTGCTCTCGCCTGTTACCGGGTGATTTCCGCCGGTTCCGGCGCCACCACCGGCGACAGTGTCGCCATGTCCCAGCGCGGCGTCACCTTCACTTCCGCGCTCTCGTGCTGGCCGGCTTCCAATCGCAACGCGCCGGCGAAGGCGATCATGGCGCCATTGTCGGTGCACAGATCCAGTCGCGGGAAACACACCCGCCCACCCGCGCGCCGCGCGGTCATCTCCTGCAAGCGCGCGCGCAGGCGCTTGTTGGCGCCCACGCCGCCAGCGACGATCAATGTGTCGCAACCGGCCTCATCGAGCGCGCGCCCGCACTTGATCGCCAGCGTGTCGACCACCGCATCCTCGAAACCACGTGCGATGTCGGCCTTGGTCTGCGGCTGCTGGTCGCTGTCGCGCCAGGCCAGCAGCACCTGGGTCTTCAGGCCCGAGAAACTGAAATCCAGCCCGGGCCGGTCGGTCATCGGGCGGGCGAACCGGAACCGTCCGGGCGTGCCGGATTCGGCCAGTTTGGCCAGTTGCGGGCCGCCCGGATACGGCAAGCCCATCAGCTTGGCGGTCTTGTCGAAGGCCTCGCCGGCCGCGTCGTCCAGGGTCTCGCCCAGCAGTCGGTAGCGGCCGATGGCGTCCACCGCCACCAGTTGGGTATGCCCACCGGAGACCAGCAGGGCCACGAACGGCGGTTCCGGCGGGTCATGCTCGATCAACGGGGCCAGCAAGTGGCCTTCCATGTGGTGCACCGCCACCGCCGGCAGGTCCAGTGCCCAGGCCAGCGCCCGCGCCACGCCGGCGCCCACCAGCAGGGCGCCGACCAGGCCGGGGCCGGCGGTATAGGCGACCCCGTCCAGATCGCGGGTGTCCAGGCCGGCCTCGGCCAGGGTCTGGCGGATCAGGGGCAGCAGCTTGCGGACGTGATCGCGGCTGGCCAGCTCGGGCACCACCCCGCCATACTCGGCGTGCAGGGCGATCTGGCTGTAGACCGCATGGGCCAGCAGGCCGTCCGCCCCGGCCCGGCCGGTGTCGTAGACCGCCACGCCGGTCTCGTCGCAGCTGGTTTCGATGCCTAGGACCTTCATGGGCGCTATGTTGCACTTTTCCGAGGGCCGCCGCTATAATGCGCGGCTCACCCGGTATGTCCGGGTCGTTTCCATCAACGAGATTACGTATGCCCAGCGTCAAAGTCCGCGAAAACGAGCCGTTTGAGTTTGCGCTCCGTCGCTTCAAGCGCACCTGCGAAAAGGCCGGCGTGCTGGCTGAAACCCGCAAGCGCGAGTTCTACGAGAAGCCGACCCAGGAACGCAAGCGCAAGGCCGCTGCCGCGGTGAAGCGCCAGCTGCGTCGCTCCTCGCGCGACGTCACCAAGCGCCAGCGCCTGTACTGAGCGACGGCGGTTCGCCAGAAGCCGGCACGCGCGAGCGTGGCCGGCTTTTTGCGTTTCTGGATCCCGTACATTCCCCATCCCTTTCCTGCCCCCCGGCAGGCCCCCGGAGAACCCCCATGCCCCTGAAGCAGCAGCTCACCGACGACATGAAGGCCGCCATGAAGGCGGGCGACAAGGACACCCTGGGCGTCATCCGCCTGGTCAACGCCGCCATCAAGCAGCGTGAAGTGGACGAGCGGGTGGAGCTGGACGACGCCGCGGTACTGGCCGTGCTGGAGAAGATGGTCAAGCAGCGCAAGGATTCGGTGAACCAGTACGAGGCCGCCGGCCGCGAGGACCTGGCCGCGGTCGAGCGCACGGAAATCGTGGTGATCGAGCGCTACCTGCCGGCCAAGCTGGGCGAAGCCGAGATCCTGGCCGCCATCGACACGGCCATCGCAGAGACCGGTGCCAGCGGCCCGGCCGACATGGGCAAGCTGATGGGCGTGCTCAAGCCGCGCCTGGCCGGCCAGGCCGACATGGGCCAGGTTTCGGCGCTGGTAAAGAAGAAGTTCGCGGGCTGAGCCCGCCTGGCCGGCGGGATGGCGGCGCGGCGCCGGCCGCTCCGCCTTCGCCGGTATGCTTGGGCCTCCCTCCACACCCGGCGGAGCAAGCTCCGCTCCACGATGTCCCCGACGATCCTCCTGCGGGCGGCGACCCGCGCCGACCTGCCGCACATCCTCGCCTTCATCCGCGAACTGGCCGAATACGAGCGGCTGGCCCATGAAGCGGTCGCCACCGAGGCGCTACTGGACCAGCATCTGTTCGGCCCGCGTCCGGCCGCCGAAGTGGTGATCGCCGAGGTCGATGGCGAACCCGCCGGCTTCGCCCTGTTCTTCACCAGCTTCTCCACCTTCCTCGGGCTTCCGGGCCTGTACCTGGAAGATCTGTTCGTGCGGCCGTCGTTCCGCGGGCTCGGCGTGGGCAAGCGCCTGATGATCGATCTGGCGCGGCGCGCGGTGGAACGCGGCTATGGCCGCTTCGAATGGTCGGTGCTGGACTGGAACGAACCGGCCATCCGCTTCTACCGCGGCCTCGGCGCGCTCGGCCAGGACGAATGGACGGTACAGCGCGTCACCGGCGACGCCCTGCACCGGCTGGCGGCAACCCCGGCGGACTGATCGCGCCGCACCCCGCGCTCACGGCGCGACGACAGGCGCCTGTCATGCTGGCAGCGTGTCTGGACCGATGCCGAATCCGATGCGGGGCCTGCGCGATCAGTTGCTGCGATGGCTGAAACGGTTCCACGGCAGCCTGCCGGTCGCGCTGGCGCGACGGTTCATCGAAATCGACGTGATGGCGCAGGCGGCGTCGCTGGCGTTCTACGCGTTGCTGTCGCTTGCGCCGTTGCTGGTGCTGCTGTTGTGGCTGACCACCGCGCTGTATCCCAGCGCGCAGGACGCGCTGCTGCGGCAGATCGGCGATCTGGCCGGACGGGATGCCGCCGACATCGCCACCACCGTCCTGCGCAACGCGCGCAACCGTCCCAGCGTCGGCTCGCTGGCCGGTGGCTGGAGCACGGTGCTGCTGTTCATCGGCGCCACCGCCGTGTTCGGCCAGTTGCAGCAGGCGCTGAACCTGATCTTCCGCACCGACGCCCAGCGCCTGGAAGGTCCGTGGGCATGGTTGCGCAAGCGGATCTTCTCGTTCGGCGTGGTGCTCGGGCTGGGTTTCCTGCTGCTGGTGTCGATGACCCTCAACACCCTGCTGCAGGTGCTGTTCGCGCGGGTGCCGTCGCTGTTGCCCGCGCTGGGCGACCTCGCCTCGCTGGCGCTGTACGTGTTCGCCTTCGCGTTGCTCTACCACTACCTGCCGGATCGGCGGGTGGCGTGGCGACGCGCCTTTCTCGGCGGCGCGCTGACCTCGGTGCTGTTCATCGCCGGCCGCTGGGCGATTGGCCTGTACCTCGCGCAGGCGGCGCCCGGTAGCGCCTATGGCTCGATGGGCACGCTGGTCATCCTGCTGGTCTGGATGTACTACGCCACGGTGGTGTTCCTGGTGGGTGCCCTGCTGACCGCGCTGATCGACGAACGGCTGGCCCGGCGCCGGCAGGCGGGCGCCCACCGGGCGTCCTGACGTCACCGGCCGGGCGTGGAATACTACGCAGTCCATGGCCCGCATCCCCGACGCCTTCATCGACGAACTGCTCGCCCGGACGGATATCGTCGAGGTGATCAGCACGCGCGTGCCGCTGAAGCGGCAGGGCAAGGAGTACTCGGCCTGCTGCCCGTTCCACGACGAGCGCTCGCCCTCGTTCACGGTTTCGCCGACCAAGCAGTTCTATCACTGCTTCGGCTGCGGCGCGCACGGCACCGCGCTGTCGTTCCTGATGAACTACGACCGCCTGGAGTTCCTCGACGCGGTCGAGGAACTGGCCCGGCGCAACGGCATGGAGGTTCCGCGCGAGACCCAGCAGCGCAACCAGGACAACGACACCCGCGATCTGTTCGGCGCGCTGGAAGCGGCCGCGCGCTTCTTCCAGCGCCAGCTGGAAGGCAGCGACAAGGCGCGCGCCTACCTGGACGGACGCGGCGTGGACGCGGCCACCCGGGCGCAGTTCGCCATCGGTTACGCGCCGGATGGTTTCTCCGCGCTGAAGGACGCGCTCGGCACCGACGAGCGGCGGATGAAGCTGCTGGATCGCGCCGGCCTGTTCTCCAAGAACGATCGCGGCCACACCTACGACAAGTTCCGGGATCGGGTGATGTTCCCGATCTACGACCGCCGCGGACGGGTGATCGCCTTCGGCGGCCGCGTGCTGCAGAAGGACGACGGCCCGAAGTACCTCAATTCGCCGGAGACCGCGCTGTTCCACAAGGGCCGCGAACTGTACGGCCTGTGGCAGGTGCGCCAGGCCAACCAGAAGATCGCGCGGCTGATCGTGGTCGAGGGCTACATGGACGTGGTCTCGCTGTTCCAGTTCGGAGTCAAGCAAGCAGTCGCCACGCTCGGCACCGCGACCACGCCCGACCACGCCGAACTGCTGTTCCGCAACGCGCCGGACGTGTACTTCTGTTTCGACGGCGACGCCGCCGGCCAGCGCGCCGCCTGGCGCGCGCTGGAATCCGTGCTGCCGCGCATGAAGGATGGCCGCCAGGCGTTCTTCCTGTTCCTGCCCGACGGCGAGGATCCGGACACCATCGTGCGCCAGGAAGGCGCCGCCGCGTTCGACGCACGCTTGCAGCAGGCAATGCCGCTGTCGGAGTTCTTCTTCCAGGAACTGGGCAAGGACATCCGCCTGTCCACCCTGGACGGCAAGGCGCGCCTGGCCGAGCGCGCGCGTCCGCTGCTCGCGCAGATTCCGGACGGCGCCTTCGGCGATCTGATGCGGCAGCGGTTGGGCGAGATCACCGGTGTCGGCGCCGCGTCCGCGCCCCCTCCCGCCCGGCCCGCTTCGCGCGCTCCCGCGCATCGCTCCGCCAACAACAAGCCCAGCCTGGTGCGCAGCGCGATCGTGTGCCTGCTGCACAAGCCGTCGCTGGCGCTGGCGCTGCAACCGCCGCATGCGTTCGCCGGCCTGCGCCTGCCCGGTGTCGAACTGCTGCTGGAATTGCTGGACATCGTGCACGCGCGCCCGGACATCACCACCGGCGTGCTGCTGGAACATTTCGCCGAGCGCGAGGAACTGCCCGCGTTGCAGAAACTGGCGATGCAGGAACTGCCCGGCGACGAGAACATCTGGCAGGCCGAACTGCTGGACGCCGCGCACCAGATGGAAAGACAGCTGTTGCAGCAGCGTATCGACGAACTTCAGGTGAAACAGCGCAACATCGGCCTGGACGAAGCCGACAAATACGAATTGCGCGCCCTGCTGCAGGCGCGCGTGGCCCGCTGAACGAGGAGATTCCCATGAACCGTGGATCCCGCCGCACCGTTGCATCGTTCCGTCACCTGCTGGGAAGCGCCGTGCTGCTGTTCGCCCTGCAGGTCCAGGCCGGTGATTTCACCCAACCGCGCCCCGGTCTGCATACCGGCGGCCAGCCCACCGCCGATCAGCTCGCCGATTTCTCCAGGCAGGGCGTGCGCACCGTCATCGATCTGCGCGCCCCGGGCGAGGATCGCGGTTTCGACGAAGCCGCGGCCGCCGAACAGAACGGCATGCGCTACGAGCGCCTGCCCATCGCCGGCGCCGACGACCTCACCGCCGCCAACGCCGCGGCACTGAAGAAACTGCTGCAGGAAGGTGGCGACAACGTGCTGTTGCACTGCGCGTCCGGCAACCGGGTCGGTGCCTTGCTGGCGCTGATGGCCAAACAGGAAGAAGGCGCCAGCAACGAGAAGGCGCTCGAACTGGGGCGCCAGGCTGGCCTGAAATCACTCGCGCCGGTCGTCGAGCAGAAGCTGCAGGCACCGTAAGCATTCACGGGGCGACCGGACGCGCTCCGGTCGTTCCCGCATCGCGGCCAACCTCCGACACTGGCCGGGAATGACGGAACGTGGTTAACCTCGGGCTCTTTCATCCCGGGGAGAACCTTCGCATGACCCGTCATCCCGGCAGATACCTGCCGTTGCTGCTGTCTGCGCTCACGCTTCCGGCACTGGCCCAGAGCACCGCGACGCCCTCCCAGGCGCAGGCACGCGAACAAATCGGCAATCGCATCACCGAATACGTGCCGGCGATTCCCGCCGAACTGACCGAGCGCCTCAACCGCTACCAGAACACGCGTGGCGCCGGCTTCGCCGGCTGGACCCGCGAAGGCTGCGTGCTGATCACCACCCGTTTCGCCGAGACGAACCAGGCCCATCGCGTCTGCCAGCCGATGGGCATGCGCGAGCAGCTGACCTTCTACCGCGAACCCATCAACAGCGTCGGCACCGCACCGGCGAAGTCCGCTCGGGATGGCTTCGTGTTCGGCAAGGACGTAGGCGGCAACGAGTTCTGGCAGTTGCACTGGTTCGACCTGGCGACCCGCGAAACCACTCTGCTCACCGACGGCAAGGCGCGCAACCAGGGACCGTTGTTCTCGCATGACGGCAAACAACTCGCCTGGAGCAGCACCGCCCGCAACGGCAAGGACACCGACGTCTGGGTGATGGATCTCGCCACCCACAAGGCGCGCACGGTGGTCACCGAAGGCGGCCAGTGGAGCGCGATGGATTTCTCGCCGGATGGCAAGACGCTGCTGGTCAACCAATATGTATCGGTCAATGAAACGCATCCGGGCAAGGTGGACCTGACCAGCGGCAAGCTCACCCTTTTCCCGATCGAGGGTGGCAAGGCGGCGTCCGGCGGATTCCGCTACGCGGGCGACGGCCGCGGGGTGTTCTACGTCTCCGACGAGAACCTCGACGGCAAGCCGCAGGAGTTCAGCACCCTGCGCTACCACAATCCCGCCACCGGCGAATTCAAGGTGGTCAGCGCGGACATTCCCTGGGACGTGGATCAGCTGGATGTTTCCGACGACGGTCGCCATGTCGCCTACGTGAGCAACGAGGACGGCATCGATCGCCTGCATGTGTTTGCCTGGCCGTCGTTCCAGCCGGTCGCATTGCCGGAACTGCCCATCGGCATCGTCGGCCGCATGGGCTTCTCGCCCGACGGCGGCAAACTGGCGTTGACCCTCAACACCGCCACCTCGCCCAGCGATGTCTACGTGATCGATCTGGCGGCGGCGAAGCTGGCCCGCTGGACACGGAGCGAAGTCGGCGGACTGGATGCCGGCGGCTTCGTCGCGCCCACGCTGGTGCGCTATCCGACCTTCGATCAGGTGGACGGCAAGCCGCGCACCATCCCGGCGTTCTACTACAAGCCGGCCAAGCCGGCGAAGAATGGTCGCCATCCGGTGCTGATCGACATCCACGGTGGTCCGGAAGGACAGTCGCTGCCGGCCTTCAATGCCATCATCCAGTACCTGGTCAACGAGATGGGCATCGCCGTTCTGGTGCCCAACGTGCGTGGTTCCACCGGCTACGGCAAGACCTACGTGCAACTGGACAACGGTTTCAAGCGCGAGGACTCGGTCAAGGACATCGGCGCGCTGCTGGACTGGATTGACCAGCAGCCGGAACTGGATGCCAAGCGCGTGGGCGTCTACGGCGGCAGCTATGGCGGCTACATGGTGCTGGCCTCGCTGATGCACTACAGCGATCGCATCCGCGCCGGCATCGACGTGGTCGGCATTTCCCACTTCGGCACGTTCCTGAAGAACACGGAAAGCTACCGCCGCGATCTGCGCCGGGCCGAGTACGGTGACGAACGCGATCCGGCGATGGCCGAGCACTTCGAGAAGATCTCTCCGCTCAATCACGCCAACCGCATCACCTCGCCGCTGTTCGTCGCCCAGGGACGCAACGATCCACGCGTGCCCTACACCGAGGCCGAGCAGATCGTGAAGGCGGTGCGCGGCAACGGCCAGCCGGTCTGGTACCTGGAATTCTCCGACGAAGGCCACGGCTTCCAGAAAAAGTCCAACAGCGATTACTACATCGCAGCTTCCATGTTGTTCTGGCAGCGTCACCTGCTGGAGTGACGCACCGCCACGCGTCCGGAAAACGGAAAGGCCCGCTCGCGCGGGCCTTTCTTCATTGCGGTGGGTTCATCCCGCGACTACAGCCAGTGATCCACCAGCAGGAAGGCGAACAGCGCCATCAGATAGACGATGGAGTAGTTGAACATCCGCATTGCGAAGAACTCGTCCGGCGGATCCAGCAGGCGCCAGGCGTACCACAGGAACACCAGCCCCAGCACCAGCGCGCCGCCCAGGTAGAACAGGCCGCTCATGCCGAACACCACCGGCAACACGGTCACCTCCACCAGCAGCACCGTATAGAACAGGATTTGCCAGCGCGTGTAGGTGACGCCGTGGGTGACCGGCAGCATCGGCACCAGCGCGCGCGCGTAGTCCTCGCGGCGGAAGATGGCCAGCGCCCAGAAATGCGGCGGCGTCCACACGAAGATGATCAGCACCAGCAGCAGCGCGTGCGCCCAGTCCCACTCGCCGCGCATGCCGGTCATGGTCGCCCAGCCCAGCAGCGGTGGCGCGGCGCCGGCGATGCCGCCGATGACGATGTTCTGCGGCGTCGCCCGCTTCAGGAACACGGTGTAGACCACCGCGTAGCCGATCAGCGAGGCGAAGGTCAGGATCGCGGTGATGACGTTGACCCACAGCACCAGGATCGCCATCGACAGCGCCGCCAGGCACAGCGCGAACACCAGCGCCTGCCAGGGCTTGACCTGTCCCACCACCAGCGGACGCCAGGACGTGCGCGCCATCTTGGCGTCGATGCGGGTGTCGAGCAGCTGGTTGATCGCCGCCGCGCTGGAGGCGGCCAGCCAGATGCCGAGGAAGCCCAGCGCGCCGCGGCGCAGCTGATCCAGGTCCGGCAACCCATCGATGGCCAGGAACATGCCGACGATCGCGGTGAACACGATCAGCGCGACCACGCGCGGCTTGGTCAGGTCCCAGTACTGGCGCAATGCGATGCTCATTCGGGCTTGCGCAGGCGCGCGATCAGCGAGACCAGGGTGAACAGCAGCAGCACCGCGCCGGCGTTGTGCGCGACCGCGACATGCAGCGGCAGGTTCAACTTCACGTTGAGGATGCCGAGGGTGAACTGGGCAATGATCAGCAGCACCAGCAGGGTGGCCCAGCCGCGCATGCCCGGCGTGCGGAACAACCGCACGCCCAGGCCCAGCACATACAGCGCGACGATGACCGCCATGATCCGGTGGGTCATCTGGATGGCGATGCGTGACGCGCCGTCCAGCACGCCGCCTTCGTAATCCACGCCGATGCCGCGCCACAGGACGAAGCCTTGACTGAAGTCGGCCGGTGGCCACCAGCGTCCCACGCACTTGGGGAAATCCAGGCCGCAGGCGACCGCGGCGTAGTTGGCGCTGACCCAGCCACCCAGCGCGATCTGGATGCCCAGCAGCACCAGCCCGCCGATCACCCAGCGGCGCAGCGACACCGCATCGGCCAGCTTGATGGGCTGATCGGTGGCGCGCCAGGCCATCCATACCAGCAGCGCGAACGTGGTCAGGCCACCGAGCAGATGCCCCATCACCACGATTGGCTTGAGCAGCCAGGTCACCGTCCACATGCCCAGCAGCGCCTGGAAGATGATCACCGCCAGGGTCAGCGCGCTGACCCGCGCCAGATCCAGGTTGGACCAGCGCAGCGCGGCGAACAGCAGGATCGCCTCGCCGATGATCGCCAGCACCGATGCGGCGACATGTTCGCCATGCATGTACAGCGGGATCGCGGTGGCGACGAACGCCGAGGCCAGCAGGATGGTGGCGATGCCGAAGCGACGCCGGCGCGCGGCCAGCAGCGACAGGATCAGCACCAGCATGCCCAGGGTCGCGGCGATGTGGCGGTGCACCTGCTCGCGCCAGGCCTTGTGCGTCTCGAACGGACGGATCGCGCTGGCGGCGTGGTCCACGACTTCATGCGTGCTCTGCGGCCAGGTGGCGCGGCCATAGCAGGTCGGCCAGTCCGGGCAGCTCAGGCCCGCGTTGGACAGGCGGACGAAGGCGCCGAAGATGATCACGCACAGCGCCAGGCCGACGGCGAGCCAGGCGATACGATGGAAATGGCGATACAGCACGGGCCGGGCGACGGCATTCATCTCGGGCGCACCCTCAAATCAGTTTCAGCAGCTTCGCGACGTCCTTGTACAGGCCGCCGGCGTCGAAGCCGGGCGGATAGCGCAGGATCACGAAACCATGGGGATCGATGACATAGACGGGTACGCCCTTGGGATCCTGCAGGCGCGGCAATGCCGCCAGCAGTTCCGGCGAAGCCTGCAGCTGGCGGCGTGCTTCGGTCGCCGGCGCTCCCGCTGGCAGCGGGCCGATCCAGAGAATCTCCACCTTGTCGGCGTTGTGCCCGAACAGACGCCAGACCTTGTCCAGGTCCTGCGCCAGCTTCAGGCAGTCGGCGGCGCAATCGGCTGGCGGCGCCACCACGATGCGCCAGATCCGTTCGCCCGGCTGCCAGGCGTAGGGCCGGCCATCAACCAGGCGGGGCACGATCTGGCGGGCGTCGGACGGCGGTTGCAACATTTCGCCGTTGTTCTTGTGGCCAGCGGGCTGCCAGCCGGCGAAGCGCAGGACGCCGGCACCGAACACGGTGCCGAAGAACAGGGCGAACAGCGCGATCAGCATCCAGCGTCCGCGGGCGCGGCCGGCATCGGGGGGCATCGAAGTCATCCGGCTATTTTCTCATGCACGGCGGCTCAGCGCTCCTGCTGTCGGCGGCGGCCACGACGACTCACCACCAGCGCGGTGATCAGCACCGCCAGCGCCAGCCCGAACCACTGCACCGCATAGCCGAGGTGGCGTTCGGGCGGCAGCGTGTTGGGCAGGATGTCGAGATCGCGCGCGTAGCCCAGCGGCAGCGCGGGATCGGGCCGGAACACGCGCGGCGCGAGCGCCGGCAGTTCCAGGTCACGCGCCAGTGCGGCCATGTCCAGTCCAGTGATCAACCGGTCCCCGCTGGACTGGGTCGCGCTGACCGCCTTGACCAATCCCTCGGCGGGCGGAGGCGCGAGCAGGCCGCTCAGGGTGTACGCGCCCTCGGGCAACGGAATCGCCGGCAGGCGCCGATCGCCGGGCAGAGGCAACCAGCCCAGCTCCACCAGCAGCGGCGGCGCGCCTTCGGGCTGGAACACCCGGTAGGCGCGGATGCCCGCGCGCCCCTCGCGGTTCTGGTTGTCCAGCAGCACCGCCGGCCCCGGCAGGAACCGGCCATGGCCGGAGGCCCAGGCGTAGTCGCCACGCGATCCCGGCCGCGCGGCGTCGGCCAGCGGGACCGCCCGGCGCTCGCTCAGGATCTTCTGCGAGGCCGCCAGCATGGCCTCCTTCTGCTTGGCGCGTCCCAGCTGCCAGGTGCCCAGGCCGCAGAACAGCGCGATCACGGCCAGGGCCAGCGCCCAGCCGACCGCCAGCGGCATCCGCCGGCGGCTCACGCGCGATTTCCCATCGGCTGCAATAATGTGTTCATGCCCGCTGCACGCCCTTCGAGGCACCCATGAATGATTCGTTGAAAACCCTGCTGATCATCGCGTTCCTGATCCTCATCATCTGGAACCTCGGCGCCGGGCTGTATTACCTGCTGGTGGACAAGGGCCAGAGCAAACGCACCGTCAACGCCCTGACCCGCCGCATCGGCTTGTCCGTGGCCCTCATCCTGCTGGTCATCCTCGCCATCTACATGGGATGGATCAAGCCGCATGGGGTGGGAGCGTGAAGACGGGAATGGTGAATGGGGAATCGGGAATGGCGTGATCCCGGCACATGCCCCTCCCGAACGACAAAGGCGACGGCAATGCCGTCGCCTTTGTTTTTGAATCGGTCTCCAACCTGGAGCACGCGGCTTTTGCCGTTTCGACTCCCGATTCTCGATTCCCTATTCCCGTTACAGCACGTACACGAACAGGAACAGGCCCAGCCACACCACGTCGACGAAGTGCCAGTACCAGGCCACGGCTTCGAAGCCGAAGTGGTCGTCCTTGGTGAAGTGGCCGCGCGCGCAGCGCAGCCAGATGATCGCCAGCATGATCGTTCCCAGCGTCACGTGCGCGCCGTGGAAGCCGGTCAGCATGAAGAAGGTCGAACCGTAGATGCCCGAACCCAGGGTCAGGTTCAGCTCCTTGTAGGCGTGGATGTACTCCTCCGCCTGGAAGAACAGGAACACGCAACCCAGCAGGACGGTCAGGCCCAGGAACACCAGCAACTGCTTGCGGTGGCCCGCCTTCAGCGCGTGGTGGGCGATGGTGATGGTCACGCCCGAGGTCAGCAGGATCAGGGTGTTGAGCAGCGGCAGGCCCCAGGCCGGGATGGTCTGGAACTGGCCACCGACCTGGCCCGGACCGGCGCTCGGCCAGGCCGAGGAGAAGCCATCCCACAGCAGCGCGTTGGTCATCACGCCGTCGCCTTCGCCGCCCAGCCACGGCAGCGCGAATTGGCGGGCGTAGAACAGCGCGCCGAAGAACGCGGCGAAGAACATCACTTCGGAGAAGATGAACCAGACCATGCCCATGCGGAAGGACACGTCCACCTGCTTGTTGTAGTTGCCGCTGACCGACTCGCGGATCACGTCGCCGAACCACATGAACAGGGTCGCGCAGAGCAGGAACACGCCGGCGAAGAAAGTCCACTTGCCCCAGGCGGCGTCGTTGAGCCAGCTGGCCACGCCGACCATGGTGACGAACATGGAGATGGAGCCCACGAACGGCCACTTGCTGCTGTGTGGCACGAAGTAGATGTTGGCGTCTGGCGAATGAGCTTGTGCCATGGCGTGTCTTCCGGTTCCTAAGGCTCGATCAGGGTGCCGCGTGCGGCGAATTGGACGCGTTGCCCGCGCCCAGTTGCGCGGTCATGGCATCGTTCTTGTAGAAGGTATACGACAGGGTGATGGTCTTCACGTCGGCCGGCAGGTTGGGATCGACGATGAAGCGCACCGGCATGTCGCGCACTTCACCGGCCTGCAGGGTCTGGGCGGTGAAGCAGAAGCATTCGGTCTTGGTGAAGTAGCCCGAGGCGCGCGCCGGGGCCACCGACGGCACCGCGCTGCCCACGATCGGCCGCTGGCCGTCGTTGCGCGCGAAGTACTTGGCCTCGTACAGCTCGCCCGGCACCACCTGCATGGTCAACTGCTCGGGATGGAACGCCCACGGCAGCTTGGAGTTCACGCCACCGTCGAACTGCACGGTGACGACGCGCTTGGCCTTGACCTCGGCGACCTGGGCCTGGCCCGGTCCCTTTTCCAGACGCACGCCGAACACCTTCTCGCAGGCAATCCGGTACAGCGGCACCAGCGAGAACGTCAGCACGAACACGCCCAGCGCCACGCCCACCAGCTTGAGCAGGCCCGCCGAATTGGACGCCTTGCCGCTCATGCGCTCAGCACCGCGCGCAGGATGAACAGCACGAAGATGGCGAAGGCCAGCCCGCCCACGATCCACGCCGTGCGCAGCACCGCCTTGCGGCGGCGCGCGGTTTCTTCCGGCGAGAGCATCGGAGCGTTCATGGACTCAGCCACCCGTCACCCGGCTCAGTGGGTCACGTCGCCGTGCGCCAGGTCGCCATCCTTGATGACCGGCGGGGTGCTGAAGGTGTGGTGCGGCGCCGGCGACGGCACGGTCCACTCCAGGCCACGGGCGTTTTCCCAGGCGCGCGCATCGGCCTTGGCACCGTTGCGCAGCGAGCTCCACAGGATGAAGGCCATCATGAAGGGCGTCAGGAACATGCCGAACGCGCCGATCGAGCTGACCAGGTTCCAGTCCGCGAACACCGGGTTGTAGTCCGGAATGCGGCGCGGCATGCCGGCCAGGCCCAGGAAGTGCTGCGGGAAGAACAGCAGGTTGACGAAGATCACCGTCCACCAGAAATGGAACTTGCCGGCGGTCTCGTTGTACATGCGGCCGGTCCACTTCGGCCACCAGTAATAGGTGGCGGCGATGATGGAGAACAGCGCGCCGGTCACCAGCACGTAGTGGAAGTGCGCGACCACGAAGTAGGTGTCGTGGTACTGGAAGTCCGCCGGCACGATGGCCAGCATCAGGCCGGAGAAGCCACCGATGGTGAACAGGATGACGAAGCCCACCGCCCACAGCATCGGGGTTTCGAAGCTCAGCGAACCCTTCCACATCGTGCTGACCCAGTTGAACACCTTCACGCCGGTCGGGATGGCGATCAGCATGGTGGCGAACATGAAGTAGATCTCGCCGCCCAGCGGCATGCCCACCGTGAACATGTGGTGCGCCCACACGATGAACGACAGGAACGCGATCGAAGCGGTCGCGTACACCATGGCCTGGTAGCCGAACAGCGGCTTGCGGCTGAAGGTCGGGATGATTTCCGACACCACGCCGAACGCCGGCAGGATCATGATGTAGACCTCGGGGTGGCCGAAGAACCAGAAGATGTGCTGGTACATCACCGGGTCGCCGCCGCCGGCGGCGTTGAAGAAGCTGGTGCCGAAGAACTTGTCGGTCAGCAGCATGGTGACCGCACCCGCCAGCACCGGCATCACGGCGATCAGCAGGAACGCGGTGATCAGCCAGGTCCAGCAGAAGATCGGCATCTTCAGCAGGTCGATGCCCGGGGCGCGCATGTTCAGCACGGTCGCGATGATGTTGATCGCGCCCATGATCGAGCTCACGCCCATCATGTGGATGGCGAAGATGCTGAAGGCCACGTTGGCGCCGCCCTGCAGCGACAGCGGCGGATACAGGGTCCAGCCACCGGCCGGCGCGCCGCCCGGCAGAAACAGGGTCATCAGCAGCAGGGTGAAGGCGAACGGCATGATCCAGAAGGACCAGTTGTTCATGCGCGGCAGCGCCATGTCCGGCGCGCCGATCTGCAGCGGAATCATCCAGTTGGCGAGGCCGACGAAGGCCGGCATCACGCCACCGAAGATCATGACCAGCGCGTGCACAGTGGTCATCTGGTTGAAGAACTCGGGCTTGACGAACTGCAGGCCCGGGGTCATCAGCTCGGCACGGATGATCACCGACATGCCCGCGCCGATGATGAACATGATGAAGCTGAAAATCAGGTAGAGCGTACCGATGTCTTTGTGGTTGGTCGAAAAGAACCAACGCTCGATGAAGCTCTGCTGGTGACCGTGGTGATCGTCGTGGTGATCGACGGCGGTGTGGGCCATGTTCGTGATCTCTTGCAGCTGAAGCGGACGATTAAGCCTGCGCCTGGGGCGCGGCCGGCTCGCTGGTGGGGGCGGCGTCGGTGGCCGGGGCCGGAACGGCCTGGCCATCGGCGGGCACGGCTTCCGCCGGCGTGGCGGGAGCAGCCGGGGCCGCCGGAGCGGGCGCCGGGGCCGGCTTCCTCTCTGCCAGCCACTTCTGGAATTCTTCCTTCGGCACCGCGCGCACGACAATCGGCATGAAGCCGTGGTCCTTGCCGCACAGCTCGGCGCACTGGCCGCGGTACACGCCCGGTTCCTTGATGTCGGTCCAGGCCTCATTGACGATGCCCGGGATAGCGTCCTGCTTCCAGCCCAGCGCCGGCACCCACCAGGCGTGGATGACGTCGTCGGCGGTGATCACGAAGCGGATCTTGGTGTTGACCGGCAGGACGAGCTCGTTGTCCACGTCCAGCAGGTAGTGCGGGTTCTTGGCCAGGTCCGGCTTCTCGCCGCTCTGGCGGATGCGGTCGGACTCGCGGTCCAGGCGGCTGGTGAAGGACACGTCCTCGCCCAGGTATTCGTACTTCCACATCCACTGGTAACCGGTGACCTTGACGGTCATCTCGGAGTCGCGGGTGTCGTACATGGCGATCAGCTTGGCGGTCGCCGGCCAGGCCATGACCACCAGAATCAGCACCGGGATGACGGTCCAGATGATTTCCGCGGTGGTGTTGTGGCTGAACTGCGCGGCCACCGCACCCTTGGACTTGCGGAACTTGAACATCGCGTAGCCCATCGCGCCGAACACGATGATGCCGATCACGATGCACACGATCAGCGCCACCATGTGCGCGTCGTAGGCATGCTGGGACGAGGCGGTGACGCCCTTGCCCATGTTCAGCTGCCACGGCTTCGGGTCCGCCGACTGCGCCCACGCCAGCGCCGGCGAAGCCAGCAGCGCGCAGGCCGTCATCAAACGCTTCCAATACCCATTCACTTGCGTCATTGCCTAGACCCCAAATGCGTCATCGGTTGCGACCGCTCGCGGCCGCCAGTAAATCCTGCAACTTGTCCGCCAGCTGCCGGCGCTCGCCCGGACCGAGGAAATTGCCCACCTCGACCCGGCGACCACTGGAAGCCAGCGAAATCCTTTCGCCATCCGCCTCGATACGGAGCCGCACCCAATAAGGATGCGCCCGGAACACCGGTCCGGCCTCGGGGGTGCGGCTGACTTCCACGACCTCCGGACCGATGGTGATGTCCTCACCCCGCTCGCCGCTGCGCCATAGCCAACGCAACGCCGCGCCCACGAATGCGCTGTGCAGCAGGGCGAAGGCCGGTGCGAAGGCGTTGCCGGCCAGCCAGCCCAGCAGGGCCACCAGCCACATCGCCCCGGCCAGCGCGGCGAACAAGGCCACGAACTGGCGGGCCGTCAAAGCCCGGGGCGGTCGCAGCCGGAGCCGCGCGCCGTGGATACCCGGCAATGACGGAAGCACTTCGATCATGCTGCCAACCGCGCAACGAGGCCGCGGAAAACCCCTAAATGTTAGCCTCACCCCCCTGTTGCGGCAAGTTGCAATGATCTCGGTCAATCGGCCGGACCCCGCGCGCGCCGTTTCCGGCGGCCCCGGATGGCGTGAAACCCGCGCCATCCGGTTCCATCCATTCGCGAACGGTGGTCCGGCTCACTACACTATCGGGCTCCATCGCCCGCTTCCGATCACGTTCATGAGCTCCCAGCCCCAGTCCGGCACCGAGGCGGCCCCGCCGCCGGCGACCGCCGGCATCGTTTCCCCCGAACTCCCCGCCCCGCCGTCGGCCCTGCGGGCCGCCATCACCGCGGCCTGGCTGCGCGACGAAGCCGAACACGTGCGCGAACTGCTCGCCCAGGCCCGGCTGCCGGCCGACGAGCAGGCCCGCGCGCAGGCGCTGGCCGCCGATCTGGTCGCGCGGGTCCGCGCCCGCGCCCAGGATCAGGGCGCCATCGAGGCCTTCATGCGCCAGTACGACCTGGGCAGCGAGGAAGGCGTACTGCTGATGTGCGTGGCCGAGGCGCTGCTGCGCATTCCGGACCAGGAAACCGCCGACAAGCTGATCCGCGACAAACTGGGCGACGCCGACTGGGAAAAGCACCTGGGCCAGAGCGATTCGGTGCTGGTCAACGCCTCCACCTGGGGCCTGATGCTGACCGGCCGGCTGGTCAATCTCAACGATCTGACCCGCCACGACGTGCCCGGCGCCTTCAAGCGCCTGATCGGCCGCGTCGGCGAGCCGGTCATCCGGCTGGCGGTGCGCCAGGCCATGCGCATCATGGGCCACCAGTTCGTGATGGGCCGGACCATCGAGGAAGCGCTGGGCCGTTCGCGCAAGGGCGACAACGCCAACTACCGCTATTCGTTCGACATGCTGGGCGAGGGCGCGCTGACCTCGAAGGATGCCGCGCGCTATCTGGAGGCCTATCGGAAGGCCATCCATTCAATCGGCAAGACGGGCCCCTTCCCCGACGTCTTCGCCGCTCCCAGTATCTCCATCAAGCTCTCGGCCCTGCATCCGCGCTACGAGCACGCCAAGCGCGCGCGGGTGATGAAGGAACTGGCGCCGGGCATCCTGGAACTGGCGCAGCTGGCCAAGTCGTACGGCATCGGCTTCACCATCGACGCCGAGGAAGCCGACCGGCTGGAACTGTCGCTGGATCTGATCGAGGCCACCTTCTCCGACCACTCGCTGGACGGCTGGGAAGGCTACGGCCTGGCCGTGCAGGCGTACCAGAAGCGCACGCCCTACGTGATCGACTTCCTCGCCGATCTGGCCCGCCGGGTCGGCCGGCGCATGCCGGTGCGGCTGGTCAAGGGCGCCTACTGGGACGCCGAGGTCAAGCGCGCGCAGATCGACGGCCATCCGGGCTATCCGGTGTTCACCCGCAAGCCGAACACCGACGTGTCCTACCTGGCCAACGCGCGACGCATGTTCGAGCACGGCGACGCGCTGTATCCGATGTTCGCCACCCACAACGCGCAGACCATCGCCGCAATCCGCTCGATTGCCCGGGGCCGCCCGTACGAGCACCAGAAGCTGCATGGCATGGGCGACGACCTGTACGCGGAAGTGATTCCCGCCGATCGCCTGGGTGTGCCCTGCCGCGTCTACGCGCCGGTGGGCTCGCACGAGGATCTGCTGCCGTACCTGGTCCGCCGCCTGCTGGAGAACGGCGCCAATTCCAGCTTCGTCAACCGCATCACCGACGAGAACGTGGCCATCGAGGACCTGATCCGCGACCCGGTGGAAACCGTGTCCGCGTTCGATTCCATCCCGCATCCCCGCATCCCGCTGCCGCGCGATCTCTTCCGCAACCAGGCAGCCCCCATCCCGACTTCTGACAGGAACAACTCCATGGGCGCCAACCTCGCCAACGACAACGACCTGCGCGTGCTGGCCGAGCGCGTCAATGCCGCGGTCAAGCCGTGGCGCGCGGCGCCGCTGGTGCCGGGCGCGGTGGTCGCGGGCGCGGCGCTGCCGGTGACCAACCCGGCCGATCGCCGCCAGACCGTGGGTGAATGGCAACCGGCCGACGGCGCGGCGGTGGAAAAAGCGCTGCAGAACGCCGTGGCCGCGCAGCCGGCCTGGGATCGCACCCCGGCCGCCAGCCGTGCCGCGATCCTGGAGCACGCCGCCGACCTGCTGGAACAGCGCATGCCCGAGTACATCGCGCTGTGCGTGAAGGAAGCCGGCAAGACCCTGCCCGACAGCGTTGCCGAAGTGCGCGAGGCGGTGGATTTCCTGCGCTACTACGGCGCCCAGGCGCGCGCGCAGTTCGGCGCCGCCGAACGCCTGCCCGGCCCGACCGGCGAATCCAACGAGCTGCAGCTGCACGGCCGTGGCGTGTTCGTCTGCATCAGTCCGTGGAACTTCCCGCTGGCGATTTTCCTTGGCCAGGTCAGTGCCGCGCTCGCCGCCGGCAACAGTGTCATCGCCAAGCCCGCCGAACAGACCAACCTGATCGGCCACGCGGCGGTGAAACTGCTGCACGAAGCCGGCATCCCGGAAAGCGTGCTGCAGTTCCTGCCCGGCGACGGCGCCACCGTCGGCGCCGCGCTCACCAAGGATCCGCGCGTGGCCGGCGTGGCTTTCACCGGTTCCACCGAGACCGCTCGCGCGATCAACCGCTCGCTGGCCGCGCGCGATGCCGCCATCGGCGTGCTGATCGCCGAGACCGGCGGCCAGAACGCGTTCATCGCCGACTCCTCGGCGCTGCCGGAACAGCTGGTCAAGGACGCCATCGGTTCGGCCTTCACCTCCGCCGGCCAGCGCTGCTCGGCCGCGCGCGTGCTGTTCGTGCAGGACGACATCGCCGACAAGGTGATGACCATGCTGGCCGGCGCGATGGAGGAACTGAAGGTCGGGGATCCCGGCTTGCTGTCCACCGACGTCGGCCCGGTGATCGACGCCGACGCGCTGAAGATCCTGGAGGACCACGCCGCGCGCATGGCCACCGAAGCCCGCCTGATCAAGCAGGCCAACCTGGGCGAGGACGCCGCCCACGGCACCTTCTTCGCGCCACGTGCGTGGGAGCTGAAGTCGCTGGACCAGCTGCATCGCGAGATCTTCGGACCCGCCCTGCACGTGGTGCGCTGGAAGGCCGATCAGCTCGACCAGGTGATCGACGCCATCAACGCCACCGGTTTCGGCCTGACCCTGGGCGTGCACTCGCGCATCGACGAGACGGTCGATCGCATCGCCGCGCGGGTCAAGGTCGGCAACGTCTACGTCAACCGCAACCAGATCGGCGCGGTGGTGGGCGTGCAGCCGTTCGGCGGCCAGGGCCTGTCCGGCACCGGCCCCAAGGCCGGCGGTCCGCACTACCTGCCGCGCTTCGCCACCGAAAAGACCGTGACCGTCAACACCACGGCCGCCGGCGGCAATGCCTCGCTGCTGACCCTGGGCGACTGAGTTCCGGCGGAGGCCGCCAGGCCGTCGTTCCCCCTCAGGGCCGCCTCGCGCGACCCTGTTGTTTTGTGACGTAGTGCCGATAACATGCCCATGGGGATCCACGGGCTGGCAGGCGCATGAGTTGGGCGGTTTTGCTGACGCTATTGAGCGACTGCCTGCTGGCGGTCGTGCTGTTCGTCCTGTTCTGGTACGTGGCGCGGGTGTCGCGCAACATCCAGGGCGTGTTCACCTGGGGCGCCGCGCACGTGGTCTACACGATCGGGGCGACCCTGTTCGACGCCGGCACGGCCACTTTCGCCGACGCCGGCCTGGCAACCGCAGCCGCGTTGTCCACCCATCTGGGTTCGGCCGTCCTTTGCGGCGGGATGGCGGCGCTGGGCTGGGCGGTCGTGCAGTTCGCCCGGCGGCGCGCACTGCACCGGCTGGAAATCGCGGTCGTGCCCATGGCCGTCGCGCCGCCGCTGCTGGTCTGGGGCCTGGGCGGTGGCTGGGAGGCGCAGAGCGTCGTCCTCAATTGCGTGGAATTGCTGGTCCTGTTGTGGATGATCTGGCACCTGCATGTCCTGCGCGAGGATCCCTACCGGCTGCCGGCGCGGATGATGATGCTGGGGTGTGGACTGCTGGCGGTGCTGTACGGCAGCGTGGTGCCCGGGTGGTCGCTCAGCCATTTCGGTTTCGACGAGATCTGGGTCAGCGTGGACCTGTCGATCTGGTTCATGCTCAATTTCTGCATGCTGATGCTATGCAGCTTCCGCGCCGCCGAATCGCTCAAGCTCAGCGCCATGTTCGATCCGCTGACCGGTGCGCTGAACCGGCGCGGCCTGCACGGCGAACTCAGCAGTTGGCCGGATCGCGACCAGCCCGGACTCAGCGTCATCGCCATCGATCTGGATCATTTCAAGGCGATCAATGATCGCCATGGCCACGACACCGGTGATCGGGTCCTGCAACGCTTCAGCGAAACCGTGCGCAGCGGCCTGCGCAGCGATCAACTGTTCGCCCGCATGGGCGGCGAGGAATTCGCGGTGGTCATGCCGGGAACCGATCGCGAAACCGCGCGGCACCTGTCCGAGCGCCTGCGCAACCAGATGATGCGGCTGGAGTTCAGTCCTCCCGAGGGGCGCCCGTTCCGGGTGACGATCAGCCTGGGCATCGCTTTCGGGGGAAGCGACGGAGAGCCGTTCGTGGAGCTGATGCGACGCGCGGACGACGCGTTGTACGCGGCCAAGCGCAAGGGCCGCAACCGGGTCGAGATGCAACCCTGAATGCGGCCGTGGCGCTCCGCCGCGCCGCCTTCCCGCCGATAGCCGGAATTGGCCGCGTTCTGCGTTGGTACGGGGAACAGGACGTTGCACCGCGCCAAAGGCAAGACCGGCTTGATGACCACCGATTTCTACCATCTGCTGATTAGCGACTGCGCGCTGGCGGCAGTGCTGCTGGGACTTTTCTTCTACGTGTCGCGGGTATCGCGCGGCGTGCGCGGCATCACCGCCTGGGGCGTGGCCCATTTCGTCTACTCGCTGGGCGCGGCCCTGCTCGACGGCACCTCGCAGGTGGCTTCGCGTTCCGGCGCGCAGGATCTGGCGCATGCCATCGCCGGGCTGGGTGGGCTGCTGGCCTGTGCCGGCCTGATCGGCCTGGCGTGGTCGGTGATCCAGTTCGTGCACCAGCGCGCGCTCCTTCCCGGTGAACGCGCGCTCATGCCGCTGGCCCTGGCGTTGCCGCTGGGCGGCTGGCTGCTCTACGGCCATGGGGATATCCAGGACGCACAAGGCGCGGCGATGAGCGCGGTGGAGGTGTTCGCGCTGGCGGTGGTGATCTGGCAGCTGCGCCTGTTGCGGGCCGGCCCGGACCATGTGCCCGCCCGGCTGATGATGACCGCGTGCGTGGCGCTCCTGTACCTCTATGGCCGCGATCTCGCACATGCGCTGACCGGGCGTTATGGCCCGAATCCGTCATGGGTGAACGCGGATCTGTCGATCTGGTTCATGCTCAATTTCTGCATGCTGATGCTGGCCAGCTTCCGCGCCGCAGAAGCGCTGCGCCAGAGCGCGCTGCTGGATCCACTCACTGGCGCATTGAACCGCCGGGGCCTGGACAGCGAACTGCGTTCCAGCGCCCGCTTCGTCACCCTGGAAGGCGGCCTCGCGGTGATCGCGCTGGACCTGGATCACTTCAAGGCGGTCAACGATCACCACGGCCACGAAACCGGCGATCAGGTTCTGCAGCGGTTTTCAGACGTGGTGCGCGGATGCATCCGCAGCAACGATCTGTTCGTGCGGCTGGGCGGGGAGGAATTCATGCTGGTGCTGCGCGAGACCTCGCCGGAAGTCGCGCATCGGCTGGCCGAACGCATCCGCATGCAGGTGATGTCGCTGGAATTCCCCGCGCCCGCTTTCCGGGTCACCGTCAGCCTGGGCATCGCCCACACCCGCTATCGCCATACCGGATTCAACGATCTGGTGCGGCTGGCGGACGAGGCCCTCTACGCGGCCAAGCGCAATGGACGCAATCGCGTCGAACTGCGGATGCATCCCGCGCCTGTTCTCTAGCTCGGGCAACACGCCCGCATTCAATGGCGCGATCACGGAAAAGAAAAACCCCGCCGAAGCGGGGTTTTCCGGTGTCGCGTCGGCAATGCCGGGATTCGATCAGAACTTGTAGTTGATCGAAGCCGCCAGCACATCGCCCGCCACGTCGTAGGAACCGGACAGCGTGCTGCCGGTCGCCGAGACCTGATCGACGGTCGGGTCCTTGGTGAACAGGTGGGTGTAGCCGAAGCTGTACTCCGCCTTTTCCGACGGCGCCCAGGTCAGGCCGAGCGACAGCCACTTGCGGCTGGTGTCCGGCACGCGCACGTCGCGGTGCTCGGCGGTGGTCGGGGTCTGGTCGTAGGCCACGCCGCCGCGCAGGGTCAGCGTGTCGCTCAGGCGGTAGTCCGCACCGATCGAGCTGAAGGTCGTGTCGCGGTAGTGGAACGGCAGCACGTTGTTCGGCTGGTTCGACTGGAAATCGACGGTGACCGCGTCGAACGAGGGCGCCCAGAAGGTGCGCGTCACGTCGGCCATGATGGTCAGCTTGTCGTTGACCTGGCGGGTGAAGCTCAGGGTCGCCGAGGCCGGCAGTTCGATGTTCGCGCGGCCACCGGTGTTCACGAACAGGCCGCGCGCGGCCAGCACCGCCTGGCCCTGGGTGGCCCGGGCATTGGTCGCCGTGAAGGTGGCCTTGCCGTTGGTGATCTCGTGCTTGACCTTGGAGCGGTAGCTCAGGCCGATGTGGGTCTGGTCGTTGACGCTGAACAGGCCGCCGACGGTGAAGCCCCAGTCATTGCTGCTGCCTTCGAGCTGGCTGTACAGGTCGGCGTTGCCCGGCAGGAAGCCAAGCGCGCCGCCGCCCTGCGAGAACATCACCGCGCCCAGATCGACGGCGTTGCTCAGGTCCACTTCCAGGCGCTCGACGAACACCGACGCGCCGAAGGACACGTACGGGTTCACGTCATAGGAAATCGCCAGGCCGAGGTCGGCGGTCTTCAGGTCGGTCTTGACGCCATGGTAGCGGCCGACCCAGTTGCGGTCGTATTCGGTCTTGAAGCCGAACGGCACGGTCAGCGACGCGCCCAGGTGGGCCTTCTCGCCGATCATGGTGTGGAAGTACGCGGCCGGAACCGCCGCGATGGTGCCGGCGTCGCCGCCGTTGCCGCCGGAGATCGGCATGCCGGTGCCCGCGCCGGTCGGACCGGCGAGGCGTCCGCCGCCCTCGAAATCAGCCGAGAAGCTGATGGCGCTGACGTCGGCCTGGAATTGGGTTTCCTTCATGTGGCGCATCGCGGCCGGATTGGTCGCGATCACCGAGGCGTCGCCCGGGGCGCTGCCCGAACCGGCGAACGCGCGGCCGAGACCCTTGGCGCTGTTTTCCTTCAGCTGGAACGCGGCGCCGTGCGCCTGACCGAAAGCCAGAACGCCGGCAATGCCGAAGGCCAGCGCGGAAATACGGGCAAAACTGTTGACGGAATGCATGGTGTCTCTCTCCGGAGGACGTGGGTTACGGTCAATGCGCCGCTGGAAGCGACCGGCGTTATGCCCGCCGGTTCGTCCGCCGGAAGCCCCTCCCGACATACGACGCCGTATGCAGTATACCCATGTCTTCTAACCGAAAGCTAACAAACTCTTGGCACGGTCCGAGGGGTTTTCCTGAACAGGGAAACGACACGGGTGACAGGCGCTGCGAGTTAAAGTGAGGCGGCATGTTCGTCTCCTTGCCCTCCCGCCGGAAGCCTTCGCTGCGCTGGGCCACGCCCGCGCTGCTGGGCCTGTTGTGGCTGGCGTTCCTGTGGGCGGCGATGCAACCGGATCGTGCGTTGCTGCTGCAGGAATGGGGCGCGTTGTCCGGCGGCCTGACCTCGTTGCCGGCCTGGCTGGCCGATCTCCAGGACGGCAGCGTGCTGCGCCTGTTCACCGCCTTGTTCCTGCATGCGGACTGGGCCCACCTGCTGGGCAATCTGGTGTTCCTGCTGATCTTCGGGATGCCGGCCGAGCGGACCATGGGGCCGTGGCGGTTCCTGATCCTGTTCCTGTTGGGCGGCGCGGTCGCCAACCTGGCCGCGGTGCTCACCATCGGTGCGCCCGACCGGGTGGTGATCGGCGCCAGCGGCGCGGTCTCGGCGGTGATCGGCGCCTACCTGGCGCTGTTCCCGACCGCCAAGCTCGGCGTGGTGCTGCCGCTCGGGCTGTTCCTGGAATTCGTCAAGGCGCCGGCCTCGCTGCTGATCGGCATCTGGGCGCTGCTGCAGGTGGTGTTCGCCTACACCGGCCCGGCCTTCGGCGCGGTGGCCTGGTCGGCGCACATCGCCGGATTCCTGTTCGGGGTGGTGTTCGCCCTGTTCGTCCGCGCCGCCATCGCCCGGCGCCTGCGCAAGCGGCAGGGCTATTGAAGCGGCGGCGGGGCGGCCTCACTTTCCCCCCATCGCATCGGTTTCCCCACTCCCCGCCCCATGGCAAAGAAGCTCTACAAGGTCACCTTCCTCAACCACAACAAGGTCTACGAGTTGTATGCGGGCCACGTGGGCGCCAGCGGCCTGTGGGGCTTCACCGAAGTGGGCGAGCTGGTCTTCGATCTGCACGACGGGCTGGTGGTGGATCCCACCGAGGAGCGTCTGCGCGACGAGTTCGGCGATACGCGCGTCCTGCACCTGCCGATGCAGAGCATCATCCGGGTCGAGGAAGTCGAGCGCAAAGGCCAGTCGGCCATCCGCGACGCCGCCACCGGCGAGAAGGTGGTCACCCCGTTCCCGCTGCCGGCCAAGCCGCGCTGACCGGCGCCGGCGGGTAACCGCCAGTACGCTCCGCCGTCCCCGCCGACCGCCTATGATGGCGCGTCGAGTCCCGGGGTTGTCTTGATGTCCACGCCGCAGTTGTCCGTCTACTTCTTCCTGCAGGCGGGCATCATCATCCTGGTCTGCCGCCTGGTCGGCCGCCTCGCGCAACGTTTCGGACAACCGCAGGTGGTCGGCGAGATGATCGCCGGCGTCACCCTGGGCCCCTCGCTGTTCGGCGCGCTGATGCCCGAGACCCAGCTGGCGCTGTTTCCCAAGCCGACCCTGGACATGCTGTATGTCGGCGGACAGGTCGGCGTGGGCATGTACATGTTCCTGGTCGGCACCGAGTTCCGCGCCGATCATTTCCGCGCGCGCTACCGCAGCGCGATGGCGGTGTCCTGGGCCGGCATCGCCGTGCCATTCCTGCTCGCGTTCGCGCTGGCTCCCTGGCTGCAGCACGTGCCGGGGCTGTTCTCGGACAAGACCCGCTTCCTGGAAGTCGCGTTGTTCCTCGGCGCGGCGATCGCGATCACCGCGTTCCCGATGCTGGCGCGCATCATCCACGAGCGCGGACTGACCGGAACGCCGCTGGGTACCCTGGCGCTCACCGCGGGCGCGATGGACGACGCCGCGGCCTGGTGCATCCTGGCGATCGTGCTGGCCAGTTTCGGCGGCAGTTGGGCGCAGGCATGGCTGGCGATCGGCGGCGGCATCGCCTACCTGAGCTTCATGCTGCTGGCGGGCCGGCGCCTGCTGGCACCGCTGGCTACGCGCGTGCCGGAGCAGGGACCGCTGCCGTCCTCGGTGTTGGCCTGGGTGATGGCCCTGTTCTTCCTGTGCGCATGGGCGATGGACGCCATCGGCATCCACGCGGTGTTCGGCGGCTTCATCCTCGGTGCCTGCCTGCCGCGCGGCGTGCTCACCGAACGCCTGCGCGAACTGCTGCAGCCGATGGTGGTGGTGGTCCTGCTGCCGCTGTTCTTCACCTATTCCGGCCTGAAGACCCAACTGTCGGTGTTCATGGATCCGGCGATGCTGCTGCCGGCCATCGCGATCCTGCTGGCCTCGTTCGGCGGCAAGGCGATCGCCTGCTGGGCGGCGGCGCGATTGTCGGGCGAGCCGCCGCGTGACGCGATGGCGATCGGCGCCCTGATGAACGCCCGCGGCCTGATGGAACTGATCATCATCAACATCGGCCTGCAGGCCGGCGTCATCGAACCGGGCCTGTTCTCGATCCTGGTGATCATGGCGATCCTCACCACCCTGATGGCGACACCGTTGTTCAATCGGATCATGCGCGACCGCCGCGCCGCCAGTCCGCCGATGGCCGGGGATCCCTCGCTGCCCTGACCGTGCGGTTCGCGGGGATGGATGGCCTAGAATCGCCACTCCCTTCCCGCTCCCCGATCGGCCATGCGCAAGGATCTGCACGAAGGCAATCGCCATTCCTGGAATGCCGCCACCGTGGCGCACAACAGCCACAAGCGCGATCAGGCGTCGTTCTTCCGCGCCGGCGGCAGTACGCTGTTCCCGGAAGAGATCGCGCTGCTGGGTGACATCGCCGGCAGGAGGCTCATCCACCTGCAGTGCAACGCCGGCCAGGACAGCCTGAGCCTGGCCGGACTCGGTGCGCAGATCACGGGCGTGGACATCAGCGATGCCGCGATCGAGTTCGCCCGCCAATTGGCGGGCGACGCGGGCATCCGTGCCGGGTTCGAGCGCGCCGATGTATACGATTGGTTCGAACGGGCACGGGCGGATGGACGGCGGTTCGACATCGCCTTCAGTTCCTACGGCGCGTTGTGCTGGCTGTCGGATCTGGATGCATGGGCAGGTGGATTGGCGGAAGTGCTGGAACCTGGCGGACGCTTCGTCTGCGTCGAGTTCCATCCGGTGGCGATGATTTTCGATCCGCAATGGCAGCCGAAGTATCCCTACTTCGCCCATGGCGAACCGCTGGTCTGGGAGGATGGCGTCAGCGACTACGTGGCACTGTCCGGCGAGGCGCTGGCGCCTTCCGGCAACCAGCCCGGCGTACGGGATTTCCGCAATCCGCATCCGAGCTACGAATTCCAGTGGAGCCTGGGCGAAGTCGTGGATGCGTTGTTGCGCGCGGGGCTGCGGCTGCGCCGGTTGCAGGAGTATCCCTACGCCAACGGCTGGCGTGGATTCGACGGCATGCGCGAAGCGCAGGGCCGGCGGATGTATCCGCCGGCGACGATGCCCAGCCTGCCATTGATGTACGGCCTGGTGGCGGAACGCTCCGCCTGACGCCGCCGCCGGCTCAGCGGCGCGCCGGTGGTGCCTTCGCCGACGTGGCCGGCGCGGACGCGAGCTGCTTCTTCAACTCGGCCAGGGCGGCGGCGATCGGTTTCTCGCCGTCCAGCACTTCGCCCGCGGTATAGCCTTCCTGGCCCTCGTCATCGCCACGCAGGTGACCGGGCAGGGTGGCCTCGCTGTAGTCGATGATCCCGGGCTCGCCGTCTTTCGTTTCCGGATGCAGTTCCACGTCCGGGACGATGCCGCGCGCCTGGATCGACTTGCCGCTGGGCGTGTAGTAGCGGGCGGTGGTGAGCTTCACCGAATCGCCGTTGTCCAGCGGCAGCACGGTCTGCACCGAGCCCTTGCCGAAGGTACGGCTGCCGACCACGCGCGCGCGCTGGTTGTCGCGCAACGCGCCCGCCAGCACTTCCGAAGCGCTGGCCGAACCGGCATCCACCAGCACCACCACCGGCACGCCTTCGAGCAGATCGCCGGGCGTGGCGTCGAAGCGCGAATCGCTGACCACGATGCGCCCGCGGGTGGAAACGATGTTGCCCTTGTCCAGCAGATCGTCGGCGATCTGGACCGCCGCCAGCAGCAGGCCGCCCGGATTGCTGCGCAGATCCAGCACCAGCCCGCGCAGCTTGCCCTTCGCCTTCAGGTCGGCCACGTGCTTCTGGAAGTCCGCCGCGGTCTCGGTCTGGAACGCACTGATCCGCACGTAGCCGTAACCCGGTTCCAGCATCCGGCTGCGCACGCTGGCGATGCGGATGACGTCGCGCACCAGGCTGACGTCGAATGGCTTGGCGGTGCCTTCACGCACGAGCGTGAGGGTGACCTTGCTGCCGGGCTTGCCGCGTAGCGGTTCCATGCCATCGGTCTTCTCGATCGGCTTGCCGTCGATGGCCACGATCACGTCTCCGGCCTTGATCCCGGCCTTGGCCGCCGGCGTGTCGTCGATCGGCGAGACCACCAGCAGGGTATTGTCCGGCTGCTGCAGCAGGTCCACGCCGATGCCTTCATAGGCGCCGGAGGTCTGCTCGTCGTAGGCCTGCGCGTCTTCCTTGTCGAAATAGATGCTGTGCGGATCCAGATCCAGCAGCAGGCCACGGATGGCGGACTGCATCAGCTTGCGATCCTCGACCGGCTCGACATAGGCCTCCTTGACCGCATTGAACACGGCCACGTACCGGCGGATTTCCTCCAGCGGCACCTTCGAGGGCGCGGTCTCGGCGGCGGAGGGATCGTCGCTGGCGCCCACCTCCGGTTCCTTGGCGGTCTCTTGCGCGAACGCGGGCGCGCCGGCGAGGGCGAGCAACAGGGCCAGGGGCAGGAAAGAACGCATCGAAACTCCGTGGGAAAGCGGCGGAACCATGGACCCCGCGCGGTCCACGGAGTTCGCCCGATTATGCGCGAACCGGCGGTGAATGGCGTTCCGGTTCAGCGCCGCTGCAGCCAACTGCCCGGGTCCACCGGCTGACCGTTGCGGCGCAGTTCGAAGTACAGCGCCGGCGTGCCCTGGCCGCCGGACGTGCCGACCTTGGCCACCGGATCACCACGCTTGACCTGGACGCCGGTGTCACGCAACAGGCTCTCGTTGTGCGCGTACAGGCTCATGTAGCCGTTGCCGTGGTCGATGATCAGGATCAGTCCGTAGCCGGTCATCCATTCGGAGAACACCACCGTGCCGTCGGCCACCGCGGTCACCGTGCTGCCGGCCGGCGCACCGATGAGCACGCCTGAACTGGTACGACCGTCCGGCATCCGCCCGCCATAGCGGGCCAGCAGGTTTCCGGACAGCGGCCAGCCCAGCCCGCCAACCTTCAATGCGGGCGCGTTGGCCACTTCCGGCCGTGGGCGCGAAGGGGTTTGCGCGCCTCGCGTGGCGCCCTGGCGGGCCTGCGCGCGCGCGCGCTCCTCGGCCGCCTTGCGCGCGGCCGCACGGCGCTCGGCTTCGGCGCGCGCCGCCGCCGCCCGCAGGTTGGCGAGCAGGCGCTCCAGCGACCGCACATCCTGGCCGAGCGCCTTTTCGCGGTCGGCACGGTCCTGGTAGCGCTGATCGAGATCGGCCACCAGGCGGGCCCGGCTCTGCCGATCCTTCTGCAACTGGTTCATCTGTCCGCGCAGGCGCTGGCGATCGGTATCCAGTTGCGCGCGCCGGCTGGTGATGTCCTGTTCGACCTGCGCCAGCGCCCGCAGCTCGGTGGTCAGACCGTCGATGCGGGCGGCGCGATCCCGCTGCAGGTAGCGGTGATAGGCCAGGGTACGGCTGGCGTCGGCGGCGCTGTCCTGCGACAGCAGCACCTTCAGCGGCGCGTCGCCGCCGGTCATGTAGGCCGAGCGCACCAGCGCGGCCAATTGTTCCCGCTGTCCACCCAGCCGCTTCAGCATGTCCTCGCGGCGTTGCTGCAGTTCGGCCAATGCGGCCTCCTCGCGCCGCAGCGAGGATTCGGTTTCGGACAGCGTGCGGCTGCTGCGGCCAACCTGCTCGTCGGCCTCGCGCAGCTTGCGCGAGGCATCGCCGCGTTCGCCCTCCAGCTTGCGCCGCTCCTGGGCGATCGATTTCAGTTCGCCGCGCGCCTTTTCCAATTTCTTCTGCGCGTCGCGCTGGCTCTGCGCCGACACGCCTCCGCTGATCACGCCCAGCGCGATCAGCAGGCCGAGGCCGGTGCGGAGCAGGCGACGCGTCATTGCGCGGCGGCGATCAGCGACTGGCCGGACATCTCGGCCGGTTGCGGCAGGCCCAGCAGATCCAGCAGGGTCGGGGCGACGTCGCGCAACGCGCCACCCGCGCGCAGCCTCACCGCACGCTCGCCGACGTAGACCAGCGGCACCGGCCCAACCGTATGCGCGGTGTGCGGCTGTCCGGTTTCCGGATCCCGCATCATCTCCAGGTTGCCGTGATCGGCGGTGATGATCAGCGCGCCGTGCGCGGCGCGCACCGCGGCGTCCACCGCACCAATGGCCTGGTCCACCGCCTGCGCGGCGAGGATGGCGGCCTGCAGATCGCCGCTGTGACCGACCATGTCCGGATTGGCGATATTGCAGACGATCACGTCGAAGCGGCCGGAACCGATCGCGTCGACCAGCTTGGCGGTCAGCTCGGGGCAGCTCATTTCCGGCTGCAGATCGTAGGTCGCGACCTTGGGGCTGGGCACCAGGATGCGCTCCTCGCCGGCGAAGGGATCCTCGCGTCCGCCGCTGAAGAAGAACGTCACGTGGGCATACTTCTCGGTCTCGGCGATGCGCAGCTGGGTCAGGCCCTGCTCGGCCAGCAGTTCGCCCAGCGTGTGCCGCAGGTCATCCGGCGGGAACGCCACCGGCGCCGGCAGTTTCGCGTCGTACTCGGTCAGGCAGACGAAGCGCGACAGCCGTGGGCGGCGGGCCTGGAACCCGTCGAAATCCGGCGAGACGAACGCGGCCGTCAACTGGCGCGCGCGATCGGCGCGGAAGTTCATGAACACCACTGCGTCGCCATCGGCCATCGGCTGCGCGCCGTCGATCACCGTGGGCAGCACGAACTCGTCGTTCTCGCCGCGCGCGTAGGCCGCCTGCAACGCGGCCACCCCGTCGGCGGCACGGTATTCGCTCTGCGCCTCGACGATGGCATCCCACGCCTTGCGCAGGCGATCCCAGCGCTTGTCGCGATCCATGGCGTAGTAGCGGCCGCTGACCGTGGCCAGGCTGGCATTGCCCAAGCGTGCGCAGACATCCTGCAGCGCGCGCAGGCTGGGTTCGGCCGATTGCGGCGGGGTGTCGCGACCGTCCAGGAAGGCATGCACGGCCACCTTCGGCACACCGCGGCGATGGGCCAGTTCCAGCATGGCGAAGATGTGGTTCTCGTGGCTGTGCACCCCGCCCGGCGAAAGCAGGCCGAACACGTGCAGGACATGCCCGCCGGCCTTGGCAGCATCGCAGGCCGCCGCCAGCTCCGCGGTGTCGAAGAAGCTGCCGTCCTCGATGGCGGCGTCGATGCGGGTCAGGTCCTGGTAGACGATGCGGCCGGCGCCCAGGTTCATGTGGCCCACCTCGGAATTGCCCATCTGGCCGTCCGGCAGGCCGACATGGCGGCCCTCGGTGTGGATGAGGGTGTGCGGCGCGGTCGCCAGCAGGCGGCGCCAGTTCGGCAGTTCCGCCTGTGCCAGCGCGTTGTCGGTGGGATCTTCACGGTGGCCCCAGCCATCGAGGATCAGCAGGACGACGGGCTTGGGACGCGGGGAGGCGGACGGCGTTGGGGACACGGTGGGGGTTCCGGTGACTTCAGGCAGGTGAAGATTGTAGCGAAGCGTACTGCGATGGCGGCGTTACCCTGAACGCGGCGGGAGGTCCCGTCGCCAGGCCCGGTTAAACCCTTTGGGCGACCCCGGCATCCAACCCGTACTTTCGACGAACAGGACTTCACCATGACCCGTACTTCCCCTGCCCTGCTGCTGACCCTGGCACTGGCGGCCACACCCGCCTTCGCCGGCAACGACATCTCCAAGGTCAACGGCTCCATCACCGCCCAGGCCGGCCAGAGCCACGGCGACCTCAGCACCGTGAACGGCTCCATCGTCGTCGAGGACAATGCCACGACGGGCTCGGTTGAAGCCGTCAACGGTTCGCTCAAGATCGGCGATGGCGCCCGCACCGGCGGCATGGAAACGGTCAACGGCGGCATCCGCGCCGGCAGCAAGGTCCAGGTGGACGGCGACGTGGAAACCGTCAACGGTCCGATCTTCCTGGATCGCGGCAGCCGCGTGCGCGAGGGCGTTTCCACGGTCAACGGCGGCATCGGCCTGGTCGGCACCGAAGTCGGCGGCAGCATCGAGACGGTCAACGGCGACGTCACCGTGGGCGTGGATTCGCACGTGCGCGGCGGGCTGAAGGTCGAAAAGCCCAAGGGCAACTTCAACATCGAGCGCAAGCGTCCGCCCCGCATCGTGATCGGCCCGAACGCAACCGTCGACGGCCCGCTGGTGTTCGAGCGCGAAGTGGTCCTCTACGTCCACCGTACGGCCAAGATCGGCCCGGTCACCGGCGCCACCGCACGCCCGTTCGATACGCCGACCGCGCCGGCCGACTGAGCGCCGGGCACATCGCGCGGGACGATCGCATACACTCGGGATTCCTGGATTTGAGGAATCCCGATGTCCCGCAAGCTCCCTCTGGCGGCGGCCGTGCTGGCCGCCACCACCCTGCTCGCCGCGTGCAAGAAGCCTGACGCCGAAGCACCGGCCGCCACCGCGCCCGCCGCGCCGGCACCCGCGGATCACGCCTTCGCCCCGGCCATCAACGAGGCCGACTTCGCCCAACTGGTGAAGACGCTGTCTTCCGACGAATTCGAAGGCCGCGGTCCCGGTTCCACCGGCGAGGAGAAGACCGTCGCCTACCTGGAAGCGCAGATGAAGCGCATCGGCCTGCAGCCGGGCAACAACGGCAGCTTCTTCCAGGACGTGCCGATGGTGGAGACCACCGCCGACGAAGGCACCGTGCTGAAGCTGGAAAGCAACGGCAAGACGCGCGAGCTGAAGTTCGGCGTGGATTTCGTCGCCGGCACCCGCACCGGCGAGAAGGAAGTGAAGGTCGACGCCAGCGAGATGGTGTTCGTCGGCTACGGCGTGGACGCGCCGGAACAGCAGTGGAACGACTATGCCGGCCAGGACTGGAAGGGCAAGACGGTCGTCATGTTCGTCAACGATCCCGGCTTCCACACCGGCGACGAGAAGCTGTTCGAAGGCAAGCGCATGACCTATTACGGGCGCTGGACATACAAGTTCGAGGAGGCCGCGCGCAAGGGCGCCGCCGCCGCGTTCATCGTCCATGACACGCCCGGCGCCAGCTACGGCTGGGACGTGGTGAAGAATTCCTGGTCCGGCGCGCAGTACGACCTGCCGGCCAAGGACGATCCCGAGCGCCGCATCCCGGTGCAGGGCTGGCTGACCGCCGACGCCGCCCGCCAGTTGTTCGCCGACGCCGGCCTGGATCTGGACACCTCGTACAAGGCCGCCAATCAGCGCGGCTTCAAGCCGGTCACGCTGAAGACCAAGGCCTCCATCGATCTGAAGAGCACCATCAGCGAAAAGAACTCGCGCAACGTGGTCGGCGTGCTGCCGGGCACCGATCGCAAGGACGAGGCGGTGCTGTACATGGCGCACTGGGATCACCTGGGCAAGCATGAAGGCGAGACCGGCGACAACATCTACAACGGTGCGATCGACAACGCCACCGGCGTGGCGGGCATCCTGGAAATCGCCGACGCCTTCGCCCATCAGGAACCCAAGCCGAAGCGTTCGCTGGTGTTCCTGGCGGTGACCCTGGAAGAGTCCGGCCTGCTCGGCTCCAAGTACTACGTCGCCCATCCGACCTTCCCGCTCGCCAAGATCGCGGCGGTGATCAACATCGATGCGATGTCGGTGGCCGGCAAGGCAAAGGACATCACCGTGGTCGGCTTCGGCAGCTCGGAGCTGGAAGACGTGCTCAAGCCGATCGCCACCGCGCAGGGCCGCACCCTGCACGGCGAGACCTCGGTGCAGAGCGGCTTCTACTTCCGCTCGGATCATTTCAACTTCGCCAAGGCCGGCGTGCCGGCGTTGTACGCCGATGGCGGCGAGGATCTGGTCGAGGGCGGCACCGAGGCCGGCAAGAAGGCGGCCGAGGACTACGCCAGGCACTACCACTCGCCGAGCGATCAGTACTATCCGGAAACCTGGAAGCTGGACGGCACGGTGCAGGATCTGGAAGCGCTGTACGGCGTCGGCAAGGACATCGCCGGCGGCGACAAGTGGCCGAACTGGTATCCGGGCAATCCGTTCAAGGCGGCCCGCGACAAGATGATGCAACCGGCGGCGAAGTAAGCCTCCGCGGCATTGACGGCAACGGCGCCCCAGGGCGCCGTTGCTGTTTCCGGGGTGGGTCCGACCGGCGAGTACTTCCGATCGGAACCTGTTTCCCACCGCGGCCCGTTCCGCCGCCGAAGCCGGGAAGTACATCGAAGCGCTCCATCGCGCGGGCTTCGGCTAGGCTATGCGGCAATCCAAGGAGGAATCCATGTCCATCGCTTACTGGTGCATCCTGATCACCGCCCTGCTGCCCTATCTGTGGGTCACCATCGCCAAGCGTTCGGGCGAGCGCTACAACAACCGCGCGCCGCGCGAGTGGCAGGCCAGGCAGGACAATCCGCGCTCGCATCGCGCCCACGCCGCGCACCTCAATGGTTTCGAATCCTTCCCGGCCTTCGTCGCCGGCGTGCTGATGGCGCAACTGGCCGGTGTCGATCCCGCCACCATCAATCTGCTGGCGATCGTCTTCACGGTAACGCGCGTGCTGCACGGCGTGCTTTACATCGCCAACCAGGCCGCGCTGCGCAGCCTGGTGTGGGCGGTCGGATTCGCCAGCGCACTGGCGCTGATCGTGATGGCGGCATTGAAGATCGCCTGACCGAACAGCAGCGGAGCGAGCTCGGCTCTACACCCGGGTAGAGCCGAGCTTGCTCCGCTGAAGGGATCGGTCAGCGCAGCGATTCGTCCCAGCCGAACAGCGCGAAGGCGCGGCGGAATTCGGCGTCCAGCGGCGCGATGGCTTCGATTCGCGCGCCACTGAGCGGATGCAGGAACGACAGCCGCACCGCATGCAGCAACATGCGATGCACGCCATGCATGCGGAAATTGCGGTTGTGGCGGCCGTCGCCGTGGCTGCTGTCGCCTATCAGGTGGTGGGACAGGTGCTTGAGATGCCGGCGGATCTGGCGGAAGCGCCCGGTTTCCGGCCGGCAGCGCAGCAACGCGTAGCGTGAACTTGAGAACCCCGCAGACGGCAGGGGCAATTCGCCGGTCGCCAGCCGGGTAAACCGGGTCGACGCAGGTCGCTTCTCCGGCTTGCCGGGTCCGCCATCGAGCGCATAGTCGAGGTCGATCTGCGGTTCCGGCCACCCTCGACAGATGGCCAGGTAGTCCTTTTCCACTTCGCGCGACATGAATGTCCGGCCCAGCGCCGAGGCGACATCGCGATCAAAGGCGATCAACAGGCAACCGCTGGTCGCGCGGTCAAGCCGGTGGATCAGGAAGATCGGCCTGCCGAAACGCTCGCGCAGGCGGTCGGCCAGGAACTCGGTCTCGCCGCGCGCCAGCTTGCTGTCATGGACCATCAGTCCCGCCGGCTTGTCGATGATGGCCAGGTCCGCGTCCTGGTACAGCACGCCGCCAATGTCGTGACCGCTCTCACTATCGCTCATGTAACGTCCGGCTCCCGCAAATCTGCGACACTGCGGGTTGCCGTTTACAGGGAGTCCTGCATGCAACCACGCCGCCTTATTCTCGCATTGGGCCTGGCATTGACGCTAAGCCTCGGCATGGCGCCGGCCTCCTTCGCGGATACCGCGCTGCCCCGCGGCGTGGTCGCCGGCCCCAGCGTCGAAGGCATCAGCGAGTACCGGTTGGGCAATGGCCTGCGGGTGCTGCTGTTCCCGGATGCGAGCAAGCCCACGGTGACGGTGAACCTGGTCTACGGCGTCGGTTCGGTACACGAGAACTATGGCGAGACCGGCATGGCGCACCTGCTGGAGCACCTGCTGTTCAAGGGCACGCCCACCCACGCCGACATCAGCGGCGAGATGAAGAAGCGCGGCATCCAGTTCAATGCGACCACCGGGCTGGATCGCACCAATTACTTTGCGTCCTTCCCCGCCGACGACGCCACCCTCGACTGGGTGCTGGGACTGGAAGCCGATCGCATGGTCCACTCCAATGTCGCGCGCAAGGATCTGGACAGCGAGATGACCGTGGTCCGCAACGAACTGGAAGCGGGCGAGAACAATCCCGGCGGCGTGCTGTTCCAGCGCATCCGCTCGACCGCGTTTCTGTGGCACAACTACGGCAACAGCACGATCGGCGCGCGTTCGGACGTCGAAGGCGTGCCGATCGAACGCCTGCAGGGCTTCTATCGCACCTGGTACCAGCCGGACAACGCCACCCTGATCATCGCCGGCCGCATCGACCCGGCGGCGACGCTGGCGCGGGTCGCGGCCCATTTCGGTCCGCTGAAGAAACCCGCCCGCGCGCTGCCCGCCTTCCATACCGCCGAGCCCGCGCAGGACGGCGAACGCCAGGTCGATGTGCGCCGTGCCGGCGACGTGCGCATCGTCGCCGCGGCCTACCACATTCCCGCCGCCGGCCATCCGGACAGCCCCGCGTTGAGCGTGCTGGGCAATGTGCTGGGACACACGCCGGGCGGCCGCCTGCACAAGACGCTGGTGCAGCCGCGCCTCGCCGCCGGCAGCGGCGCCGGCAGCGAATCACTGCGCGATCCCGGTTTGTTCACCGCGTTGGCGGTGCTGCCGAAGGATGGCGACGCGGCCAAGGCCGAGCAGGAACTGCTGGCCCAGGTCGAAGGCGTGGCGCGCACGCCGGTGACCGAGGCGGAAGTCGAGGAAGCCAAGCAGCGCATCGCCAATGCCTACGAACTCTATTTCACCGACGTCAACGCGGTCGGCATGGGCCTGTCGGAGTTCCTGGCGGCCGGGGACTGGCGCCTGCTGTTCGTCACCCGCGACGCGATCGCCAAGGTCACCGCCGCCGACGTCAACCGGGTGGCCGCCGAATACCTGAAGACCAGCAACCGCACGCTCGGCCGCTTCATCCCCACCGATCCGCCGGAGCGCGTCACCATCACCCCGCGCCCGGAAATCGCCAAGCTGGTGGACGGCTATGTCGGGCGCCCCGCCGTCTCGGCCGGCGAACAGTTCGATCCCACGCCGCAGAACCTGGAGGCGCGCACCCAGCGTTTCACCCTCGGCAATGGCCTGCGGGTGGCCCTGCTGCCGCGCAAGACCCGCGGCGAGACGGTGGTGGTGGATGCCAACTTCCGCTTCGGCGACGTCGCTTCGCTGACCGGCCGGCAGGATGCCTCCGGCCTGGCCGGCGCCATGCTGATGCGTGGCAGCACCACGCTGAGCCGGGAACAGATCGATCAACGGTTCGAGGCGCTGAAGACCCAGGCCAGCGTCAGCGGCGGCCTGCAGGGCGCCGGGATTTCGCTGCTGAGCCGGCGCACCCAACTGGCCGACGCGCTGGCGCTGGCGGCGGACATCCTGCGCCACCCGGCCTTCCCCGAGAGCGAGTTCGAACAGTTGCGCCTGCAGGCGCTCACCGGCATGGAAGCCTCCCGCAAGGAGCCCGGCGCGGTCGCGGGCCAGGCGTTGGCGCATCATTTCGACCCCTGGCCGAAGGGCCATCCGTTGCACATCGAAACCCTCGACGAGGCCATCGCCGCGGTGAAGGCGCTCAAGCGCGAGGATCTGGCGGCGTTCCATCGTGACTTCTACGGCACCGCCGAGGGCGAAATCGCCGTGGTCGGCGACTTCGATCCGGTGGCGGTGCGCGCGCAGCTGGAATCCCTGTTCGCGGGCTGGAACTCGCCGCATCCGTATGCGCCGATCAACACCCGTTACACGCCGGTCGCCGCGACCCACCAGCGCCTGTCCACGCCGGACAAACCCAACGCGGTATTGCTGGCACGCAGCAACCTGTCGCTCAAGGTCACCGACCCCGACTATCCGGCGATGCTGATCGCCAACCGCATCTTCGGCGGTGGCGCGCTCAAATCGCGACTCGGGGATCGCATCCGCCAGAAGGAAGGCCTGAGCTACGGCGTCTCCAGCGCGGTTCGCGCCGACGACAGCCGCGAAGGCACCGACGACAATGGCAGCTTCAATATCCAGGCCATCGCCGCCCCTGAAAACATGGCCAAGGTGGAAGCCGCCATCCGCGAGGAACTGGCGCGGCTGGTCCGCGACGGCATCACCGGGGAGGAGCTGCGCGATGCCGTGTCCGGCACGCTGACCGAGCGGCGCCAGGGCCGCGCCGAAGACGGCGCCGTCGCCGGCATGCTGTCCGATCAGGCGTACTTCGGCCGCACCATGCAGTTCACCGCCGACCTGGATGCCGCCTACGCCGCACTGACCTTGGAACAGGTCAATGCCGCCATCCGCAAGCACCTCAAGCCGGAAACGCTGAGCGTGTACCTGGCCGGCGATTTCGCCAAGGCGGCCGCGACACAATCCGCCCAGTAGGACCGGAAGCCGGGACGGACGGGACCCTGCCCGGGTCCCTCCCCGCCCGTTCTGCCGTGGGCGGATTAAGACGGCTTTAAAGCGCGCGGTTTACCATCGGTTCCCCTGTTTTTCCGGAACCTCGCCGTGACCCCGATCCTGCTGGTGGAAGACGACCGCATGCTCGGCGACGCCGTGGCCGCCGCACTGCGCCAGGATGGCTGGGACGTCGCCCGCGCCGAGGACGCCGGCGCCGCCAAGACCGCGCTGATCGACCACGCCTTCGCCGCGGTCCTGCTGGATCTGGGCCTGCCGCGTGGATCCGGCCTGGATGTCCTGAACGCGCTGCGCCAGCGCTACGACACCACCCCGGTACTCATCGTCACCGCCCGCGACCAGCTCAGCGATCGCGTGCGCGGCCTGGACGCCGGTGCCGACGACTACATCGTCAAGCCGTTCCAGACCGACGAGCTGTGCGCGCGCCTGCGCGCGGTGGTGCGGCGCAGCCAGGGCCGGGTGGCGCCGGTGCTGTCCTACCGCGACGTGGTCCTGGATCCGGCCGCCCGCACGGTCACCCGCGGCGGCCAGTCGGTGAAGCTGGGCGTGCACGAGTACCGCACGCTGATGGCACTCATGGAACGCCAGGGCCGGGTGGTGGCGCGCGACGCGCTGGAATCGCTGGTCTACGGCGGCGACGGCACCATCGAGAGCAACACCATCGCCGTCTACATCCACCAGTTGCGACGCAAGCTCGGCGACGACTTCATCACCACGGTGCATGGATTCGGCTACCGCGTCGGCGAGGTGGAATGAGGATGAGGCGCCACCATTCGCTCAAGGGCAAGCTGCTGGCCACGTTGATGGGTGTCAGCCTGATCGGCTGGCTGATCTGGCTGGGTTGCCAGTACGTGCAGGTCTCGCGGCAGCAGAACGGGCATTGGGATCAATCGCTGCGCGAAATCGGCCAGCAGATCCTGATGTCGATGCCGAGCGACGTGGACACCGTCGGTGGTCGTTCGCGCCTGCAACTGCCGGCGGATTTGCCCGCCCAGCCCAATTACAAGTTCGACAAGATCCGTTTCCAGGTCTGGAGCCTGCAGCGCCGCGAGAGCATCGTGTCGTCCAATGGCGCGCCGAAGACCCCGCTGCAGCCCAGTTTCCGGACCGGACTGGCCAACACCCGCACCGCGGGCGACAACTGGCGCGTCTACGCGGTCACCGACGCCAGCGGACGCGTGCAGGTGCAGGTCGGCATGTCGCGCAAGCAATTGCGGGCCGAGGTTGCCTGGTGGGTGAAGATCACCCTGCTGTCGGCGGTGGCGCTGATGGTGGGGCTGGCGCTGGCGATCTGGGCGGCGATCGGCTGGAGCCTGCGGCCGGTGAATCGCCTGCGCAATCTGATGTCGCAGCGCGATGCGCTGGACCTGGCCCCGCTGCCCACGGCCGGCATTCCGCGCGAGATCCAGCCGCTGGTGCAATCCTTCAATGGCCTGCTGTCCCGGCTGGCCGACGCGATGCACGGCGAGCGCCAATTCCTGGCCGACGCCGCGCATGAACTGCGCACGCCGCTGGCGGCGTTGCAGACCCAGACGCAGGTCGCGCTGCGCGCCGGCAGCGAGGCCGACGCCCGGCAGGCACTGGGCCAGCTCGCCCACGGCATCGAACGCACGTCGCGGCTGGCGCAGCAGTTGCTCGACTCGGCCCGCATCGATGCCTCGCAGCGTCGCCATGACCACGCGACGGTCGAACTCGCCGACGTGGTGACGATGGTGGTGCGCGAGTTCGAGATCATGGCCTCGCGCCGGCAGCAGACCATCGTGCTGAACACCGCCGTCGCGCCGGTGTCCGGTGATCTCGACGACCTGGGCGTGCTGGTGCGCAACCTGATCGACAACGCCATCCGCTACAGCGGCGAAGGCGGCCGGGTGGTGGTGGCCTGTGGTCGCGGCCTGGACGGCGCGTGCGTGGAATTGACCGTCACCGACAACGGCCCGGGCGTGCCGCGGGAAGAGCGCGCGCAGATCTTCGACCGGTTCTTCCGTGGCAGCAACGGCAATGGCGAGCGCGGCAGCGGCATCGGCCTGTCACTGGTCCGGCGCATCGCCCAGGCCTATGGCGCGGAGGTCACCCTGGACGACGGGCTCGACGGACGTGGCCTGTCGATCCGGGTGCGGTTCCCGGATCCGGGACGCTGACGCCTCCGCTCAACGCGGCAGGCGCCACCACGGCGTGAACGCCTGCGGCGCGTCGACCGCGACCGCCTGCCCGATCATCGGCGTGCTCAAGGCCACGCCACGCTCGGCGGCGATCGCGCTGACCGATTCCATCGGCGCGTTCCAGTCATGGAAGGCCAGATCGAAGGTGCCGTTGTGGATCGGCATCATCCAGCGGCCGCGCAGATCCAGGTGCGCCTGCACGCTCTGCTCCGGCAGCATATGCACGCCTTCCCACAGCGGATCGTAGGCGCCGCATTCGAGCAGGGTCAGATCGAACGGTCCCAGCCGCTCGCCGATTTCGCGGAAGCCGGCGAAGTAGCCGGTGTCACCACTGAAGAAGATCCGTTGGCGCGGCGTCTCGATGACCCAGGAGGCCCACAGGGTGGGATTGCGCTGGAACGGCGCGCGTCCGGAGAAATGCTGCGCGGGGGTGGCAGTCAAGTGCAGGCCACCCACCCGCACCGACTGCCACCAGTCCAGTTGCGTGATCCGATCCTTGGGCACGCCCCAGCGCGCCAGCAGATCACCCACGCCCAGCGGCGTGATGAAGCGTTCGGCACGCGCGGCCAGTGCCCGGATCGTCGCCTTGTCCAGGTGATCATAGTGATCGTGCGACAGGATGACCCCGGCGAGCGGCGGAAGCTCGGACAGTGCGATCGCCGGCGCGTGAAAGCGCCTGGGTCCCGCCCATTGCACGGGCGAGGCACGCTCGGAGAACACCGGATCGGTGATCCAGTAGCCGCCTTCGAGCTTCAGCAGGATGGTTGAATGGCCGATGCGATAGAGCGTGCCATCCGCGGCCGCGTCCAGTTCCGCACGGGTGATTTTCCGGACCGGCAATGCGGCGGGCGGCACGGTGCGATCGGATTTTCCGAACATGAAGCGCCACCACAGACCGGGGATTTCCCGCGTGGCCGGCTGGCGTGGTTCGACCGGATTGTGGAACGCGCGCTCGCGGTACTGCGGTGACTGCGGATAGGGGACGGTGCTGCAGGCGGACAGGGACATGTAGAGCATTCCGGCGATCAGGAACAGGAAGAAGGCGGCGACGCGCCGGCCGGGGCGCCGCCGGGGGGAGGAACGGCGGCGCCCGCGGCTCATGATGCGGTCGGAGTGGACAGGCGGAGCATGCCGCAGCGGCCGTCGCCGATGCTGGCGCCGGTGAGCTGCAGCGGCGGCAGGCCAGCGCCCTGTTGCCACTGCACGGCGAAGCATCCCAGTTGCGCCGCCGTCGCACTCGCCGAAGCCAGCAGGCGTGCTTCCACGTCGCGGCCATGATGCGCCGGATCCACGTACAGCGATTCCAGTCGCAGGTAGTAGCCGCGCTCCAGCAACGAGAAACCCACGGTGGCGGCGGCATAACCGACCGCGGCCTCGCCGTCGCGCGCGATCCAGGCCCAGGCGCGCAGCGGTGGATCGAACAGCGCTTCCATCAGTTCGAGCAGGCCCGCGGATGTCTCCCGATCGTCCGCCGCCGGACTCCGGCCGTGGTCGCGCTGCAGGTCGCACAACGCCATCAGCACCTCGATATCGCGGCGGGAAACCCGGGCGACGGTGTAACCGGCCGCGGCGGGAAAGGTGGGTGGCGATACGCGACCGCGTGGCACGAGAGCGGGGAACAGGTTCACGGGATTCCTCCGGGTGGGGGCTGCACTGCGTCGCGGCGCATCCTGCGCCGGCGGCATTAAAAGGGCTTTAAGTCACCCGCTTCCGGTCGGCACCGGCATGCCGGCGTTCATGAAGTCGGCCGGCTGAACACGCGGCTGGCGCGAATGCGCTTAGGATTCTGGCCTCCCTCTTCCGGAACGCCTCCATGCCTGGTCGTGTCGCATCTGCCGGAGGGTGCCTCCTGGCCTGCCTGCTCGCCGTCGCGCCCGCGCATGCCCAGGTGCTCGGCATCGCCCTGGACGGCAAGGCGCGGATGAACAACGGCGAGGTGGAAATACTCGGGACACCCGCACCGGATCGCGCGGCGTTCTACGACACCACCAACGGACAACTGCGCCTGCTCGGCGAAGTCGAAGTGCCGATCAGTTTCCAGGGACCGCCCTCCAGCATCGCGATCAGTGCGGACGGACGCGAGGCGCTGGTCACCGCCTTCACCCGCGCCGATCCCGAACGCGCCGGCGCCTTCACCGCCAATCCCGCGATGGCGGTGATCGATCTGGCCTCGACACCGATGCGTGTGTCGCAGACGCTGACCCTGGTGGCGGCCCCTTCGTCGGTGAGCCTGCATCCGGATGGCCGCCATGCCTGGGTGCCGCATACCGGCGCCGACAGCGTCAGCGTGCTGGAGAAACGCGCCGGCATCTGGGAAGTCGTCGAGGTGGTGCGCTTCGAAGCGGGCAGCGCGCCAATCGCGACGGCGTTCAGCGCCGATGGCGCGCATGCGCTGGTGAGCCTGCCAGGCAGCCAGCGGATCGCCTGGCTCGCGGCGGATCAGGGCCGACCGGTCCTCCCCGCCCGCCACGAAATGAGCGCCGGCGTCGGCCCCACCGCGCTGTCGTTCTGCGGCGACACCGGACTGGCGGTGGTCGCGAATTACGGCAAGGTGACCGGCGATGTCGACACGATCAGCCTGATCGACACGCGCGGCGCGTTGCCACGTGTCATCGACACCGCCTCCGTCGGCATGTCACCGGAAGGCGTGGCTTGCGCGCCCGATGGCCGCCATGCGGCCGCCGCCCTGCAGAACATGAGCACGCTCCCGCGCTCGCATCCGCTGTATTCGCCGGACAGCCGGCTGGTGGTGCTGGCCATCGAGTCGGGACGGCTGCGACGCGTGGCGGAAACCGGATTCGGCGGCTGGGCGCAGGGCGTCGGATTCCTTGATGATGCACGCACGGTGTTCGCGCAGAGCATGATCGATCGCCGCGTGCACGTGTTCCGGCTGGACGGTGAGACGCTGGTCGCGCAGCCGGGATTGACGTTCACGTCCGGCTCGCCGGCCGCCTATGGCCTGTCCGGCCGCTAGCGCGGATCTTCCGCGCGGGCGGCGACCCGCTTACTCGCCCGTGGACTGCCGCACCAACGACGCCAGGATGCGCAGATCCTCATCGTCCAGCACGTCGGTCTCGGTGCCGCGGAAGCGCCGATGGAAGGCGCGCACGGTGGCGGCGCGATCGGTCAGCGGATAGCCGATCAGGCGCAGCGCGTTCCAGGGATCGAATCCCGCCGGCGCCGGTGGCGCGTCGGCGGCCGGCCAGATGCCGAAGCCGGCTTCGGCCAGCCGCTTCCACGGGAAGCGCGTGCCCGGATCCTGCTTGCGGGTAGGCGCGAAATCGGCATGCGCGACGATCTGCGTGCGCGGGATGTATAGCCGCTCGCACAGATCCTCCAGCAGCACGATCAGGCTGTCGATCTGCCCGGCGGGAAACTCGGATCGCCCGTCGTTGTCCAGCTCGATGCCGATGGACACGTTGTTGACGTCGGTGATCGTGCCCCAGCGTCCGCCACCCGCGTGCCAGGCGCGCAGTTCATCGGCGACCAACTGGTAGCGCTCGCCGTCGCGGCCGATCAGGTAGTGCGCGCTCACCGGCCCGCCGGAATTCTCCGTCCGCAGGGTCTCCAGGCTCTCGGCCACCGAGTTCTGCTCGGTGGCGTGGATGACGATCAGGATCGGTCTGCGCGCTTCATGGTTCGGCGAGGGCGCCCAGTGCGCGAGCGGATTGTGTTCCGGTTTCGGTACGTGCGTGCAGGCGCTGAGCGCCAGGACCGTCATCGCCAGCAATACTTTCAGGAATACCGGTTTCCGCATCGGGTCATCACTCGCTGATTGCCAAGATCGTCATGGAGCAGTTGTAGGAGCGACGTGAGTCGCGAAAGCGCGGCGGGCATCCGGTCGCGACTTACGTCGCTCCTACAGGGGAGCCGGTTTCCGGTCACCGGCGCGGCCAGGCCGCCAGCAGCGCCCACAGGCCGCCGATGCCGGCGATCCAGGCCGAGGCCGGCACCGAGAAGATGCGCGGGCCGCCGGCTTCCAGTCCGTACAGCACCGCCGCCACCAGCAGCAGGCCCACGCCCAGGATCGCGGCGACGATCCGGCGCTGCATGCCGCGCAGTGTCGTCGCCAGATCGGCGAGATCGCGCGAGCGCATCGACAGCTCGTGCCTGCCCTCGACCTGCTGGGTCAGCCAGGCGTGCACCAGCCGCGGCATGTCCGGCGCGTGGGTCATGATTTCCGGCAACCGCTTGCGGAATTCCTGCACCGCGCGCTGCGGGCTGTAGCGCTCCAGCAGGATCTTCTCCAGCACCGGCCGCGCCACCGCCCAGATATCCAGGCGCGGATCCAGCTGGCGGCCGACGCCCTCGATGTTGAGCAGGGTCTTCTGCAACAGGATCAACTGCGGTTGCAGGGTCAGCTCGTATTTCTGCGCGGTGCGGAACAGCTTGAGCAGCACCTCGGCCAGCGAGATTTCCGACAGCGGCCGGGTGAAGTAGGGCTCGCACACCGCGCGCGCGGCCGCTTCCAGTTCGTCGATGCGCACGGTCGCCGGCATCCAGCCGGCCTCGACATGCAGCTCGGCGATGCGCCGGTAGTCCTTGTTGAAGATGGCCATGAAGTTCTCGGCCAGGTAGTACTGGTCCTCCGGCGAGAGCTGCCCGGTGATGCCGAAGTCCAGGGCGATGAAGCGCGGATTGGCGCGGCGCACCGGATCGCTGTCGACCCAGATGTTGCCGGCATGCGCATCGGCGTGGAAGAAGTTGTCGCGGAACACCTGGGTGTAGAACACCCGCACGCCCTTGGCCGCCAGCGCGCGTCGATCCACGCCGGCCGCGTCGAGCGCGGCCACGTCGTCGGACGGGATGCCGTGCACGCGCTCCATGGTCAGCACGCGCTCGCTGGTGTGCGTCCAGATGATTTCCGGTACGTACAGATCGTCGGAATCCTTCCAGAAACGCCGCATCACGCTGGCGTTGGCGCCCTCGCGCTGCAGATCCAGTTCGGCGGCCAGGGTGGATTCGATTTCCGCGACGATCTCGCGCGGGCGGATCTTGTCGGCGCTCGGGTGGGCGCGCTCGACCAGCGCGGCGACCGACTTGAGCAGGGAGATGTCGGCGGCGATCTGCCTCTCGATGTCCGGACGCAGCACCTTGACCACGACTTCGCGGCCATCCGGCAGGGTCGCCGCATGCACCTGGGCAATCGAGGCCGACGCCAGCGGCGAGGTATCGAAGTGGGCGAAGGCCTCGCCGATCGGCCGGCCCAGCACCTGTTCGACGATGGCGCGCGCGGCGTCCCCGTCGAAGGGCTTGACCCGATCCTGCAGCAGCGACAGTTCCTCGGCCACGTCCGGCGGCACCAGGTCGCGGCGGGTGGACAGGATCTGGCCGAACTTGACGAAGATCGGTCCCAGTTCCTGCAGCGCCAGCCGCAGGCGCGCGCCGCGCGGCTGCGCGGCGATCTCGGCGGAGGCGCGCGGCACGAACGGGCGCGCCAGTTTCAGCCAGCGCTCGGCGGGCGTGTCGTCGAGCAGATCATCGAGTCGGTAGCGCAGCAGCACCCGTCCAATCTTGCTGGCGCGCAGCACCGGCCTCATGCGGCGCCTCCGCGCCGGGCCGCCAGCCGCTGCACGCGCGCGGCCAGCCGTTCGACGTCGTCGCGCAGCGCGTCGACATCATCGTGGAAGGCATTCAGTTCCGCGCGCGCGACGACATCGCGCGATTCCTCGGTGAGGTACTCGGCGGTGTTCTCGGCGAATCCGCGCGCGGCGGTGCGCGCCTGGCGCAGTCCGGTGCGAAGGGCGTTGGCGATCTGCACGCCCAGGATGTCGCCGAATACGGCCGTGAAAGGTTGCTGCCAGTCCGGGTCGAAACGCTCGGCCAGCGTCTGCAGGCGGCGCGCCAGATCGGCATCGCCGGAAATGCGCATGCGCCCCACCGGTGCGGCGTTGTCGCGGCGCAGGAACGGCAGCTGCGACAGGACGCCACCGAGGGTGGCGCGCACGGCCAGGTCGGGTTCGTGGACCTCATGGACCGGGCCGACCTGCAGTTCGCCGCCGCCGACCCGGATTTCCATCGCCACCGCGGGCGATTCCAGCGCCAGCGCCACGCGCCGGCCCTCCAGTGGCGCCAGGCCGGCGCGTGTATCGGGATCCAGGGCCAGCGCGCGATTGAGCGCGGCTTCCAGCGCGCGGCCGGCGAAGGGCTTGAGCAGGTCGAAGGGCGAGGCGGACATGCCGCCATTCTACCCATACGCCCGCGCCCGGCCGCGCGCGGGACCGGCGTGCTACACGCTGCGGCCGCGGAACAGGGAGATGATGGCCAGGATCAGGAAGACGACGAACAGGATCCAGGCGATATTGCTGGCGGCGCCGGCGATACCGCTGAAACCCAGCACCGCCGCGATCAGGGCGATAACGAAGAAGATGACGGCATAGCGCAGCATGGGATCTCCTGAAACACGGGCGCGCTCCATTCGGCGCACGTCCATGCTGGAGTCCGCGGAGTCACGGAGAAGTGATGGCGGTGTTGTCGCGGAGTGATGACTTCAGCCGGGTGATGCCTTCGTTAAAGGACACCCTCGGCACATAGCCGAAGTCCTCGCGCGCGGGCGTCATGTCGTACCAGTGGGTGGTGCTGAGCTGCTCGGCCAGGAAGCGGGTCATCGGTGGTTCGCCCTTCAGCGGCAGCACCGTCCACAGTGCTTCGCAGACCCCGCCGATGCGGTAGGCGGCCTTGAACGACAGGTGCCTGTCCACGCCCGGCGCGCCCGCCGCGGCGAGCAGGGTGTTGAGCAGTTCACCCATCGGCTTGGGTTCGCCATTGGAAATGAAGTAGGCCTTGCCGGCGCAGCGTGCACCCGGCGCCAGGTGTTCGAAGGCATCGAAATGCGCCTGCGCGGCGTTGTCGATGTAGGTGGTGTCCACCCGGTTGCTGCCGTCGCCGACGATGCGCAGGCGCCCGGATTTCGCGCGTTCCACCAACCGCGGCAGGATCTGCTGATCGCCCGGCCCCCAGATCAGCCGCGGGCGCAGCGCCACCGTCGCCAGCGCCGGACCGTTCGCCGCCAGCACCGCCTTCTCGGCGATCAGCTTGGTGGTGGCGTAGGGTGCCTTGAAGCCTTCGCCATACGGCACGCTGTCGGCGGTGCCGCCTTCGACCGGATGGGTGGCGCGATGGGTCACGCTGGGTGTGGAGGTGTAGACCAGCCGGCCGATGCCATGCTGGCGGCAGGCGGCCAGCACGTTCTCGGTGCCGACCACGTTGGCCTGGTGATAGAGCCGGTAGGCGCCCCAGGCACCGGCCTTGGCAGCGTTGTGGAAGATCGCGTCGACGCCGGCCGCCGCGTGCATCACCGCGTGCGCATCGGCCAGATCGCCCTGCACCTGGCCCACCCCCAGCGTGGCCAGTGCGGGATAGTGGCCTCGGTTGAAGCTGATGACGTGGTGGCCGCGTTCGACCAGCCCCCGGCACAGGGCCTGGCCGAGGAATCCACCGCCGCCGGTGACCAGGATCTTCATGCGCGCTGCTCCAGCTGCTGGGTCGCCCAGACCGCCAGTTTCTCGCGGCCGATCTTGGCGTTGTGGCGGATGTCCACCGGGAAGCCCGGATGGCAGAGGAAGGTCTCGATGCCCGCCGTGTGCGGATGGCGCTGCGCGAGCGTGCGCAGATCGGCGGCCACGGCGTCGCGGCGCATCGCCGCGACTTCCGGCAGCAGTTCGAAACACAGCACCGGTCGCTGGCGTCCCGGTTCGCCCACGCCGACCAGCGCGGTGCGGCGCACGTCCGGGTGGGTGTTGAAAATCGGTTCGGCCTGTTCGGTGTAGCGCGGTCCCTGGGCGGTTTCCACCCGCTGGGTCTTGCGGCCGCAGAACCACAGCCGGCCCTCGCCGTCGAAATAGCCGACATCGCCCATGCGATGGACGATGCGTTCGCCGCCATCGCCCAGGCGCTCGCGGATCTTGGCATTCCGGGTGGCGGCGTCGCGGTTGAAGTAGGTGTCGGTGGCGGTCGGACCGGCGACGGTGATCTCGCCCACTTCGCCTGTGGGCAACACCCGCGCCGCGTCCCAGTCGGCGATGGCGCCATCGTCGATGCCGATGATGCGCACCTGGTTGGGCGGCACCGGCCGGCCCACGCAGGTGCCGGCGCCGGCCTCTGTGGCCTCGCGCGTGGCTTCCAGCTCGCGCCCTTCGATGACCGCCACCGGCAGGCATTCGGTCGCGCCGTAGGGTGTCCAGAACTGCGCGTCGTCCGGCAGCAGCGCGCGCATGCGCGCCACCGTGTCCGGCGGCACCGGCGCGCCCGCGGAGGTCACCCGGCGCACCGTCGGCAAGGGCTGGCCATGGTCGGCGAGCACCTTCATCAACGCCGGCGAACCGAACAGCTGGGTCACGCCGAACCGCGCGATCGCCGCGTGCAGTTTTTCCGGATCGGCATTGGCCGGCCGGGTCGGATCCATGTCCGGGATGATCGAGGTCAGGCCCAGCGCCGGATCGAACAGCGCGAACGGCGGGAAGGTCGGCAGGTCCACGCCGCCGGGCTGCATCGCGAAGGCCTCGCGCAGCAGTTCGATCTGGGCGACGAAATGGCGATGGCGGTACACCACGCCCTTGGGCACGCCGGTCGAGCCGCTGGTGAACAGGATGCCGGCCACGTCGTCGGGCGCGGTCGCCGCCAATTGCGGACCGGCGCCCTGCCCCGCGCGTTCCAGCCGGGCCAGGGTGGTGCCGCCCCAGCCCCAGCGCGTACCGACGGTGACGATCCGGCGCGCGCTTCGCGCCCAGCCCAGCAGCAGGCGCGCGAGCTGGGCGAGCGGGACGCCGATGAAGGCTTCCGGCGCCGCCTCGTCCAGGCATTGCTTCAGCGCGCGCTTGTCGATGCCCGGATCCACCAGCACCGGCACCGCGCCGGCCTTGAACAGGGCGAACATCAGCAGGAAGAACTCCGGCGTGGGCCGGACCATGACCACGGTGCGGGTGCCGCGGCCGATGCCGTGGCGGCCCAGGCCGGCGGCGAGGGCATCGCTGCGGGCATCCAGTTGGGCATAGGTGAGTTCAGTGGCATAGCGGCCATCGCGGCCCGGGCAGCGCATCGCGACGCGGTCGGGCTGCTCGCGCGCCAGCCGCGGCAGGGAGGCGGCGATGTTGCAGGGTTCGGTCATCCGCCCATTGTCGCCGCTGGACGGTACTTGCGTCAGCCGAGAGAGGCCTCACAATTCCGCACCCCCTGCTCCCTCCTCGCGCACCGCCCGAGCCTTTCCCATGCATCCCTGCCTGACCTGCGGCGCCTGCTGCGCCTATTTCCGCGTCAGTTTCCACTGGAGCGAAACCGACCCGGCCCTCGGCGGCCCGGTGCCGTCCGAACTGACCGAGCCGTTCGACCCGCATCGCGTGGTCATGCGGGGCACCTGGGAGCAGAAGCCGCGCTGCGTGGCGCTGGACGCGGAAATCGGCGTGCGTTCGCGCTGCAGCATCCATCCGCAGCGACCGACCGTCTGCCGCGATGTGCCGGCGTCATGGGAATTCGGCGAAGCCAGTCCGCAGTGCGACAAGGCCCGCATCGCCTGGGGCCTGCCGGCGCTGACCGCGGCGGACTGGCGCTGGCGCGACGGCGCGGCCAACGACGACGACAGCAATCCGGACGATCACGACAACGATCCCTCGACGCCGCTGCCGCCGATACGGGCGGCCTGAGGCGGACAGCGGCGCGTAGCCGGCGCTCAGCCGGCCAGCGGGTGCCGTTCCAGGAAGTCGCGGATCAGCGGCACCAGCTCGGCCGCCTTGTCTTCCAGCACATAATGGCCGGCGTCGTCCCAGGCGTGCGCCTCCGCACGCGGCAGCGCCGCGCGAAAGCCGTCCAGGAAATGCTGGTCGAACACGAAATCCTTCAGGCCCCAGCCCAGCAGCGCGGGCCGGTCGGCGAACTCCGGCAGGCGCCGGCCGGCTTCTTCCAGCAACGCCCAGGCCTTGTCGCCGGGACCCAGCGGAATGTCCTGCATGAAGCGGACCGTGGAAATGCGGTTGGCCCAACTGTCGTAAGGCGAGACATAGGCGCGGCGCACCTCGGCCGGCATCTTCTTCTCCACGCCCAGGTAGGACGCGCCGCCAGAGAAGGCGTTGAACGCGCGGATGATGAACGCGCCGAATTTCCAGTCGCGGCCCAGCGCGATCTGCCAGGGCATCGGCTTGGCCTTGGGCAGCGGGAAGGCCGCGGTGTTGGTGATCACCAGCCGCTTGACCTGATCCGCGTGCGAGAGGGCCCAGCCGAAACCGATCATGCCGCCCCAGTCGTGCACGGCCAGCGTCACCGGACCGGTAATGCCCAGGTGATCCAGCAACGACGCCACATCGTCCACGCGCGATTGCAGGGTGTAGTCGTAGCGCTCGTCGGACGGCTTGTCGGACAGGCCCATGCCGATGTGGTCCGGCACGATGCAGCGGTAGCGATCGCTCAGCCCCGACACCAGATTCCGCCAGTAATAGCTCCACGACGGATTGCCGTGCAGCATCACCACCACCTCGCCATCGCGCGGGCCTTCGTCCAGGTAGCTCATGGACAGGCCGGGACGGACTTCGAAGCGCTGGGGAGTGAAGGGGTAGCCGGGAAGATTCATCGCACGGTGCCGCGGTAAACAAAAGGGCCGGCGAACCGGCCCTCGGGAAAGGTCAGTGGGCCGGTGTTACCAGACCACTTCGGCCATCGAGCAGTTCAGCCCGGAACCGATGCCCAGCAGGGCGATGCGATCGCCCTTCTTCAGCCGGCCCAGTTCCTTCAGCTTGCTCAGCACGATCGGCACGCTGGCCGGGCCGATGTTGCCGTGCTCGCCGAAGATGGTCAGCACCTTCTTCGGATCGATGCCGAACGCCTTGATGAAGGCGGCGGTGTGCACCTGGCTGACCTGGTGGATGACGAACTGATCCAGTTCGTCCACCGCCCAGCCCAGCGCCTGCTTGGCGGCGATGAAGGTCTTCTGCGCCAGCTTGATGCCTTCGATCAGCAGCATGCGGGTGTCGGTGACCATGCGGTCCAGGTTGCCGCGGCAGAGCTTGTTCCACTCGGTCGCCGAACGGGTCACGCCGCCCTTGTAGCGCGGCGCTTCCGGCACCAGCTCGGCGCGCGCCATGACCATCGCGGCGGCGCCGCAGCCCAGGGTAAGGGTAGCGAGCTCGTTGCGGAACTGTTCCTCGGTGATGTCCGGCGCGACCATCCGCTCGAGGGTCTTCTTGTAGGCCAGGTTGGCGGTCTCGCCGTCCACGACCAGGGCGTAGTCGATCTCGCCGCGCTCGAGCATGCGGGCGGCGATGTCCATGCCGTTGATGAAGGCCAGGCAGGCGTTGGCGACGTCGAAGTTCTGGCAGTTCTCGCTCAGGCCCAGATTGCCGGACACGATGCTGGCGGTGGACGGCTCCAGGTAGTCGCGGCTGACCGAGGTGTTGACCAGCAGGCCGATGCGATCGGCGGACACGCCGGCGTCGTCCAGCGCCTTCCTCGCCGCCAGCGTCGCCACGTCGGACGCCTGCTGCTCATCGTCCCACAGGCGGCGCGCGTGGATGCCGGCGATGTCGCCGAGCACGTCCGTGCGGATGCCCAGGCGCTCAAGCGTGGGCTTGAGCTGCTCGTTGATTTCCTTGGAAGTCAGCGTGTGCGGCGCATCAACGTGCGCCAGTCCCGCGATGGAGACGTTCTTGAAGAGCATCGAAAGTAGCGCCAAGGCTCAGGCCGAAGGGGGCGACAAGGTTACCGGCTTCCGGACTTCACCGCATCTTTATGCAGGTTCTGACAGAAGGCCGAATGGGCACTTTACGTGATGACCATCACATTTTCCGTACGCTGCCGTTTGGGCGGGCCCCGGCCCAGGTGGCGGCAGCCCCATTCCGACCCGCCGACAGGCACTGCAGGTGCCCGGCCGGCCCTTGCCGGAGCGGGCATCGGCGATGGCCACCGGCGGCTTCATCCGGACGCCGCACAGCGCCGGCGGCACGGCAAACGGTAGTTCCTTTCAGGAACTTCAGCGTCCGCAGCGATACGCCGCGAAGCGCTGTTCGCCATTGGCGGGGTCGCCCAGCGGCTGGATGGTGTCGGCCTGGATGCCCGGTGCCTCGTTGCGCGCCAGGGTTTCCAGCTCATCGCGCACGCGCAGGTTGTTGCGTTCGTAGAAGGCCACCTTGTCCTTGACCGAGACCGAGACCTCGCCCTGCTTCTGGCAGTTGGCGGGGGCGGCGCCGGCCGCGACGACCCGGATGCCCTTGGCGTTCGGCGCCAGCGGCACCCAGGTGCAGGCCGCCAGGGTGGTGACGGCGGCGAGGAGAATGAAAGTGCGCATGGATTCGCCTCTGTGCGGGAACGGCGGGCATTCTCGCCCAGCCGGGATGAATCATGGGTGGCTTCCGCCGCACGGGCGGCGGAAGCGTGCGGAACATCCTGCAACCACGCGCCCCTCCCCAGAAGGAAGGGGCGCGAAGGAGCTTACTTCCCGGCGGCCGTCACCGGCTTGCCATCGGCATCGAGCACGGTGACCTCGCCGATCTTCAGATCCCGGATCGGCTGCTGGATCTTGGCCAGATCGCCGACCACCACGTAGGTCAGCGCGTTGGGTTCCAGGGTCTTCGCCGCCGCGGTCACGTCCTTGGAGGTGATCGCCTCGTTGCGCGCCTTGTAGGTCAGGATGTAGTCGTCCGGACGGCCGTAGCGCAGGTTGCTGGTCACCTGGCCCATCACCGCGGCCGCGGTTTCATAGGCACCCGGCAGCTCCAGCGTGTTGCTGGCGCGGATCTTGGTGACTTCGGCGTCGGAGGCCGGCGCCTCGCCGGTGGCGAAACGGGTGATCTCGGCCTTCAGTTCCTTCACCGAATCCACGGTCTTGTCGCTCTGCACCGCCGCCTGCGCGAACCACGGACGCTGGCCCAGGGTGTTGGTGGCGCCGCTGTAGGAACCATAAGCCCAGTGCTTGTCCTCGCGCAGGTTCATGTTGAGGCGCGAGCTGAACTGGCCGCCGAGCACGCCGTTGGCGAAGTCGAAATCGATCGTGCCCTTGTCGCCGGTCGGCGGAATCAACTGGCCGACATAGATGTTGGACTGGATCGCGCCGGGCTGGTCGATCAGGAACACGCGCGGCGCGCCCGGCTTGGCCACGGCCGGCACCGCCGGCAGCGCCGGCGCGTTGGGCGCGGTCTTCCAGTCACCCAAGCGGGCTTCCAGCAGCGGCACGATCTGGGCCAGGGTGGTGTCGCCCACCACGATCACGCGGGCCTTGTCCGGCTGCAGCCAGTCGCGCTGGAACGCGACCAGATCATCGCGGGTCAGCGACGCGATCGATGCCTCGGTGCCGCTGCCGGTGAACGGAATCGCGTACGGATGGCCCTGGCCGTACAACAACGGCGGCATCACCCGCAGCGCGGCGGTCTGCGGACGCGCCTTCTCCTGCTTGATGCCGGCGATCCAGGTCGCGCGCACCCGCTCGAGTTCGCCCGCGTCGAAGGTCGGACGACGCAGCACGTCGGCCAGCAGATCCAGCGATTCGGGCAGCTTGTCGCTCAGCGCCGACAGGCCGACCGAGGCGCTGTCCAGGCCGGCGCCGGTGGTCAACTCGGCGCCCAGCGCCTCCTTGCGTGCGGCGAACTGCAGCGCGCTGTAGTCGCCCGCGCCCTCGTCCAGCATCTGCATGGTGAAGCTGGCGGTGCCGAGCTTCTTGCCCACGTCCGCGGTGTAGCCGCCGGGGAACTGCACCGACAGTTGCACGACCGGCGTTTCATGGCGCTCGGCCAGCACGACTTCCATGCCGTTGGACAGCTTGGCGCGGTGCAGGGCCGGGAACTTCAGATCCGGGAACGAAGTGGTCTTGGGCACGCCCTGGCTGCGGTCGACGTCGGTCTTGACCGTCTTGAACTTCGGATCCACCGCCGGGATTTCCGCCGGCCGGGTCGCCGGTGCGGCCAGCACGGTTTCCGGCAGCGAGGACAGCGGCTTGTCGCTGGGCTGCACCACCAGCGTGTGCGAACCCGCGCCCAGCCACTTGCGCGCGGCGGCCTGGATGCTGGCCGGGGTGGCCTTCATCAATTCATCGAGTTCGTCGCGGTAGCAATCCGGCTTGCCCTGGTAGACCGTGCAGGAGGCCAGCACGTCGGACTTGCCGCCGAATCCGCCGATGCGCTCGATGCCGCGCACGAAACCGGCGCGGCTGTAGGTGCGCGCCTGTTCGACTTCGGCGGCGGTCGGGCCTTCGCTGATCAGGCGCTGGATTTCCTCGTCCAGCACCTTCTCGACCTTGGCCGGATCCACGCCATCCTTGACGGTGGCGCTGACGATGAAGGTACCGGCAATCTCGCTCATCCACGGCGAGGTGCTGACCTGGTCGGCGATCTTGTCGCCATGCACCAGCCGGGCATCCAGGCGCGAGGAAGCGCTGCCGCCGAGGATCTGCGAGAACAGCTCCAGCTGGGTCGCGTCCGGCGTGCCCATTTCGGCGACCGGCCAGGCGCGATAGATGCGTACCTGCGGCACGCGGTCGGGCACCGTCTCGCGGGTGTCCTGCGCGCGCTTGGGAATATTGGACTTCATGTCGGCCAGCGTCGCGCTGGCCGGGATGTCGCCAAAGTAGCGGGTGACCTTTTCCTTGGCGGTCTTCAGGTCGATGTCGCCGGCCAGCACCAGCACCGCGTTGTTCGGGCCGTACCAGCTGCGGAACCAGGTTTTCACGTCGTCCAGGGTGGCGGCGTCCAGATCCGCCATCGAGCCGATGGTCTGCCAGCTGTAGGGGTGACCCGGCGGATACAGGGCCTCGAAGATCTTGGTGTAGATGCGGCGACCGTAGGGCTGGTTCTCGCCCTGGCGCTTCTCGTTCTGGACCACGCCACGCTGCTCGTCCAGCGCCTTCTGGTCGATCGCGCCGAGCAGGTGGCCCATGCGGTCCGATTCCATCCACAGCGCCATGTCGAGCGCGGTGGTCGGCACGTTCTGGAAGTAGTTGGTGCGGTCCTGGTTGGTGGTGCCGTTCTGATCGGTGGCGCCGACCAGCTCGAAGGGCTCGAAGAACTCGCCCTTGTGGTTCTCGCTGCCCTGGAACATCAGGTGTTCGAACAGGTGGGCGAAGCCGGTGCGGCCGGGCTGCTCGTTCTTGCTGCCGACGTGGTACCAGACGTTGACCGCGACGATCGGCGCCTTGCGATCGGTGTGCACGATCACCCGCAGGCCGTTGGGCAGGGTGAACTCCTCGTAGGGGATGACGATGTCGGTGCCGGCCGGTTTGGCCTGGGCCAGGGCGGGGACCGGCGCGTAGGCCAAGCCGCCAAGGGCGGTGCCGAGGGCGACGGCAAGCAGCGCGGCGCGCGGCCGACGGGATGCGATCATCGTGTGACTCCTTGTATACAGGTACGGGATTCCCCAAGAACCCCGGATGCTAACCCGGTCGCGGGGGCCATACACTAGGCCTCATGGCACGTGCCCCTCAAAGCGAGGTGTCTCATGGATCGTCGCCACTGCCTGGTCACCGGCGCCAATCGTGGGCTGGGGCTGGAGTTCGTCCGCCAGTTGCTGGCCCGCGGCGACCATGTCGTCGCCGCCTGCCGCCATCCCGGCAAGGCCAATGCGCTCAACCTGCTGGCCGGGGAGCACCCCGGCCGCCTGCTGGTACTGCCGCTGGATCTGGCGGAGCCGCGCACGCATGCTGCACTCGCCAACGAAATCGCCCTGGTGACCGACGAGCAGCCGCTGGATCTGCTGATCAACAATGCCGGCGTCCTGCGTGGCGGCGAGCGCTTCGGCCAGGTCCATGCTTCGGATCTGGAAACCAGCTTCCGCACCAATGCCGCCGGCCCGTTCCTGCTGACCCAGACGTTGGCCCCGCAATTGGCCGACGGCGCGATCGTGGCCAACATTTCCTCGGAAGTCGGTTCCATCGCGCTGCGGCAGGAATTCCGCACGCCCAGCTACGCGATGGGCAAGGCCGCGCAGAACATGGCGACCTCGCTGCTGGCCCAGGCGCTGGCGACGCGGGGCATCACGGTGGTCGCGCTGCACCCGGGCTGGGTCCGCACCGACATGGGCGGTGCGCAGGCCGCGCTTTCCGCGCAGGAATCGGTCGCCGGCCTGCTGCACGTGATCCATCAACTGTCGCCCGGGCAATCCGGCGGCTTCTTCGACTGGCAGGGCCAGCCGCTGCCCTGGTGAACGTGCCCTGATGGATGTGCCCGGTTGAACTTGCGCCAACGGAACCGGCCCCAGCGCAACCGTTTCCGCCTAAACGGCATCCAAACCAGCAAGTCCCGGAAATGACCGGATGACGGTGGGAAGGGCGTGTTGGAGGTCACATCCCGCCGCCAGGCACGTCCTGATAACCAGAAAACGGACGGCGCCACCCGGACACTGGCCGGACACGGACACGAAGAAAGAAACGGATTTCCTTTTGAATCAATAATTTGCAGTTGGCACGAGTCCTGCTTTACTTCAATTGCGAACAGCAGCAACCCAAGCAATCCTGACTAAACGCTGAACAAAGGAACTGCAAACACAAGTTCCGCTTGATCTGTCTGATTAGGTGTACTACCTTACTACCACACCACCCCACAACATCACTACAGAGGCAAAACAATGAACACCAAGACCCTGCTCCCGCTGACCGCCGCCGCCGTGTTCGCGCTGTGTGCCGGTTCCATGGTCCTGTCGGCCAACAGCTACGCCGACAACAACCTCCAGGCGCAGTCCGCCACTCCGGCCAGCACCCACGTGGTCGACCTGCCGGCCGTGACCGTCAAGCCCGAAGCCGCCGACCTGGCGCACTACCTGACCTACAAGGATGCGAAGGTGGTGAACCTGCCGGCCGTGACCGTGACGCCTGATGCGCGCGACCTGGCGTACTACCTGGCCACCCAGACCGCCAGCATCGTCGACATGCCGACCATCACCGTGCGCCCGTCGGCGGAAGATCTGCAGCAGTTCGCCGTGCAGGCGGGTGTACTGGCCCAGCAGCTGGCCGCGCGCTGATTACCGGATTGATTCACGCAACCGCTTCAAGCTTCCACCTGCTTCATCGCTCCATCCTCCGGTAAAGCGCGTTCCAGCCGCTGCAGTACCCGCACTTCCGCCGCGCACCGTCCCGCGACGCGCGCGCAGGCCGCACCACCGAAGCCGTCGATTCCCGTTGAATCCGGCCACGAAGATTTCCGCGATCCCCCGGTCGCCAGGACAAGGAAGCCGCATCCCGCGATGCGGCTTCCCTCCAAAGCATGACAGGCACCCACCGGATCGCGGCAGGCTCCCTTCCGCTCGCCGCATCCATGGGAACCTTCCGGTCCGGCCCGTAGAATCCGCGCATGACCGCGCTTTCCCTCGATGTCCTGCTCTACCAGCCGGAAATTCCTCCCAACACCGGCAATGTCATTCGCCTGTGCGCCAACACCGGTGCGCGACTGCACCTGATCCGGCCGCTGGGTTTCGATCTGGACGATCGGCAGTTGCGCCGCGCCGGCCTGGATTACCACGAATACGCCAACCTGCAGGTCCACGATTCGCTCGACGCCGCATTGGCCGCGCTCGCGCCGGCGCGACTGTTCGCATTGAGCACCCGCGGCACGGCCCGGTTCGACCAGCCCCGCTATCAGCCGGGCGACGCGTTCCTGTTCGGTCCGGAGACCCGCGGACTGCCGCAGGACGTGTTGGACGCGCTACCGGCCGAACACCGCCTGCGTCTGCCGATGCGTCCGGACAACCGCAGCCTGAATCTGTCCAACACGGTCGCGGTGATGGTGTTCGAAGCCTGGCGCCAGCAGGGATTTCCGGGCGGTGCCTGATTCGGTGATTCAATGGCGCGCGTACGATCCGAAACGCGCCAGGCCGTAGGGCGCCAGCGCAATCGCATTCGCCTCGCCCGTCATCATCCGCGCCATCAATTGGCCGCTGATCGGTCCCTGGGTCAATCCCAGGTGGCCGTGTCCGGTGGCGATGAAGATGCGCTCGTCATCCACGCGGTCCAGGATGGGCAGCGAATCCGGCGTGCAGGGCCGCAGTCCGGACCAATCCGAGGCGGGTTCTCCGACCAATGCCGGAAACAACCGACGCGCCTGCGGCGCCAGGCCGTGGATCAGGGCCGGGCGAGGCGGACGCCACGGCGCGGTCATCTCCTTGAATCCGGTGACCCGCACGCCAGAGCGCATCGGCGACACCACCATGTAGCGTTCCGCCCACAGCGTGGGGCGGCGCACGCCCCCATCCTGTCGCGGATAGGTGGCGTGGTAACCGCGCGCGGCCGCCAATGGCAGGCGCAAGCCGAACGTCTGCAGCAGCGTCCCGCTCCACGCACCGGCGGCGACCACGACCTGATCGGCATGGAGGTCACCGCCCGAGGTACGCACGCGGTAGCCCGCGCCTTCCCGCTCGATGGCCCGTGCGCTGGCGATCAGGATGTCGGCGCCGCGGGCGCTCAGCCAGTTGAACAGCCGGCGACAGAACTCGCCTGGCTCGCGCACGAACAGCGAATCGCGTTGCAGGACGCCGTGGCGCACGAAATCGGCCAGGCCCGGTTCGAGCGCACGCAGTTGCGCGGCGTCCAGCACATCGAACGCGACACCGTGCCGCTGCATGTGGGCACGCCCGCCGGCGGCGCGCTCGAACGTCGCGTCCTCGCTGTAGACATGCAGATAACCGGTATGGCCGATCAGATCCGTCGCGCCGATGGCTTCGGCCAGATCCAGCCACGCGGTACGCGCGCCCTGGTTGAGTGCCTGGGTCGCATCGATGATCGCCGGCAGTTGCTGCGCGCGGCCCGCCCGCAGGAACCGCCACAACCAGCCGGCGTAGTGCGGCCACGCACCCGCGTCGAGCTTGAAGGGCGCCAGCGGATCGCCCAGCCCGCGCAGCGCGGGCCGGAGCATGCCCGGCATCGACTGCGGCATCAGGTTGCCGACCGACACCGCACCTGCATTGCCATGGGACGCGTCGCCTGCCGGACCACGCGGATCGATGAGCAGGCAGGACAGGCCGCGGCGCTGCAACTGGAACGCCACCGACAGGCCAACGATGCCGCACCCGATCACCGCGACGTCGATGACGCGCGGCGGGGGCCGCCAGGAATCGGAACTCATTGCACCGGTATGTCGTAGGCGGTGGTGGGCGTGGGTTCCGGCTGGAAGGTGTAGTGCCACCATTCCAGCGGGTAATTGCGGAAACCGCGCCGCTCCATTGCCGCACGCAGGCGCTGGCGGTTGGCTTTCTGCTCACCACCGATGCGCGGGTCGTCGGTGTTGGCCAGGGCATCGAAGTGATCGAATCCGGTCCCCATGTCCAGCAACTCGCAGCGCGCGCGCTCGCATCTTTCCAGGCCCAGATCCACCGTGGCGCCGCGGCTGTGGCCGGAACTCTCGGCGATGTAGCCATCCAGCAGCTTCGACTTGTCCAGGTTCGGATAGAAGCGCGCCTTGGTGCGCTGATCCGCCGGATCCCGCGCCCAGCGCACGAAATCCTTCACCGCGCGCACCGGCCTGTAGCAATCGAACAGGCGCAGGCGATAGCCGTCGGCGGCCAGATCCGTCGCCACCTGTTGCAGCGCTTCGGCCGCCGGCCGCAGCAGATAGCACTTCGGCGCCTGGTAACCGTCCACGGTCCGGCCAACGAAGTTGTCGTCACCTGCATAGCGGATTTCCAGGGTCGCCAGCGGGATCCGCTCGCCCACGTCGACCAGATCGACCTGGTCGAAGCGCGTCGCCGTCGACACCGTCACCTCGCCGGCCCGGGCGGAAGCCACGCCCGCGATCACCAGCAGGCCCACACACAACGACTTGCCGAGACGCATCATGTCAATCGCATCCGCCGGTCCGCTGGAAATCCAGGTCCGCATAGTCATAGCTGAAATCGGCGTCGGGATCGACGTGGGACAGGGTCATGCGTGGCGGCGTCCCCGCCGTGGCCGGATGAAACGCCAGCCAGGGCTCGGCGTCGACGCTGTCATCGTCCCAGTCCACCAGCCAACGGTCACCGACCTTCATCACCCGGCCCGCCAGCATCGGCGAACGCGCCGACTGGAATCTCACGCCGTCGTCCTTCATGCACAGGGCTACTTCGCCGAACCACGGATCACGGTATCGCCCCGTCTGTCCCGCCAGTTCCGTTCCGGTCGCGGGTCGACGCGCGGAGGTGTCCGGTTTGCGTTTCTGCGCCGGTATCGCCGCGTCCTCGCGCGCGATGGCCTCGGCGTAGTGGGCCACCGACACCTTCTGCGCGGGTGCGGTGTAGTGCTTGGTCAACACTTCGCCCAACACGGAGCGGGCGTCCTCGCCTTCGCCATTGATCAGGATGACGATGCCGACTTTCCTGTCCGGCAGCAGGATGACCGAGGAATACATGCCGGCCAGCGTGCCGGTGTGCGCGACCTTCCAGACGCCGTCGACATCGGACAGGCGCCAGCCATAGCCGTAGGCGGAGAAGTGGCTGTTGTCCCACTCGCGCATCCGCGCGGAAACCGGCATCGGCATGTGCGCCGTCCACACCGCGCGCCGCTGTTCGGCGCTGAGCCAAGCCGGTTGTCGTTCCGGCGACAGCCACGTGCGCATCCAGGTCAGCATGTCGTTGAGGCTGCAGCGGATGCCGCCGGCGGCCATCGAGGTGATGTCGGGAACGATGGCGCCGTCTTCGCGAATCGGTACATTGCCCGCGGCGGTGCGCATATGCGGCTGGGCGACGTTGCCAACCTTTTCGCGGTTCCACTCGCCAACCTGGCAGCGGGTCATTCCCAGTGGTTCGAAAAGCTCCTTCCGCACCAGAACGTCATAAGGCGCACCGCCCGCCGCCGCCGCCACTTCGCCAGCGACCACGTACAGCAGGTTGTCGTAGGCATAGTGCGAACGGAAGCCGTGGGTCGGCTTGAGATGTTGCAGCCCGGCGATGATGTCCCGACGGGTGAAGTCATTGGGCTCCGGCCACAGCATCAAATCCCCGGCGCCAAGACCCAGGCCGCTGTTGTGGATCAGCAGATCCCGCACCTGCATGTTCCGCGTCACCCACGGATCGTTCATGCGGAACTGCGGCAGGTACTTGGTGACCGGATCGTTCCATTCCAGCTTTCCCTGATCGACCAGCCGGGCCAGCACGGCGGCGGTCATGGCCTTGCTGTTGGACGCGATCTTGAAGAGGGTGTCGGGGTTGATGTGCTGGCCAGTGCCCACGGCCAGCTCGCCTTCGGTGCGCTGGTAGACGACCTTGCCGTCTTCGATTATCGCCACCGCCATGCCAGGCAACGCATAGCGCGCATAGGTGTCCGAAAAGGCATGCTCGAACAGGTCGGAAGCCTTCGTGGTCGAACACAAGAAAAGGCCCGCCAGCACCAGGTAGGGAAGCGAGCGAAGCTTCCGGCTGTGAGATGGGAATATGTCCATCGGGCATGCGGCCGGCCCGNGATCGCGGGCCGGCCGGCTCCTTCGTCAGTAGCTCAGCGAAACGGTCAACTGGCCATAGCGAGGAGATTGCAGGAAGCGTTCCTTGCCGAAGAAAGGATCCCGATCGCCAATGCCGGGTTCGAGCTCTTGGTAGACCCAAATCGGCTGCTGCTTGTTGAATACATTGAAAAACGCCAGCTTAGCCTTGAACTTGGCTGCTCCGAAAGATCGTTCGTAGGCTACGTTTGCTCCCACATCGAATGTCCACGGCATGCGGCCCGCTCCACCACGCGGCGAATACTGGTAGACCCGGTCCTGCGACACCTCCGAATCACAATTCGCCACACAGATGTAGTAGCTGTGATAGGGGGTGGCGTCATACGGATTTCCCACACCGAATGCGGTGATTGGACCACCGGAACGGGCATCCAGAGTAGCGCCTACCTGCCAGTAGTCATTCAATGCGTAGACACCACGCAGTTTGATCTGGTGGCGATGATCATTGGCCAATGGTCCGTAGCCTCCAAAGTTCACCCAGGGATCATCAAAGTTTTCGGTACGACCGGTATCACCGAAGTTGGTGTCTGTGTTGACCGGCCCTTCTGCATTGCCCTGGCTCCAGGACATGGTGTACGACGCATTGAACGCCCACTTGCCATCCCACGCCCGATCGAACTGCAGCTCGAGTGCCTTGTAGGTGCGCTTGGGTTCCACCCAGCCGCGCTGGCCGAGGTAGTTGCCATCCGCATCGTACATAGCCCAGCCTTCACGCTTGGTATCCACCGTCACCCAACCATCGGCGTCGCCGTCACAGTTGGTATCTCCCCAGACGGTGACTTCCTTGCCGGGGTTCGCCATTACCCAACCGATGTAGCCATCTCCGCCGCACGCACCCGTCGCGGAGATCTCCATATCGTCGATGGCGTTGTTGAGGCGACGATACACACCGCGCAAGGCCCAGGACCAGGTTTCGCTGATCTGCTGCTGGAAACCCATGATCAGTTCGTCCTGGTACACCTGATCCATGTCACGGTCGACTTCCGCACGGAGATCGCCCACGGTGCCGTTGCCCTGTCCGTCATAGAAGCCAAACTGCGGGCCGAGGATCGGAACCGCGTACTGGCTGCCGCCCTGATCGCGAATTTCCCACCCATCGAAGCCATAATAAGTACGCGCATCCAGCAATGCACCTGCCTGCTTGATGTTGATCACATTGGCAACCGGCAGGAAGTAGCGTCCGACATTGCCGAACAACTTGGTCGTCCCATCCCCCTTGACGTCGAACGAGAAGCCGAACCGCGGCGCCCACATGTTGTCCATCTTAATGTAACTGCGCCCTTCCGCGTCCTTGTTGTCGAAGGCTTCATTGCGGATTCCGAGATTCAGCATCAGGCGATCAGTGACCTGCCAGTTGTCCTCCAGATAGAACGCGGTATTGATGGTCTCGAAATTACCGGACACCGAATACTGGCGCGTGCGGACGTAGGCTGTATAGCCTGGCGGAACGACACCACCACCAGAGTTCGGAATGGTTGCCCCCGGCGTGGTGGTGTAGACGTTGTATTGAAGCCCACCGGGGCCGGGATAGTACTGATCGAGTTCGGAAACATTCTCCTCCCGGTCATATCCGAAGCGCAGCAGGTGATCACCCAGTTGCCATTCGAAGTCGGCGCGCATCTGCTTGCGGGTATCTTCGCGGTCATAGACCGAGGAGTTGGTGGTACACCCCACCGGCACGCCTGGATTCGGCACCCCTCCCGCCCGGGTCACGTAGTTGCACGAGGCATCCAACGGCGACCCCTGCTTGCTTTGCCGCTCATTGCGGCCATACATCAGCTTCATCGAGAGGTCGTCTGTCAGGGATGAAGACCAGGTCGCGGCCCAGTTGCGGCCACCGGTCTCCTCATAGATCTCGTTTATCTTTTCTCCCTTTCCACTCCCGTCGAAGTCGTAGTCATAGACCTCGCTGTCGACCCGATTCTGGTTGGAGAATGCCATCAGACTCAGTCGGTTCCGGTCGGTGATCTGCCAGTCGATGGTCGTACCCCAGAAACCGTCGTTGCCATCGCCTTCCGTGAGAGTGGCGCCGGCATCATCCGTGTTGACGGGTTCCTGCTTGCGGCCCTCGTACATGGCGAAGAAGAACAGGCGATCTTGGATGATGGGCCCCGATGCCCACACATTGAGCTTGGTGGAATCAGACTTGTCGCGGCTGCGTGTCAGGTAGCGTTCGCCGTCAAAGTAACTGTCGCGTGCCGACGCCTGCCACTGTTCCGGCGTCCATACCAATTCCGCTCCATAATGGAACTCGTTGCCGCCAGACTTGGCCACCGCATTGACGACACCACCGGTGGTCCGGCCGAACTCTACGGAATAGCCCCCCGTCTTGACCTCGAACTGGTCGTAGAACGAGAACGGCGCTTCGGAGAACCCCACGCGATTGTAGAAATCGGTGACGTTCAGGCCGTTGACGTAGAAGGCGTTCTCCGCGACCGAGGACCCGCCGAATGAAATACCGCCAAAACCGGCATTGCCCTTGCCCACGCCCGGCGCGAGCAATGCCACCGACGCAACATCGCGGTCCACTGGCAGGCGGGACAACTCCTCCGCGCTGATATTCAGTGCAGACTCGGTCGATCGGACGTCCACGGGCGTGATGATGCGCGATCCAACCACCTGCACGGCAGCCATGTCGATGGCGCCTTCGTTATTCAGGTTGATGGTCGTCGCACTGCCCAGGTTGACGGAGATTTGCACGGGCTCCCCAACCGGCTGCCCGCCGCGGACGACCTGCAGAGAGTAATTTCCCACCGGCAATTGGGCGAGGCGATATTCACCGTTTTCGCCTGCAGTGACCGTTCGTGTCAGACCGGTCGCGGTGTTGGTCACCGTGATCTGATCCCCGGCCGTGGTGCGGCCCACCACCGAACCATTCACGGCCTGCGCCATCACCATCGGCGCCATTGACGCGATGCACGTGCCCAGCGCGATACACAGCGCTGCTTTCTTCAAGGTCTTGCCATTCATCCCCGCTCTCTCCTGCTAGGTGTTGAAGTGATCCCGCCCGGTTTACTGGTCACTGCCCGCGATGGGCAGCATGGTCCATTCGAACTGGTAGTCCCATTGATCGAAATAGAGGTTGCCTCCACGCCACTCGGCCTCGCCACGCTGCGAATCCACCGTTTCCGAGCGGAAATGCTGCTTGGCTGGCACCAGCGGCTGCGAGAAGTCGTTGTTGAAGCTGATGCGGTAGGCGTCCAGGCCGCCGAAGTAGAAGTCGCGCAGGCCCGCGTCGTCGCTCTGCAGCGCGCCGGTGGTGACGTCCATCGGTACCCAGCCATAGGGCGCCAGGTACATCCAGCCCCAGTCATGCATGTTGTCGTAGCCGACCTCCTCGTCCGAGTAGGTCCAGCCTGACTGCCAGCGCGCGGGGATGCCGTTGTAGCGCAGCAGCGTCATCAGCAGCAGGGTCTGCTGGCCGCAGTCGGCATGATCCGAGTGCAGGGCATAGTCGCTGATGTTGGAAATGGTCGAGTATTCGCGCGCGCCACCCCAGGGAATCCGGTCCACCGCGTCGAACAGCTTCCTGGCGATGCGGTAGGGGTTCTTCTCGTCTCCGACCACCTGCGCGGAGAAGCGCTTGATGTCGTCCGTGAATGCGATGTGCGGCCCGCGCTCGCCCAGGTGGGGCGCCAGTTCCGGTGTCGCGGCGGTCGCTACGACCTTTTCCGGATCGAGATCGAAGTGGCGCGCGTGGATGGTCAGTTCATAGCTGATGGAGAACCGCGTCGGCTGCCCGGCCCGTGCGGTCTGCTCCATATAGACGGTACGTTGCGGCGTGCCTTCGGGCGCGATCCGCGATTTCTCCGGCGTGCTGCCGATGAAACGGATGTGTTCCTGCTGTCCCGCAATCGCCTGCGGATAAGGAATCCAGGCGCGCACCGTTTCGCCGGCCGGAACGGCATCCGGTTTCACCACCAGTGATTGGGTGACCCGCAAGCGGCGCGGCGCGATGCTGTTGGCACCGGTGGCGCGTGCCTGTTCCAGCGCCTCGCGATGATGCGGGTGCAGGCGTTCGAAGGGGCCCTCGGAGAACGGCTTGACCGGCGGCGCGCGACGCGCGGCGACATCCGGATACAGGCGGAACAGGTTCGACACCGAGCGGCTGAAGTAGCGCTTCTCGCCGTCGATGGTGAGCCGCTCGATCCGGTTGGCCTGATCCCAGGCGGCGAATTCCTCCGGCTTCAGATCCGGAATCTGCTTACGCAGCTGTGCCAGCACATCCGCTTCGGTGAGCCGGAAATCCAGCCGGATCCGGCGCATGCGCTCGCGTTCGTATTGCAGCGCGTCACGCTGTTCATCGTCCAGGCCGGGCTGGGCGAGCGCACGCGCGATGGCCTGTTCGGCCTCGGCGAAACGGCCCGCATCCACCTGGGCGACGATGGCCGGTGGCGCCGGCGGCGGCAATTCGCCGGCAACGCTGGACGCGACGAGGGCCATCAGGAGTAATATCGGCCATGCAGTCGCACGCACGCGCACGGAACGCCCGGCACTCCGGTGCTCCCTTCGAATGGAACGGTTTCGCTGGCCCCCGCTGGCGTCCACGTCGATCACTTGCCCCTCAGCCGACTGGTCACCGTTGTGTAACACGACCGGAGAACCCGGTCAATAATTTATTCTTGAATCTTTCAGAAAAAGAAGTAAATATTCCTCGGAATCGACCCGGTCGTTTGCCGTCCGTGCAACACCAGGCCGTCGCATCCGTTCCGAGGGGAGGCAAATGAAACAAGACACCGGTGGTCCGGCCCGGCGACATGCCGCGCCAACATTCGCCTCGCGGGTTGCGCACCCGGCCTCCGGAATGCGGGGCCGTCGCATGCCTGGCCTGCTCCTTTCCGCCCTGTTGGTCCTGCCGGCGGGCGGATTGCTGGCCCGCGAACCGGCACCCGCGCTGCCGGTTCCCGCGCACGCCGTCATTGGAGTGGAGGACCGGCACCTGGATCCGCAGTACTGGATCGACAAGCTCGCGCAGCCGGATCGCGTCGTCCTGGAGCCGCGGGCGATCGCCGCCCAGAACGAGCGCCTGCACGAGCTGGACCGCTCGGTCCACGACATCGAGGGATTGCCGGCGCAGTTCAGCGCCGAGGAATTGCGCGAATGGGTGGGCAAGCTGTCCAGCCCGCCCACCCGAACGCTGTATGACGCGAAGGGACAGCCGGTCGACAAGGCCGCGCTTGACGCCATCGTCGCCAATGCCGCGCTCGACTCGGTGCCGGCGCGGACCGACGTGCGCTACGCGCTGGTGGTCAGGCGCGCCGACCTGCGTACCTTCCCGACCCGGCTGCGGGTCTTCCGCGAGCCGGGCGACACGGACATCGATCGCTTCCAGGAAAGCGCGCTGTTCCCGGGCACGCCGGTGGTGGTCCTGCACGAAAGCCGCGATCGCCAGTGGTCGTTCGTGATCAGCCCGCTGTATGCGGCCTGGATTGAAAACGCCTACCTGGCCGAAGGCGCGCGCGAACAGGTGTTCGGCTACGCCCATCGCACGCCGACGCTGATCGTCACCGGTCCGACGGTGCATACGGTGCATACGCCGGAACAACCCGGCGTGTCGGAACTGCAACTGGACATGGGCGTGCGCGTGCCGCTGTTGAGCGACTGGCCGGCCGACAAGCCGGTGAATGGCCAGCATCCGTACACGTCCTGGGTCATCCAGCTGCCGGTGCGCGGCACGGACGGCAGACTGGAGCTGGTCCCGGCGCTGCTGCCGAAGAACGCCGACGTCGGCACCGAGTACCTTCCACTTACCCCGGCGCGACTGTTGCGGCAGGGTTTCAAGTTCCTCGGCGAACGCTACGGCTGGGGCCACTCCTACAACACCCGCGACTGCAGCGGCTTCGTGTCCGAGGTCTACCGCAGCTTCGGGGTGGAACTGCCGCGCAACACCAGCGACCAGGGCGTGAGCCCGGCGCTCAACCGCATCGCCTTCACCGACAAGGATGATCGCGAAGCGCGCATGAAGGTCATCCGCGATCTGCAGGTGGGCGATCTGATCTACATCCCTGGCCACGTGATGATGGTGATCGGCAAGGAGAACGGCCAGACCTACCTGATCCACGACACCACCGGCATCACCTACAAGGATGGCCGCGGCCAGCTGGTCCGCGCCTCGCTCAACGCCGTGTCGGTGACTCCGCTGGAGCCACTGCTGGCCGGTGGCGACAAGACCTTCATCGATCGCATCTACAGCATCCAGAGAATCCGCCCCTAAGGCCCCCATGAAAATCACCGACATCCAGTTCGGCATGCTGCGCGTGCCGCTGAAAACCGCCTTCAAGACGGCCCTGCGCACGGTCGATACGGTGGAGGACATCGTGGTCATCGTGCGCACCGATACCGGCCATGTCGGCTACGGCGAAGCGCCGGCCACCGCGGTGATCACCGGCGATACCCATGGTTCGATCATCGAGGCCATCGCGCGTTTCATCAAACCGCGCCTGATCGGCCAGGAAATCGCCAACCTCAACCACATCACCCATCTCATCCAGACCGCGCTGGAGCGCAACACCAGCGCCAAGGCCGCGGTCGAAATCGCCGTCTACGATCTGTTCGGCCAGCTGTATGGCGCGCCGCTTTACAAGATACTCGGCGGCGGCGATCCGGTGATCACCACGGACATCACCATCAGCGTCGACTACATCGACAAGATGGTGGCCGACTCGATCAACGCGGTCGAGCGCGGTTTCGAATCGCTGAAGATCAAGGTGGGCAAGGACATCGGCCTGGACATCGAGCGGGTCAAGGCAATCTATTCGGCGGTGGAAGGACGCGCGCTGCTGCGCCTGGACGCCAACCAGGGCTGGACCGCCAAGCAGGCGGTCTTCGCCATGCACAACCTGGAAGACGCCGGCGTGGTGCTTGAGCTGCTGGAACAGCCGGTCAAGGCGCAGGACATCGATGGCCTGAAGTACGTCACCGACCGGGTACATACCCCGGTGATGGCCGACGAGAGCGTGTTCGGTCCCACCGAGGTCATCGATCTGATCAAGATGCGCGCGGCCGACATCATCAACATCAAGCTGATGAAGACCGGTGGCATTTCCAACGCGGTGCGCATCGCCGACATCGCCTCGCTGTACGGCGTGGAATGCATGATCGGCTGCATGCTGGAGACCAGCATCAGCGTTGCCGCGGCGGTGCACCTGGCGGTCGCCAAATCGCAATCGATCACCAAGGTGGACCTGGACGGCCCCTCGCTGTGCCAGTTCAACCCGGTGGAGGGCGGGGTCATCTTCAACGAATCGGAGATCTCCATCACCGACGCGCCGGGCCTGGGCATCCAGACCATCCATGGCCTGGAACTGATTTCGGTCTGACCCCTGGACCGACCCGACACAGGATGGGATAAAGAGCGCACATGCCGCCCCTGGTCAAAATCCGATCCGAACGCGACCACATGTCGGCGATCGAACGCCGCATCGCCGACTTCATCCTCGAGAACGCCCACCTGCTGCGCGACTACTCCTCGCAGCAACTGGCCAGCGCACTGGGCATCAGCCAGTCCAGCGTGGTGAAGTTCGCGCAGAAGTTCGGCTTCAAGGGTTATCCGGATCTCAAGTTCTCCATCGGCGAGGCCGTGGCCCGCAATGGCGGCGCGCCGCAGCCGCGGCAGGCCGAAGACGCGGGCGACGCGGAAGGCGAAAACAGCGCCTACCAGCGCCTTGAGGCCGGCCTGCGCCGTGGCAAGGCCGCCGCCGAGGAAGAAACCCGGCTGCTCAATCCGCCAGCCAACATCGAACACATCGCCGGCCTGATCCATGGCGCGGGCAAGGTGTTCGTCTACGGCCTGGGCGACGACGGCCTGTTCGCGCGCGAGTTCGCGATGCGCCTGTCGCTGCTGGGTGTGCTGACCGTGCACCATGCCGATCCCATCCTGATGATGGCCAACCTGTCGGCGGCCCGTCCCGGTGATGTGCTGCTGGTGTTCTCCGAGTTCGGCAAGCTGCCCACGCTCTCGCAGATCAGCCGGCAGTTCCAGGACGCCGAAGGCAAGGTGGTGTCGATCACCCGGCATACTTCCAATCCGCTGCGGGCGCATGCCGACACATCGCTGGTGGTGTCGGCGCATGATTCCGCGCCGCACGTCGAAGCTCTGCTCTATCGTTCCTCGCTGCAGTACCTGCTGGACGTGTTGTTCGTCCTGCTGTGCCACAACCACGACGACCGCCATCGGCAGTTGAACATCAATCTGGAAAGGATCCAGCACCTGCTGGATTCCTGATCCCCGTCCCGGAGCCGCCATGGCCTCTGTGTTCCGCTTCGCGCTGTCGAACCTCGTGCTGGCCACCGCCCTGGCGGCCAGCCTTCCGGCCCATGCGGCGTCCTCCCCGGCGACGGCGCAGGTGGCATCGGCCTGGCGGCAGGCGCAACAACTGATCCTGGTCGTAACGCCAGGCTGGGACGCCAGTGGGGGGAGGATGCAGGCGTTCGAACGCCTCGGCGAGGGCTGGCGTGCCACGGAATCGCCGGTACCGGTCACCATCGGCCGCAGCGGTGCCGCGTGGGGACGTGGCCTGCATCCCGCGCAGGCGGACGGCCCGCAGAAACGGGAAGGCGACGGCAGGGCGCCGGCCGGCGTGTTCACCCTGGGCGAAGCCTTCGGCTATGCCGCCCAGCGCGACACCGGATTGACCTACGCGCCGATGCAGGCGTCGCATTACTGCATCGACGTGCCCGCCTCGCCGCTCTACAACCGCATCGTCGACAGCGAGCGGGTCGGCGCGGCCGCGGTCGAAGGCTCGACCGAACCGATGCGCCGCGACCTGCACGCCGATGGCGATGTCCGCTACAAGGAAGGCTTCGTGATCCAGCACAATCCCGACAACGTCAGTGGTGCCGGCAGTTGCATCTTCGCCCATCTGTGGAAGGCGCCCGGCGAACCGACCGCGGGCTGCACCGCCATGGCCGAGCCGATGATGGATCGCCTGCTCGCCTGGCTGGATGACAAGCGGCATCCGGTGTTCGTGTTGCTGCCCGAGGCCGAGTACCGGCGCCTGCGCGCCGACTGGCAATTGCCCGCGATCACGGAGGCCGCCCCATGAGCGACGCCGCCCCCAATCCCGGCTTCGTCCGCGCGGTCAACCGCTGGCAGATCGTCGGACTGTCCATCAATGACGTCATCGGCAGCGGTATCTATCTGCTGCCGGCCGCCACCGCGGTGCTGCTGGGTCCGGCCAGTGTATGGGCGGTGCTGCTGGCAGGCCTCGCGGTTGCCCTGCTCGTGCTGTGCTACGCGCAGGCAGCCAGCTATTTCGATCAGCCCGGCGGCAGCTACCTGTATGCGCGGGAAGCGTTCGGCCCGTTCGTCGGCTTCGAGATCGGCTGGATGGTCTGGCTGACCCGCATCGCCTCGGCCGCTGCGCTCAGCAACGGCCTGGCGGATGCGACCGCGCGTTTCTGGGCGCCAGCCGCGTCCGGTGGCGGACGCCTGGCGGTCGTGGTGGGCTCGCTGGGCCTGCTGACCCTGATCAACGTCATCGGCGTGAAGTCGGCCGCACGCACCGGCGTGGCGCTGGTCATCGGCAAGCTGCTCCCGCTGGCGCTGTTCATCCTCATCGGCGTGTTCTACGTCGATATCGATCTGCTTCGCAGCGGGGAACTGCCGCCGATGCGCAATCTGGGCGAGGCGGCATTGCTGTTGCTGTTCGCCTATGCCGGTTTCGAGAACATCCCCGCGGCGGCCGGCGAGTTCAAGAATCCGCGGCGCGATGTACCGTTTGCGCTGCTCACGATGATCGCCACCGTCACCCTGATCTATGCGGCGGTGCAACTGGTCGCGCAAGGCACCCTGGCGGGATTGGCCCTGTCGAAGACCCCGCTGGCGGATGCCGCCGCCAGTTTCAGCGGCGAGGGCCTGGCGCTGATCCTGACCGTCGGCGCGACCATTTCCATCCTCGGTACGAACAGCAACACCATGCTGTTCGGTCCCCGCGTGCTGTACTCGCTGGCGGAAGACGGCTTCGGCCCGCGCGCGCTCGCCAGCATCCACCCGCGCTTCCATACCCCCGCGGTGGCGATCGTGACCCAGGGCGTGCTCGCTCTGGCCCTGGCGCTGTCCGGCTCTTTCGTGCAGCTCGCGCTGCTGTCGGTGGTGGCACGCCTGTGTGCCTACATCGGCACCACACTGTCGGTGCTCGTGCTGCAGCGTCGCTACGCCGACCATCCAGGCGCGCTGAAGTTGCCCGGTGGCCCGCTGATTCCGCTGGCCGCGCTGATCCTGTCGCTCGGCCTGCTCGCCAGCGCCAACATCGGCAACCTGCTTGCCGCCGCGGTCGCATTGGTGATCGGTGCGGTGCTGTATCTGTTCCGGCGCAGGGTGCCGGCGAACGCCTGACGCGGTTCCGGCACAAGCAGGGTCGCCGACGCCCTCATTCCAGCCGGGATTTCATCTGCGTGATCTCGGCTTCCTGGCCGCGGATGATGCCGTCGCACAGGCGGCGCAGATCCGGCGCGTCCAGTTCCGCCTTCCGGCACATCAGGACGGCGCCCGCATGGTGGGGAATCATCGAGCGCAGGAACTGCTGGTCACCGATGGCCCACTGTCCGCGGATACCCAGCCAGCACACCAGTGCGACGACAAGTGCGCAAACAGCCAACAGCAGGTTGAGCCGGCGATCCGGATACATGCTCCGCATCAGCAGAACCTCGATCAGCAGCATCGGCGCCGCCATCAAGCCGGCCATGTAGATCTGGTTGAGATTGTGGAAGACGTTGCCGGGACGATCGACCATCGCATACATCAACAGGTACATGACCGCGAAGGACAGCGCGATCATCACCAGCAGGCGCCGGTAGTGACCCGATGCCCGATGATTGCCGTCGTGCGCTTTTTCGTGCGGGGATGCGGCCATGACCTGCTCCTCGTTTCCTTTCCTCGACACCCGCAACGCTAGGTCGTCGCCGGTGTGGGATGCGTGCAGGAATCCCGCACGTGATGAAAGGCTGACTTTGCGCGCCGGCCTGCGTTTTTCGGCCGCCTGCTCATGTGCCGAAAGTTCCGCAAATCACTCTTCAATTTATGTACTGCTCAGTTTGATATTCAGGGCACATTGAGGGCGCTAACGGATAATTCACATCACCAGCAGCGAACGGATCACCTCCTCAGCGCTGGATACCAACTAAAAAAATAGAGGTTTGAGCGTATGAAGAAGTCCTTGCTTGCCCTGACCCTGCTGGCCGCCCTGCCGTTCGCCGCCTCCGCGGCCGATGGCGTCTCCTACAACTACGTGGAAGGCGGCTACACCAAGACGAACATCGATGGTCCGGATTCCGACGGCTGGGCGCTGAAGGGCTCGGTGGCCATCCACCCGAACTTCCACCTGTTCGCTGATTACAGCCAGCAGGAAGTGGACGACGTGAAGGTCGACTTCGACCAGTGGCGCGTCGGCGTCGGCTACAACCACGAGCTGTCCAAGCGCGTGGACCTGCTGACCCGCGTGGCCTACGAGAAGGTCAAGACCGATCGCTTCACCACGCCGTCCGGCATCCGCGTTCCCGGTTTCAGCGCCGATGGCTACAGCGTCGAAGTCGGCGTGAACAGCGCACTGACCAACCGCCTGAACGGTTATGCCCTGGCCGGTTACGAAGACGGCGACGACTATGACGGTGACTTCTACGGCCGCCTCGGCGCGCAGGTGAAGTTCACCCCGAACTGGAGCGCCTCGGCCGACGTGAAGGTCGTCGACGGTGGTGATACCCAGTGGTTCGTCGGTCCGCGCTTCAGCTGGTAATCCAGGAAGCCACACCGCCTCCCGCGACGTGTCTCTCTCTCCCCGCGTCGCGACCCGAAGCCCGGCCACAAGCCGGGCTTCTCTTTTCTGGTCCAAGCGGCGCGAATGCCGTTTCTCCGGCCTCGAAGATGGAGATGGCCCGCCATCCGGTGGTTGAGGGGCATTTTGCTTTTCCGCCAAGAGCAAATCCCCCGTCACCCGCTACGCAGGTGCCCGTCCCCTTTTTTAAAGGGGGCTATCAACGACTCGACCGCGTAGGGGAACCCGCTTTGCCTCCCCCCTTCGAAGAAGGGGGACTGAGGGGGATTTGCTCTTGGCGCGAAATGTAGCCGCTCCTCAACCACCGAATGGCGAGTCCACTTCCCGGCAACCATAAAAAAGCCCGGCCAATGACCGGGCTTTCTGCATCCTCGATCCGCTCGACGGCTTACTTGAACAGCGTCTCCGGATATTCCGGTTTCTGTTCGCGCGCCAGCAGTTGCTGCAGGCCCAGCGTGGGCGTTATCTCGCCATGCAACACGGCACGGACCGCGCTGGAGATCGGCAGGTCGATGCCGTGCCGCTCCGCCTGGCGCATCACTTCGTCGGCGGCCTGCATGGATTCGACCACCTGGCCGATTTCGCGGATCGCTTCCTGGATCGGCTGGCCACGCCCCAGCGCCAGGCCCAGCCGCCGGTTGCGCGAGAGATCGCCGGTGGCGGTGAGCACCAGATCGCCCAGGCCAGCCAGGCCCATCAGGGTTTCCGGCTTGCCGCCGATTGCCGCGGCCAGTCGCAACATCTCGTTGAGGCCGCGGGTAATCAGGCCGGCGCGCGCATTCAGTCCCAGCTGCATGCCATCGGCGACGCCGGTGGCCACGGCCAGCACGTTCTTCATCGCGCCGCCCAGTTCGGCGCCGACCATGTCGTCGCCGGTATAGGCGCGGAACGCCGGGCCATGCAGCACTTCGGCCATCAACTGGGCGAAGCCGGCGTCATGTCCATGCACGGTGACCGCGGTCGGCAGGCCGAGTGCGACTTCCTTGGCGAAGGACGGGCCGGTGACGACGGCCAGCGGCACGTCCGCGCCCAGGATTTCCTCGGCGACCTCATGCAGGAAGCGTCCCGAACCGGGCTCGAAGCCCTTGGTGGCCCAGGCGACGCCGGCGCCGGCCGGCCGCAGCGGGGCGACCAGCTTCAGCGTTTCGGTGAACGCATGCGACGGCACCACCACCAGCACCAGTTCGGCGCCTTGCATGGCGGTGGCGAGATCGGTGGTGGCGCGCAGGCTTTCCGGCAACGCGATGCCCGGCAGGTAGCGCGGGTTCTCGTGCTGCGCATCGATCGCGGCCGCGACTTTTTCGTCGCGACCCCACAGCACGACCTGATGGCCGTTGCGGGCCATCAGGGTCGCCAGCGCGGTGCCCCAGGAGCCCGCGCCGAGGACGGCGATCCTCAACGAATCAGCCATGCGTCACCCCCATCGGCGCGGTTCGCGCCACGACGGGATTGTGCCTCATGAATCAGGCGTTGCCCGCCGGTTCCGTGTTGGCCAGTTCGCCGTCGCCACCCTGCTGCGCGGCGCGCTGGCGCAGGGTTTCGGCGTACAGGGCGTCGAAGTTGATCGGCTGCAGGAAGAACGGCGGGAAGCCGCCGGACTGGACCAGGTCGCTGACCAGCTGGCGCACGTACGGGAACAGGATGTTCGGGCACTGGGTGCCGAGCAGCACGTCGACCGCCTGCGGCTCCAGGCCGACCAGGCCGAAGATGCCGGCCTGCTGGACTTCGGCCACGTACGCGGTCTTGTCGCCGGCCTTGCAGGTCAGGGTGACGCCGAGCACGACTTCGAACGCGTTCTCGTTCAGGCGCTGCACGCGCTGGTTGAGGTTGAGTTGCAGGTCCGGCTGCACGTTCTCGGTGAAGATGGCTGGCGCACCCGGGACTTCGAACGAAACGTCCTTGACGTAGATCTTCTCGACGGTGAACGCGGCGCCAGCTTCGGCCGGCGCGACGGCGCCGTTGTTGGTTTCTTCGGACATTTCGAAACTCCGGGAATTCGGTTGAACGGAAAGTAAAGAGGGTGATTATGGCATGTCTTGGCGACGCGCCCGCCCGGAATCAAGGGCGGCTCAGCGGCCCTTGATCAGCGGCAGGTCGGCCTGCTGCCAGGCGGCGATGCCGCCATCCAGCCAGTACACCTGGGTGAAGCCGGCCTTCTTCAGGCGCTTGGCCGCGTCCGCGGACGCCTGGCCATTGCGGCACACCATCACCACCGGCAGCGCCTTGGCCGAGGACAGCAGCTTGCTCTCCGGGTCGAACTGGCTGGGCGCGACGTTGCGGCTGCCGGCGATGTGCCCCTTTTCGAAATCGCCGGTGGCCGAGAGATCCACCACCAACGCGTTCTCACGGTTGATGAGACCAGTGAGCTCGGCCGGGCGCAGGGCCTTGTAGCCGCGGAACAGGCGGGCGATTTCGGTGTAGATGATCACCGCGGTCAGGCCGACGAGCAGCAGCGACAGGACCGGGCTATGGGCGACGAACGCCTGCAGTTTTTCGAAACTCACGGGAATACGCGGGTCTGGGCAAACCGCGATTGTCGCATAGCGGCGCGGACTGCGGCGGGGGCGCTATTCGCCTTCCCAGAAGTCCGGCAGGCCACCGACCAGCCACCAGCGCTTGCCCTCGGCGTCCCAGCGCCAGCGCTCGCGGTAGCGCAGGGTCCGCTCGGCCTGGGTATGGCGGTTGATCACCCGGACCTCGATCAGGCGCACGACCACCTCGTCCGGTTCCACCAGGCTGGACAGGTCGCGATAGCCGGATACCTGGACCTGCTCGTAGCGCCGCAGCTCGAATTCGCCCATCGGGTGCGCCGCGGCGTAGGCGGGCTCGACGAAGGTCCATGCGCCTTCGAAATCGCCCCAGCGAATCGCCGCCGCGTAGGCGTTCTGGGCCTGTTCCAGCTTGGCCCGTTGCCGCCCTCCCGCGGCCTGCACACCGAACGCGGCGATCGCCAGAACCACCAGCAGTACCCAGCGCAGGCTCATCGGCATCGGTTCCCCTCCCCCACAGGTACCCCCATCCTACCGCCTCGCGATGGCGACGAAACGACCGCTCAAGGTGGTGGCCGCGCCGCCATCGGGCAAGCACACCACCGCCTCGACCTGGATCCGCGCCCGCCCGCGCTGGCGCAGGGTGGCCAGGAAGGTCTCCCAGGACTCGCCCGGCGCCAGCCGCGCTTCGGCCTGCAGATCCGAACGCAGCGGCGCGAGATAGCGGATGTTGCTGTCCGCCACATATACCTCGGCGGATTCACCGGCCAGATCCAGGCCGAGCGTGATCCGTCCCCAGCCAGCCACCGTCATCAGCGAAGTCAGGCTGCCGCCGAACGCAGTGCCCTTGTCATTGACGTTCCGCGCCAGCGGAGCCGTCAGGCGCAGTACGCCATCCGCGTAGCCGGCAACCTCCACCTGCATGGCGGCGACCGGCGGCATCCCGCGACAATACGCACGCAGGCGTTCCAGCGCGGCTTCGGCATTCATCACGGATAATCCGCCCATGGCTTCGGATAAAGACGCAGGATGGTACGTGATCTCGCTGCGGCCGCAGGGCGGGCATGAAGCGCTGCGCCGCGCGGCGGCGCGGCGCGGCGCCGGGCTGCTGGCGTTGTCGCCGTGGCGGATCGCCGTGCGCGGGGACGAAGCCGCGCGCGCAGCCCTGGCGCGTGCCCTGCAAGGCGACCTCGTGCTGTTCACCAGCCCGGCGGCCGTTGCCGCCGCCGCGAGCCTGCAGCGTCTGCAGGCCACGCCGGGGCAGACGTGGCTCGCCGTGGGCAGTGGCACCGCGCACGCGCTGCGTCGCCAGGGCATCGCTCGGGTCTCGGCGCCCGCGCGGATGGACAGCGAAGGCCTGCTGGCCCTGCCCGAACTGCAAGCGATCGCGGGCAAACGGATCGGCTTCGTGACCGCGCCGGCCGGCCGCAACCTGCTGGCGCCCAGCCTGGCGGAGCGCGGTGCACGCCTGGAACGCGCCGACGTTTATGAACGAACGGACGTGGCCGTGTCGGCGCGCAGCCTGCGTGCGCTGGAACAGTTGCGCGCGCCGGCCTGCGTGTTGATCAGCAGCGGCGGTGCGCTCGAACGGCTGGTGGCGCAACTGCCGTCGACCGCACTCGAAACGCTGCGGCGCCTGCCGGCGATCGCCGCCAGCGAACGACTCGCGACGCAGGCATCGCAAACCGGTTTCGCGCGCGTGCTGCAGGCCGCCGGACCTCGCAACGCGCACATGCTGGACGCCGCGGAAACCGCCCTGTCGCGGCCCGATCCGCTAGCATGAGCCCACGACGCCCGCCAGAACGACAACAAGGACGGTCGAGTGAACGACGAAAACCCTTCCCCTTCTCCTTCCGGTAACCGGGATCGCCGCGGCGGCCGCGGTGCGTTCATCTGGCTGCTGGCGCTGATCGCGCTGGCCGCCGTCGCTGCGCTGGGCTGGCGCGGCTGGAAGGCGCGCGACGCGCAGGCACAGGCGCAAGCCGCCGATGCCGCACAACGCCTGGGCGCCATCGAACAGCGGCTGGAATCGGTGCGTCGCGATCAACGCACCCTGACCCAGCGTGTCCAGGACGCGGCCGCGACCAACCGCGTGTTGCGCGATGAAGTGCTGGGCCTGGGCCAGCGCGGCGCCCTGCTCGAGGAAAGCGTCGCCAAATTGTCCGACCCGAGCCGCCACGGCGCGCAGGCGCTGCGTCTGGACGAAGTGGAGATGCTGCTGTCGCTGGCCGGGCAGCGGCTGAGCGTGGCCGATGATCGCGACGGTGCCCGTCGTGCCTACGCATTGGCTGCCGGCGCGCTGGAAGGCATCGACGATCATCGTCTGCTCAATCTGAAGCAGACCCTCGCGCAGGAGCGCCAGGCATTGGAGGCGCAGGGTGCGGGACCACGCGCGCGCCTGAGCCGGCAGTTGGACGCTTTCGCCGCGGGCCTGGCGGGGTTGCCGCAGCGCGCGGCAGCGGCGTCGGCGGTGACCGAGCAACGCCGCTGGCAGCGCTGGCTGGCGCCGCTGGTGGACGTGCGGCCGAGCCGCCAGGCGGCGTTCGTCGCTCCCTCCGATCGCAATGCCGGCGAAGCCGCGCTGCGCATCGAGATCAGCCTGGCGCACGCGGCACTGGAACGCGGCGACGCGGCCGGCTTCCAGGCCTCGCTGAACCGCATCGATCAATGGATCACCCGGTTGTGGCCGGATTCACCGGCACTGCGTCAGGGTCGCCAGCAGTTGGCGGCGATGCGCCGGCTGCCGCTGCGCGACGACGTGCCGCTGCTGGGCAGTACCCTGGAACAGCTGCGCAGCCTGCGCTCCGCGGGTTTCACCGCGCCGCCTCCCGCTGCCACGGCGCCCCGACTGGAGGAGGAGACCGTGCCATGAAGGTGTTCCGCACCACCGTCATCCTGCTGATCCTGCTGGCCGTCGGCGTGTTCGCCGCGCAATGGTTGGCGCAGGAACACACTCGTGATTTTGGCCGGGTATTCGTGGAGTTCGGCGGCAACGACTGGGAAACCGATGTGCCGCGCGCGCTGCTGTCGCTGCTGCTGGTCGCCGGGGTCATCTGGCTGCTGCTCAAGCTGCTGACCCTGCCGTTCCGCGCCTGGGCTCGGCATCGCCGGAAGCAGGCGCGCGCACGCCTGATCGAGGGCCTGGACAATCTGCATGGCGGCCACTGGAACCGTGCGGAAAAGTTGCTGGAACGCGCCGCCGAGGATGATGAAGTGGGCGCAATCGCGCGGATCGCCGCGGTGCGCGCGGCCGATGCCCGCGAGGACGAGGCCGCCGCCCGCCGCCATCTGGAAGCACTCGCGCAACGCAGCGCGGCGGCCCATGCGCTGACCACCGCCGATCGCGCGCTGGCCCGCCAATCCCCGATCGAAGCGCTGACCGCGCTGGAATCCCCTGCCGCGCAGCCGCTGCCGCCGCGCGGACTTTCGCTGCGCGCGCAGGCGCTCGCCCAACTCAACCGCAGCGGCGAAGCCTATGGCCTGCTGGGCGCGATGAAGCAACAACAGTCGCTGTCGGGCGGTCGGCTCGATACGCTGGAAAAGGAACTGGCTGCCCGCGCGGTGCGCGAGGCCGGCGATGCCAACGTGCTGGCGGAGCGCTGGGAAACCCTGTCCAAGCCGCTGCGCAACGATCCCGCGGTGGTCGCCGCCTATGCCGAGCGCGCGGCCGCGATGCGCTGGGAAGATGCCGCCATCCGCAGCCTGGAGTCGGCCATCGACGCACTTTGGGACGAATCCCTGGTCGCGCTGTATGGACGGCTGCCGGTGGGCAAGGCCGATTCGCGCCGGGCCAGCGCGCAGCGCTGGCTGCAGGCGCACCCGGCCAGTCCCGCGCTGCTGGTCACGCTGGCGCGGCTTGCCCGCCAGCAGGGACAGTGGCCGCAGGCGCAGGAATTCCTGCACCGCGCGCTGGCGCAGGGAGCCGGGGCGGACGCATGGGAAGAACTGGGTGAAGGTTTCGCCGCTGTTGGCGACGAAGCCAGCGCGCGGCGCAGTTTCGCCAACGCGTTGCGTGCGCTGCGCGGCGAGCCGGCGATCGAACTGCCGGGGCGCGACATGAAGCAGAAGATTTTCGATGCGGCGGTGGTCGAGGAACGCGACGAACACGGCCTGCCGCGCCTGCGCGGCTGACAAACCGCGCATCCCGCCCACCAGGTGGGGCAAGGGTAGGAGCGGCCTCCGGCCGCGAGCTCTCGCGCGAGCTCTTCCCCGATTGCCTCGCGCGTCCACGAGAGGGAGCTCGCGCCGGGACGGCGCTCCTGCCCGGTCGTGTATGTGCGAATCAGCGCTCGATGATCGCGACCACGCCCATGCCGCCGGCGGTGCAGATCGACACCAGGCAGCGGCCGCCACCGCGTTGCTTCAGTTCCTTGGCGGCGGTGGCGACGATGCGCGCACCGGTCGCGGCAAACGGATGGCCGGTGGCGAGCGAGGAACCATTCGGGTTCATCTTCTCCGGATCGATCCGGCCCAGCGGCGCGTCCAGGCCCAGCCGGTTGCGGCAGTAGTCCTCGCTTTCCCACGCGCGCAGCGTGCAAAGTACCTGGGCGGCGAAGGCTTCGTGGATTTCATAGAAATCGAAATCCTGCAGCGTCAGGCCGTGGCGCTTGAGCATTTCCGGCACCGCGACGGTCGGCGCCATCAGCAGGCCCTCGCCGTGCACGAAATCAACCGCCGCCACCTGTGCGTCGCGCAGGTAGGCCAGCGGTTCGTGCCCGTGCGTGCGTGCCCATTCCTCGCTGGACAGCAGCACCGCGGCGGCGCCGTCGGTCAGCGGCGTGGAGTTGGCCGCGGTCAAGGTGCCGCGCCCGGAAGTCTTGTCGAACGCCGGCTTGAGCGTGGCGAGCTTTTCCAGTGAGGTGTCCGGACGCAGGATGTTGTCGCGCTCCAGTCCGCGGAACGGCGCGATCAGATCACTGAAGAAACCGCGCTCGTAGGCCGCCGCCAGCTTCTTGTGCGAGGCCACCGCCAGTTCGTCCTGCGAATCGCGGGAAATGTTCCATTCCTTGGCCATGTCCTCGCAATGATCGCCCATGCTCTTGCCGGTGCGCGGCTCGGCCACGCCGGGGAACTCGGGCTTGAGCTCGCTGAACTTGAAGCCCTTCACCAGCGTCTTGATCTTGTCCTGCGTGGTCTTGGCGCGATTGGCGGCGAGGATGCGCGCGCGCAGCTTCCTGCCGTAGACGATCGGCACGTCGGAGGTGGTGTCCGAACCGCCGCCGATGCCCGATTCGATCTGTCCCAGCGAAATCTTGTTGGCGACGGTGATGATGCTGTCCAGGCTGGTACCGCAGGCGCGCTGCAGGGTGATGCCCGGCGTCAGCGGCGAAAGCCCGGAGGACAGTGTGGCTTCACGGCCCAGGTTCCAGTCGCTGGAATGCTTGATCACCGCGCCCATCGCCACTTCGCCGAGTTGCTGGCCATGCAGGCCGAAGCGCTCGACCAGCGCGCCGAGCGTACGCACCGACATGCCCAGGTTGCCCACATCCGCGTAGGCGGTGTTCTGCCGGCAGAACGGAATGCGGACGCCACCGAGGATGGCGACGGGACGGGCGGCTGGCATGGAGGACCTCATCACGGTGCGGTGGTTCGGAAGCCGCGGCGGCGGCAGGCATAATGCGAGAGTGTAATGCCCCCCTCCATCGCCGCCAAACCTTGATATGACCGCATCCGCAACGACCGCCGACGTGAAGGGATTCCTGGCGCTGGAACTCTCCGCCGGAAACGCCCCTGCGCAGGCCGCGCTGCGGCCCGCCGACTCCGCCATGCTGGTGGAGCGGATTGGCCGCGACCTGGCTGCGCTGGTGCCCGCCATCCGCGATCTGGATCTGACCCTGGCCGCGGCGCATTTCGACCCCGCCGAGGCGCTGCGCCCGGGCTGGCCGCTGCATCGTCGCCTGCAGGAGCTGCAGCAGCGCGCGCCCGGCCGCAACAGCGGGCCGCGGATGATCGCCTTCGGCGCGGATGAGCACGGGGAAGTCCCGCTGCCATTCGCCGCCGAGAACGATCTGGCAGGCGGGCCGCTGCGCGTGCTGCCGTTCCTGCTCAGCGGCGAGAACCATACGGTTTCCGAAATTGCCGAACGGTTGGAAGCGATCCTGCTGGAGACCGGCATGGCCCAGGCCGATACCGCGCTGCTCGCGCAGCAGGCCTTCGGCGCGCAGATCGAACACGCGCGCTACCTGACCCTGCATGATCTCGCCGCCATGACCGCGATGCAGTACGGCCACGGCGGTCTCGATTCGCTCTGGCCGATCATCGAGACCGCGCTGCTCGCGCCGGAGCGGGAAGAATGGCTGGACGCATCGCCGGAGCCGCTGCTGCGCTACCTGGACGGCGAAGTACGCATCGCGCTGTTCGAGCCTTCCGCCTGGCGTGCGCGCTACGCGCCGCAGGAAGCCACCGAAGAACGGCTGGAGCGCGCCTACAACCATTTCCTCGCCCGCCAGCAGCAATTCGCCGCGGTACTGGAAGCGCACGGCATTCCGGTGCTGTTCGCGCACTGCGCCGGCTATGCGGATCCGCGCGACGCCCTGGGCCAACCCTGAGCCGGGCGATAGCGGGAACGACGCGTTGCGCCGTTCCCGCCTGACCGTCACTGGGTGACGGTGATGATCCCGCAGGCCACGCGCGCGCCGGCGTTGCCGGCGGGCTGGCTGGTGTAGTCGTCCGGCGAGCCGTGCACGATCAGTGCCCGCCCGGCGATGTCGTTGGGCGCGCCGCCGCCGAGAGTCACGCCGGTCAGGTGCACGTTGATGCGGGCCACGCCTTCGGCGTTGGCGGTGACATTGTCCATGTCGCCGGCATGATGCGCGCCACCGCCGGCCTTGCCGTGGGTGGTCGCGGTCGGGTTGAAGTGCGGGCCGGCGCTGCTGGCGTCCACCGCGCTGCAATCGCCTTTCTCGTGCACGTGGAATCCATGCGCGCTGTTGGCCGGCAGTCCGCCGACTTCGCCGGTCAGGTGCACGCCATCGGCCATCGGCACCAGCGTGATCTTGCCGCTGACCAGGCTTCCCGACGCCGAGGCGAGGTTCGCGATGCCCTGCTTGGCGGTGCTGGTGGCGGCCGGGGCGGCGGGCTGTTCCGCCGGCTTCGGGTTGCTGCCGCAGGCGGCAAGCGCGATGGCGGTGACGGTGGCAAGCAGTGCGGTACGCATGGCGATCTCCTGGAAGCGTGAGCACGCAAACGTAACCTCAGCTTCATTCAGGTGCAATGAATTCAGCGCCGCTTGCGTCCCGGGCCCAGCTTGCGCGTCACCGTGTTGCGCCCCACGCCCAGCCGCGACGCGGCCTCGGCGCGTCGGCCCTGGGTGAATTCAAGGGCCACTTCCAGCAGGGTCCGATCGAAGCGTTCGCGCGCCTCGGCGTGCAGGCCATCGGCGCCTTCGACCAGGCGCGCGCGGGCCCAGCCGGCCAAGGCTTCGTCCCATTCGCCCGCGGAGGTGGCCGGCGGATTGCGGATTCCACCACGCGGCAACACCGCTTCCAGATCGGCGCCGCTGATGACATCGCCCGGCGCGAGCGCCGCCAATCGCCAGCACACGTTTTCCAGTTCGCGGACGTTGCCGGGCCAGGCATACGACTGCAACTGCACCTGCGCCGCGTGCGAGAAGCGCTTGGGCGCGATGTCCAGCTTGCGGGTGGCGGCGGCCAGGAAGTTGTCGGCCAGCTGCGGCACGTCGGCCAGGCGTTCGCGCAATGGTGGCAACTGCAGGCGCACCACGTCGAGGCGGTGCAGCAGGTCGGCACGGAAACGGCCTTCGGCGACCAGCGTTTCCAGATGCTGATGGGTCGCGGCGATCACCCGCACATCGACCCGGATGAGCTCACGCCCGCCCACGCGGAAGAATTCACCCTCGGCGAGCACGCGCAGCAAGCGGGTCTGCAGGGGCAGCGGCATGTCGCCGATTTCGTCCAGGAACAAGGTGCCGCCGTCGGCCTGCTCGAAGCGGCCGATGTGGCGTTTCTGCGCGCCGGTGAAGGCGCCGGCCTCGTGGCCGAACAATTCGCTCTCCAGCAGTTCGGCGGGAATCGCGGCGGTGTTGAGCGCGACGAACGGCTTGCGCGCACGCGGCGATTCCTGGTGCAGCGCGCGCGCGACCAGTTCCTTGCCGGTACCGGTTTCGCCATTGATCAGCACCGACAGCGGCGCCTGCGCCAGCCGCCCGATCGCGCGGAACAGCGCGCGCATCGCCGGGGTGTCGCCAATCAGGCGGGGCGGGCCCGGCACGGAACCAGCCGGTTCCATGGCCGCGGAGACATCCTGCTCGGCATCCGGCAGCGCGCGCGCGGCCAGGGCGACGGCATCGTCGAGATCGAAGGGCTTGGACAGGAACTCGTGCGCGCCACCGCGGAACGCGCCGGCAGTGCTGGCGACGTCGGTGTAGGCCGACATCACGATGACCGGCAACTGCGGGTGCGTGGCCTTGAGCTTGTCCAGCAGCACCAGCCCATCGTCGCCGGGCATGCGCACATCGGTGAACAGCAGGTCCGGCGCGCCACGCGCGCCCAATGCCTGCAACGCCGCGGCGGCGCTGTCGAAACCATCCACGTCGTAGCCCGCGTCGCGTAGCGCGGTGGCAAGGACGAAGCGCACCGAGCGGTCGTCGTCGACCACCCAGATGCGTTGCAGATGGGGCGTGGCGCTGTCAGTGGACATGGCGTTCCTCTTCCTCGTCGCTCCCCGGCGGCAACAGCAGGGTGAAAACGGTATGGCCGGGACGCGAACGGTAGGTCAGGGTGCCGCGATGTTCGCGCGCCACCTGCTGGGCCAGCGCCAGGCCCAGCCCGCTGCCTTCGGCGCGCCCGCTGACCAGCGGCAGGAACAGGTGTTCGGCCAGTTCCTCGGGCACGCCACGGCCGTCATCGATGATTTCCACGCGCAGCGCCATCGTGTGCAGGTGATCGTGGATGCGCAGGCCATGTTCCACCCGCGTGCGCAGCACGACGCTGGCGGCGCCGGCCTGGATCGCGTTGCGCACCAGGTTCCAGACCGCCTGGGTCAGCCGGTCCGCATCGCCGGGCAGTTCCGGCAGGCTGGGATCGTAGTCGCGTTGCAGGCGCACCGACCAGCCGCCCTCGGTTTCGGCCAGGCGCAACACGCGCTCCAGCACCGCATGGATGTTCAGCGGCGCATGCGGCCGCTGCGGCGCCGGCGACAGCAACTGATCCAGCAGGGTGTTGAGGCGACCGATTTCCGATTCGATCAGGTCGATCAGTTCGCGCTCGTCCTCATTGTCGGTGCGCTGCCCGGCCCGCCGCGCCAGCAGTTGCGCGGCGCCCTTCAGGCCGGCGAGTGGGTTGCGCAGTTCATGTGCCAGCCCCTTGAGCGCGGCGCCCAGGGCACTCGGCAGCACCTGGGTCGGATCCGGGGCCGGGAATTCGTCCACCGGGTGCGCCTCCAGCAGCCAGCCGCCGCCGTCCAGCCGCGACAGCCAGCCCTCGGCGAAGCGCGGCGCCTCGCCGCCCGGCATGCCCAGCGCCATGCGGTGCAGGCGGAGCACGTCATGATCGGTGTTTTCCAGGAAACGCGCCATCGCGTCACCCTCCATTTCCAGTGCCGCCAGTGGCTGTCCCTGCAGGCGCCGGGCGCTGACGCCCAGCCAGCGGGCGAACGCCGCGTTGACCCCGGCGATGTGGCCGCCGGCATCGGCCCAGGCCACCGGCGTGCTGAGCGCATCGGGAGCGGGTACGGGAAACATGGGGAAAGTCACCGGGGCCGGCATTGCACCAGTTTAGTGCAAAGCCGGCCCGGTGGCGGGAATCAGGCCTCGTAGGCCGATTCGCCGTGGGACGTGATATCCAGGCCCTCGCGCTCGGCTTCCTCGGCCACCCGCAGGCCGAACACCAGCTTGGCGATCAGGAACGAGACCACCGACACCACGCCAATCCAGACGATGGTGATGCCGACGCCCAACGCCTGGATGCCGACCTGGCTGGCGATGTCGTAACCCTCGCCCTTCACCCCGCCCAGCGAGGCGGCGCTGAACACGCCGGTGAGGATCGCGCCGACGATGCCGCCCAAGCCATGCACGCCAAACACGTCCAGGCTGTCGTCCGCGCCCAGCAGGCGCTTGAGGCCATTCACGCCCCACACGCAGATCACGCCGGCGGCCAGGCCGATGACGATCGCGCCGAACGGTCCGACCGTGCCGCACGCCGGGGTAATACCGACCAGGCCGGCGACGGCGCCGGACGCCACGCCCAGCGCCGAGGACTTGCCCTTGGTGAACTTCTCGGTCGCCGCCCAGCCCAGAATCGCCGCGGCGGTGGCTAGCAGGGTGTTGAGGAAGGCCAGCGCCGCGCCGGCATTGGCTTCCAGGTTGGAACCGGCGTTGAAGCCGAACCAGCCCACCCACAGCAGCGAGGCGCCGACGAAGGTGAAGGTCACATTGTGTGGCTTCAGCGCCTCACGCCCGAAGCCCACGCGACGGCCGACGAAGTAGGCACCGACCAGGCCGGCGATGCCCGCATTGATGTGCACCACAGTGCCGCCGGCGAAATCCAGCGCGCCCTTCTCGAACAGGAATCCGCCCGCGGCCCACACCATGTGCGCCAGCGGCAGGTAGCCGAAGGTGAACCACAGCACCGAGAACAGCACGACCGCGGCGAACTTGGCCCGTTCGGCAAACGCACCGACGATCAGCGCGCCGGTGATGCCGGCGAAGGTCGCCTGGAACGCGACGAACACGTACTCCGGCAGGCTCACGCCGGCACTGAAGGTCGCCGCCAGCGATTCCAGCGTCACGCCTTTCAGCAGCGCCTTGTCGAGATTGCCGATCCACGGTCCCTCGCCCGAGAACGCCAGGCTGTAACCGTAGAACACCCACAGGATTACCAGCAGCGAGAACACGGTGGCGACCTGGATCAGCACCGACAGCACGTTCTTCGAACGCACCATGCCGCCGTAGAACAGCGCCAGGCCCGGCACCACCATCAGCAGCACCAGCAGGGTGGAGGTGAGCATCCAGGCGACGTCGCCCTTTTCCACCACCGGGGCGGCTTCGGCGGCCGGAGCGGCTTCGGCGGACGCGGTGGCTGCGGGCGTGGTTTCGGCGACCGGCGCCACAACTTCGGTGGCGGCCGGTGCCGCGGTTTCCTGCGCCGATGCAGATGCCGGCGCGGGCGCCGGATCCTGGGCCGAAACGCCGGCCGCGAACCCCATCGTCATCACGCCGCATACGGCGGCCAGGCACAACGCTTGCGCACGGGCTTTCCACCCGTCGAACAGTCGAGTCTTCATGTGGGGCTCCGAGTGTTAGAGCGCGTCCGCGCCGACTTCGCCGGTGCGGATGCGGATGACCTGGTCGATGGTGGTCACGAAGATCTTGCCGTCGCCGATCTTGCCGGTGCCGGCAGCCTGCTGGATGGCCTCGATGACCGCTTCCAGGCGTTCGTCGGTGACGACGGTTTCGATCTTGATCTTGGGCAGGAAATCGACGACGTACTCGGCGCCGCGATACAGCTCGGTGTGGCCCTTCTGCCGGCCGAAGCCTTTCACTTCGGTGACGGTGATGCCGGACACGCCCGCCTGCGACAAGGACTCTCGGACCTCGTCGAGTTTGAACGGCCGGATGATGGCGGTGATCAGTTTCATGCGCATACCCCGATGGTGGATGGAACCGGCCGGCCGCAGCCGGCCGGTGGTTTCAGGACACCCGTGCGCGCAGCCCCCTGGCGGCGGACACGTTCTCGGTGCGGAACAACCCATGAGCCGCACAAACCGTCGCCGCGATGCATCGCGGTGACGGTAGGTGACGTGGGAGGGAGTGGCGGCTCATGGTTCTCTCCTGTGTTGCTCTGTGTTGCGTTCCCCTGTGTTGCCGGTGTTGCGATCTCCTTGAAGCGGTGCGGCTCCCCAGCTCCCCAGCCGGGTCGAGGTGCGGCGA
>NZ_JBQENC010000005.1:335524-345865 GCF_052044485.1 Pseudoxanthomonas sp. 22568
GGATTCCGTCGCCATCGCCGCGGTTGCTCAGTTGCCGTAGTACAGCTGGTATTCCAGCGGGTGCGTGGCCGCGCGGAACTTGGTCACTTCCTGCATCTTCAGCGCGATGTAGCCATCGATGAAGTCGTCGCTGAACACGCCGCCGGCCTTGAGGAAGTCGCGGTCCTTGTCCAGCGCTTCCAGCGCCTGGTCGAGGCTGGAGCAGACCTGCGGGATGTTCTTCTCTTCTTCCGGCGGCAGGTCGTACAGGTCCTTGTCGCTGGGCGCGCCCGGATCGATCTGGTTCCTGATGCCGTCCAGGCCGGCCATCATCAGCGCGGCGAAGGTCAGGTAGCCGGTCTGCAGCGGATCCGGGAAACGGATCTCGATGCGGCGCGCCTTCGGGTTGGACACCCACGGAATGCGGCAGGAAGCCGAACGGTTGCGGGCCGAATAAGCCAGCATCACCGGCGCCTCGAAGCCCGGCACCAGGCGCTTGTAGCTGTTGGTGCCCGAGTTGGTGAAGGCGTTGATCGCGCGGGCGTGCTTGAAGATGCCGCCGATGTACCACAGTGCCATCTGCGACAGGCCGCCGTAGCCGTCGCCGGAGAACAGGTTGGTGCCGCCCTTGGCCAGCGACTGGTGCACGTGCATGCCGCTGCCGTTGTCGCCGACGATCGGCTTGGGCATGAAGGTCGCGGTCTTGCCGTTGCGGAAGGCCACGTTCTTGATGATGTACTTCATCGTCAGCAGCTCGTCGGCCTTCTTGACCAGCGAGTTGAACTTGGTGCCGATTTCGCACTGGCCGGCGGTGGCGACTTCGTGGTGGTGCACTTCGACTTCGATGCCGACCTGCTCCAGGGTCTTGCACATTTCGGCGCGGATGTCGTGCAGGGTGTCGGCCGGGGCGACCGGGAAGTAGCCACCCTTCACGCCCGGACGATAGCCACTGTTGCCGCCCTCGTACTTGGTGCCGCTGTTCCAGGCCGCTTCCTCGGAATCGATCTTGAAGAAGGTGTGGCCCATTTCATTGGCGTAGCGCACGGAGTCGAAGATGAAGAATTCCGGTTCCGGGCCGAAGAACGCCTGGTCGGCGATGCCGCTGGACTTCAGGTAGGCCTCGGCGCGCTTGGCGACGCCGCGCGGGCAGCGCGAATAACCCTGCATGGTGGCCGGATCCAGCACGTCGCAGGTCAGCACGATGGTCGGATCGGCGGTGAACGGGTCCAGGAAGGCGGTGCTGGCGTCGGGCAGCAGCACCATGTCGGATTCGTTGATGCCCTTCCAGCCGGCGATCGAGCTGCCGTCGAACATCTTGCCGTCCTCGAACAGCGAGGGCTCCACGATGTTGACCGGGAAGGTGACGTGATGCTGCACGCCGCGGACGTCCGCGAAACGCAGGTCGACGAACTCGACCTTGTTGTCCTTGATCAGCTTTTCAACATTGTCCGCAGACATCTTGGAACCTCGGGTTGGTAGGAACGTGCCTTCTCTTCAGCAAACAGTGTGCCAACCCAAGGAATCCGATAAGCGATTGTTTTTAAAGGACTGAAATTCACCTCGCATTGGCGGAATGCACCTTTGTGGTGCCAACTTAGCAAGCAACGCACCAATATGTGACATCGGGAATCCTCTATCCTTGTCGCTTCCCGCCCACCTGTCCGCGTCCCATGACCGACCTGCTCGCCGCGCTCCTGCTCGGCATCATCGAAGGCATCACCGAATTCCTGCCCATCTCCAGCACCGGTCACCTGCTCATCGCCGAGCGCTGGCTCGGCCATCGCTCCGACTTCTTCAACATCGTCATCCAGGCCGGCGCCATCCTCGCCATAACCCTGGTGTTCCGCGATCGCCTGTGGGAACTGGCCCGCGGCTGGCGCGAACCGGCCAACCGCGACTACATCGCCAAGATCATCACCGCCTTCCTGGTCACCGCCCTGGTCGGCCTGCCGGTGCGGCTGGCCGGCTGGGAACTGCCCGAAACCCTGACCCCGATCGCCTGGGCGCTGATCATCGGCGGCGTGTGGATGCTGGTGGCCGAGCATTTCGCCGGCAAGCGCGGCGACCAGCCCAACATCACCTGGAAGGTGGCGGTGCTGGTGGGCCTGGCGCAGGTCGTGGCGGGCGTGTTTCCCGGCACCTCGCGTTCGGCCGCGGCCATTTTCATGGCGATGCTGGCCGGCACCAGCCGGCGTTCGTCGGCCACCGAGTTCGTGTTCCTGGTTGGCATCCCCACCATGTTCGCGGCCAGCAGCTACGCCTTCCTGGAACTGGTCAAGGACGGCGCCATCGGCAGCGAGAACTGGGGCGAGGTCGGCCTGGCCTTCGCCGCCGCCACGATGACCGGTTTCATCGTCGTCAAATGGTTGCTGGGCTATATCAAGTCCCACCGCTACACCGGCTTCGCTTTCTACCGCATCGTTTTCGGCGCGCTCCTGCTGCTGTTGATGCCCGCCGGAAGCTGAGCCATACCAGCGCCCTGCGGTGACCCGGGGATCGGCGCTTCCCCGAACGGTTCCTGAGCGGTACCGCCCGGCGTCGCGCCGGTTTCACCCCGTTCCAGGCGTCCACGCGTTTGCACTGGTCACCCTTCAAGGAGAACCCCATGAAACGACTCATCCTGCTCGCCCTGCCGATCGCCCTGGCCGCCTGCGCCAAGCCGACCCCGGATGCGGCGCCGCCGGCCGGCACCGAACCGCCCGCCGCGACCACTCCGGTCGCCGCCACGCCGGCCGCTCCCACCGGCGCCGCCGCGCTCGGTGCGTACCACTGGCGCCTGCAGGACGCCAAGGACGCGCAGGGCAAGCGCATCGACGCGCTGTTCGCCCGCGCCGATCACCCGCTCACCCTCGACTTCGCCGAGGGACGCCTGGGCGTCAGCAATACCTGCAACCGGATGGGCGGCGGCTACACCCTGGAAGGCGACAAGCTGACGGTGTCGCCGATGGTAGCGACCCAGATGGCCTGCGCCGACAGCAAGCTGATGGCGCTGGACGGTGAAGCCGGCAAGCGCCTGGAAGGCAGTTCCACCCTCGCGGTGCAGGGCGGCGACGAAGCCCACCTGACCCTGACCAACGCGGCCGGCGACGTGCTGACCTTTGCCGGCGAAGCCACCGCCGAAACCCGCTACGGCGGCCCGGGCGAACAGGCGTTCCTTGAAGTCGCGGCCGAAACCAAGCCGTGCAGCCACCCGCTGATCCCGAACAAGCAGTGCCTGCAGGTGCGCGAGATCCGCTACGACGACAAGGGCGTGAAATCGTCCGAAGGCGAATGGCAGAACTTCTACGAGGACATCGAGGGCTATACCCACGAAGCCGGCATCCGCAACGTGCTGCGGGTGAAGCGCTTCAAGCGCAACCCGGTGCCGGCCGACGCGTCCGTCACCGCCTACGTGCTGGACATGGTGGTCGAGTCGGAGAACGTGAAGAAGTAAGCCGCGCGGCAAAGCGTGGAGAACAAAAGGCCGGATCCGTCGGGATCCGGCCTTTTTGTTGCCTCATTCGGCGACGGCCACCGGCGGCAATGGTGGCCGCGATCGGCGCATCACCACCCGCGTGCGCGGGAGCGAGTCGTGCCAGCCACGCGGATTGGCGTCGTCGCTGACCAGCAGCGAGAAGATCTCGAAGGGAATCAGCCGGCACAGGCTGCGCAGCAACGCGCGCGGGAACGCCACGCGCTGGCCATGTTCGTCGACCACCCGGGTGCCGGTGATCAGCTTGCCGACGGTGACGCCGAACAGGCCTTCCATCAGCGTGTAGTAGATCAGGACCAGTACACAACCAAACACATAATCCACCCACCAGGGTGCGGTCATCAACCACGCCATCCACGTGTCATCCACGAAAGTGGCATTGAGGATGCCCACGAGCATGGCCAGGCCCCAGATCATCACCTTGTCGATGAGCCAGTTGAAAAACCGCCGTACCTTCGCCGCCGGTTCACCCAGGGCCTCCGGGGAAATCACAACTTCGGTGGCAGCGATGGGCGCGCGATAGGGATCCTGCGTGTCGTGACCTTCCATGGCCCGCCTCCTTCAGCGCAGTCGCGGGTTGAGTGTGTAGGTTCCTTGCACCGCGGCCTCGGCCAGCGCATGCCCCTGCACCGCGCGCTGCACATCCGCGGCGGTGAAGCGATCCGGCAGGTCCAGCGAAGCCACGTCCAGCGCGTAAAGGCGGAAGAAATAGCGGTGCACGCGCGCATCGTTGAACGGCGGATACGGACCGTCGTAGCCCAGGTAGTCGCCACCCATCTGCGCGTCACCGGCGAACCAGCCGGTATAGTCGTTCAAGCCCTGGCGTGCTCCGGCAGGCCCTTGTGGCGACACCTTTCCATGCGCGGTGACGCCGTCGCTGCAACTGCCGGCGGCGATTTCGCGCACATCCGCCGGGATGTCGATCATTGTCCAGTGGACGAAATCGGCGCGCGGCTGGTCGTGCGGAATCTCCATGTCCTCGCGGCCCACCGTCTCGGCGACCGTCGGCGCGTCGGGATCGATGCACAGCAGCGCGAACGAGCGCGCGCCGGCCGGCACGTCATCCCAGGCCAGGTGCGGATTGCGGTTGCCGGCGAATCCATCCGGCTGGCCCATGGCGAATTCGGCGGGAATGGCTTGCCCGGGTTCGAAACTCCGGCTCCAGATGCGCATGCGCGGGACTCCTTGGATGACGTTGGATTCAGCCGCCATGGTAACCGCGCGGCACTCAGGCGTCGGCCAGCGCGGCTTCCAGCCGATCGGCGACCCAGCGCTCGGCGAACCCGTCGCAGGCGGCGTTTTCGATGAACCCGCAATGCCCGCCCCAAGGCGCGATTTCCAGATGCGCGGTGGCCGGCAGGTGCCAGTGCTCGAAGTCCTCGAACGGGATGACCGGATCGTCCTGCGCCATCAGGATGTCCGACGGCACCTGCAGGCCGGCCAGGCGTTCGCCGGCGATCGAGTAGCCATCGAAATAGGCTTCCAGGGTGCCGAAACCGGTGTGGCGCTCGGCCACCCAGCGCATCAGCCCGCGCATGTCCTGCGCCAGCACGGCGTCATCGTAGGCGTGGCGTTCCGGAAACAACTGGCGCTTGCGCAGCAGCGAGCTGCGCCACTTGCGACGGAAGTACCAGTCGTAGATCTGCAGCCCGTTCTCGATGTAGTCCATGGTCCGGTGCGGATCCAGCAACGGGCAGACCGCGGCCACGCGTCGCAGCGGCAGGCCGGCCTGCTGCGCGCGCAGGGCCACCCGCAGGGCGAAGTTCCCGCCCAGCGAATAGCCCGCCAGCACCATCGGCCGGGCCGGGAAGCGGGCCGCGACATCGCCGACCGCATGGACGACCTCGTCGATGCGGTTGGAATGGAACAGTTCCTCGTTGAGGTGATGGGTATCGCCGTGATCGCGGAAGTTCAGCCGGAACACGTCGAAACCGCGCAGCAGCAGTTCGGCCGCGGTCATCCGCATGTAGCTGGAGTCGGCGCTGCCTTCCCAGCCATGCAGGAGCACCGCCAGCGCGCGCGGCGCGCGTCCCGGCACCTGGCTGTGGAAACCCTGCAGGCGCACCCCGTCGCCGCCATCGACGATGACCTCGGCGTTCGTCGCGCCGACGCGCTGCAGCGCGTGCACGCCACGCCTGCGGCGGATCAGGCTGGAACCCAGCACCGATTGCAGGTGCGGATTGCGCAGCCAGCGGGGAGGTCGGTAGTCAGCAGCGGTCAACATCGACGGCAAGCCATGCCCGTGGGAGGGGATGGCGGCATTGTCGCTCCAAAACCGCCGCCGCGCGGCCCCCGCGCGGCGGCATGCAGCGTTCCGTCAGGCGGCCCGGCGCGCCGCATCGTCCTCGACCACGGCGGCCAGCGCGCGCAGGCGCGCCAGCCGGACCCAGGCCAGCGCCGCGACCACCAGCTGCGCGCAGAACACCGCCAGCACGAACGCGCCCCAGCCAATGCCGGCCACGCGGCTGCGCAGCCACGCCAGCGCCAGCGCCACCGCCAAGCCGATCACGCAGACCAGCAGGTACAGGCCCAGTACGGCGAAGGGGCGGCGCAGGAACAGCTTGAAGCTGCGCCACCATGCCCGGATCACCGAGCGGGTGTCGTCCAGCACCGCGATGCGCGCCCGGGTCAGTTCGATACCGGCGTGTGCGAGGATGAATACCAGCACCGCGCCAACCAGCGCCAACCGGTCGCCATTGCGGGCGCTGGAAGCCAGCACCGCTTCCTCGGCATGGGTGGCGGCGATGTCCATCCACCACGACCCCAGGCCGATCGCGATGCCCAGCGGCAGCAGCGACCAGATCATCAGGCGCAACTGGCGTCCATACTCGCGCATGCCTTCGCCGGCGAGCACGCCCAACCGTCCCGCGCGACCGTAGCGGATGCCGGCGAGCATCACCCCGGTCAGCCAGGGCGACAGCAGCAGGCTCAACACCAGGCTGACCAGCACGCCGAAGCCCACGCTGGTGTCCTTGTCGAAGACCCGGGTGAGATCCGCCAGTGCCAGCGCATCCAGACCGACCGCGTGACGGGCGGCGTCGATGGTGTGGCCGAGCGCGCCGTCCAGCGCGCGCCAGACCGGGAACGCCGCGATCAACGCGACCACGCCGAGCGCGATCATCCACAGCACCAGCACGCGCCACTGCAGGGCGCCGCCGAACGCGCCGAACAACTGGCGCCAGAAACCGAAACGGGAATGGGTGCTCATAGGCTCACCAGGAAGGTCTGCAGGGCTTGGAACAACGCCGCGAAATCGGCGCTCCAGCGGCGGGCGGCGCTGCCATCGCTTTCCAGCGTGCGGCTGTCGTCCAGCTTGTTGGCGTCGAGGTAATGCAGCTTCTGCGGATCCAGTTGCACCGACACCGCCTTGCTCGGCCCCTCCCACACGAACCGCTTCCAGGCCGCGTCGTCATCCCATTGCACCGTCTTGCGACTGCCGTCGGCGAAGGTGACCACCAGTGTCTGCGGCACCGCCGCGCCGTCGCGGCGCACCAGCACCGTGGTCCGCCACGGGAACGGCCCGCTGCCGGGCCTGGCCTTGGGATTGGCCTTGTCCCACGCCTCGCGCTGCCGGCTGATCCGCTTGTCGCGTTCGGCCTCGCTCACGTCCACGCGCTTGCCCTTTTCCATCTGGAACCCGGCCAGCGGCAACACCTCGGTGCTGGTGAAACGATCGATGCGATCATCGACCTTGCGGGTGGCATACACCTGCTGGGCGAACACCCGCTCGACGACGTCGCGGCGGCCGGTCGAGACCGCCAGCGATTCGCGCAGATCCGCGATGCTGGGATGCCTGAACTTCCAGGTGGCGTAATAATCCTTGAACGCCTTTTCGATGGCCGGCGTGCCCAGTTGCGCTTCCAGGTCCCGCATCACCGTGGCCGTGCGCGAATACACCGCGCCATAGCTGCTGCTCGACAGCCGGCCCCAGGAATTGGCGCCGGTGCCGTCGGCCGGATCATCCAGCCGCGCGCCCAGCCGCTCCAGCTCGAACTCGCCCAGGTGCGGCCGCACGCCCAGCCGGCGCAGCCACTCGGGCGCGACGACGTAGCGGTTGCCGGCCTCGCGCAGCATGCGCTGGTCCCAGTACTCGTTGAGGCCTTCGTCCAGCATCGGCTCCTCGAATTCGTTGGAGGCGAGGATGCCGTAGAAATAGCCGTGGCCGAACTCGTGGATGGTGACGAAATCCAGCGCCAGCGCGTTCAGGCCCAGCGCCGGCACCTGTTCGAACGAATCGGCGGTGAAGAAGGTCGGGTACTCCATGCCGCCGGCTTCGGTCGCGTTGTGGGCCGGAATCACCACCGTCACGGTGCGGTACGGATACGGCCCCAGCGTGCGCGAGAAATAGGTCAGCGAATCCTGCGTCGCCTTCAGCGCGGGCGCGGCGCTGGCCTTGAATTCCGGCGGATACAGCACGCGGATCTTGACCGGAGGGCTGCCCGGACCCGTCCAGTCGCCCAGCAGCGGTTCGGCATAGTTCTTGTCCGCCGTCCAGGCGAAGTCGTGCACATCATGCTGGACGTAGCGATGCCGGGTGCGTCCGTTGGCGGTCGTGGGCGTGCCCTGCAACTCGCCGGTCGCGCCCACGCGATATTCGCTGGGCACGTCCAGGGTCACGTCGTAGCTGCCGAAGTCGGCGTAGAACTCGCTGTGCAGGTGGAACTCGTGCACGTTCCAACGCGGCGCGGTGGCGCCCCGCTCGCCTGGCAGTTCCAGCACGCCGATCTTCGGGAACCACTGCGCGATCAGGTGGAAACTGCCGAAGTAGCCGGTGCGCGCGATCACGCGCGGCAACTGCGCGTCGAAATCGATGTCCAGCGTGGTGCTGCCGCCGGGCGCGACGGCCTGCGGCAGATCCAGCCGCACCACCGTCATGTCGGTGGACGGACCGTTGTCCGGCTGCACGAAGGTCTGCGGCACCGGGGCGCCGGCCTGCATGACCCGGGTCATGTCGATCCAGCCCCACTCGCCATCCTTCATCGGCACGTCGGAACGGAAATCGAAACCCAGGTTGCGCTTCTCGCTGAAGAAGGTGCTGCCCTCGTTGCGGAACGCATTGAGGTAGAGGTGCAGGTAAACCGAACGCACCGGTCGATCGCTGCGGTTGCGCCAGGTCAGCTGCTGCTTGCCCTTGAGCGTGTGCTTGTCGGGATCCAGGCTGACCTGGATCCTGTAGTCGACCACGCGATCGGAAAGCGTCGGTTCCTGCCCGGTGCGCGGCCCGCCCCAGGCCTGCGGCGAACTCGGCACGCTGACCGCCGCCGCATCGGCGGCGGCGAATGGAATGTCGTCCTCGGGAGCGCTGGCGGCGGCAAGCGGTGGAGACGCGGGCATTGCCCTGGGTGGTCCGTCCGCCATCGCGAGCGCGGTCATCGCCGCGCCGACAAGCACCAGACCCGTTGCCTTCCACCAACGTGCTGCCATGGTCTCCCCTTCGAGTTGTCGTGGGCGGGCCCCTCACCCGCGCCGAAGCGACCGAGCTTACCGCATCGCCGCGATGATGCGCTCGCGGGCAAGATCGGCGATGCGCCGGCGTCCTTCGACATCGCTCACCCGAATCGGCTCGAGGAAACAGATCGCCGCTTCGCGCGACGGTTCGCCCAGCAGGCGCAGGAAATTGGCGAAGAAGCTCTCGCGGGGGGCGAACGCCACCACGGTCTGCGCGCTCGCATGCGGGCCGTAGCGCAACGCCACCGGCTGCACCGGCACCTCGGCTTCGACCGCGGCCAGGAAAATGCGCGCATGGAACGGACCGACTTCCTGCCCGTCGCGCGTGCGTCCCTCGGGAAACACGCCCACCGAACGCCCGGCGCGCAGTCGCAGCAGCATTTCGTGCAGCACGCCGCCGAGTGATTCCTGGCTGCCGCGCTGATGGAAGATGGTCTCGCCACGCTCGGCCAGCCAACCCACCACCGGCCAGCCGCGGATTTCGCGCTTGGCGACGAAACCCATCATCCGCTGGCTGTGCAGCATCTCGATGTCGACCCAACTGACGTGGTTGGCGACGAACAGGGTCGCGCCCGCCAGCGGCGCGCCTTCGCGGTGCAGGCGGAAACCGAAGATCCACATCAGCCCGGCCGACCAGGCGCGAACGACGCGATGCTCCAGCCGCTCGCCGCCCACGTCCAGGCCGGCCCAGAGCGGCACCATCGACAGCAGGGTCAGCGGCAGGAGGACCAGCAGGTGGATCAGCAGCAGCGGCACGCGGTACAGGTAGCGGAACGCACGCGCCACACCGCCGCGTCCCGCGGCAGGAGTGGGGGTCAGGCTCATCCGCCCACGATACCGGATGCCCGCGTTCAGCGAAACGGAGACGGCGCGCGGCGACGCCGGAACCGGGGCGAGGTCAGGCGCCCGGCCCGCCCACCGGCACCACCGCCAGGGTGATGCGGGAGACGCAGACCAGCTTGCCGGCCTCGTTCTCGATGCGGATTTCCCACACCTGGGTGCTGCGGCCGACATGCAGCGCGCGCGCGGTGCCGGTCACCGTGCCCTCGCGTACGGCGCGCACGTGGTTGGCGTTGATCTCCAGCCCGACCACCATTTCCCGGCTGGTATCCACGGTGAGGTTGCCGGCCATGCTGCCCAGGGTCTCGGCCAGCGCGACCGAAGCGCCGCCATGCAGGATGCCGAACGGCTGGTGGGTGCGCGCATCCACCGGCATGGTGCCGCGCAGCCAGTCCGCGCCGGCCTCGGTCAGCACGATGCCCAGATGGCCGACCAGGCTGTTGCGGGCGTGGGCGTTGATGGCGTCGAGATCGACGGGCTGGCGAAAGGCCATGGGCGAAATCCTGTTGATTGGGGGAGCGCGAGAAGGCCAGTTTAGGCCAGCGTCGCCGTCGTGGCCTTGCGCGGATGCGATCGCCGCCGGCCTGGTGCCGCTACAGGAT
>NZ_JBQENC010000006.1:0-54454 GCF_052044485.1 Pseudoxanthomonas sp. 22568
GTAGGAGCGACGTGAGTCGCGACCCGGTATGCCCGACGGTTTCCGGTCGCGACTTACGTCGCTCCTACAAAGCGGCTCGGTGGGTCGTCCGCGCCTCGGTTAAAATCCCCGCCTTTCCCGTCAGGAGCGCCCCATGAGCAAGCAGATCATCCACACGGAACAGGCGCCCGCCGCCATCGGCCCGTATTCGCAGGCGGTGCGCGTCGGCAACACCGTGTATTTCTCCGGGCAGATTCCGCTGGATCCGGCCACCGGCAACCTGGTCGAGGGCGACATCGAGGCGCAGGCGCGCCGCGCGTTCGATAATCTCAAGGCGGTGGCCGAGGCGGCCGGCGGTTCGCTGGGCGACGTCGTCCGCCTGGGCCTGTACCTGACCGACCTGGGCGAGTTCGCCAAGGTCAACGCGGTGATGCAGGACTACTTCCAGGCGCCGTTTCCGGCGCGCTCCACCATTGAGGTGGCCGGCCTGCCCAAGGGCGCGGCGTTCGAGGTTGACGCGGTGATGGTGGTCGGCTGACCGCCCGCCGTTGACCCCGGCGCGCGATCACACCATCCGATCGCGCGCCTCGCTGGGCGTGTGCCCGGTCCAGCGCTTGAACGCGCGGCGGAATTCGCGTACGTCGTTGAAGCCCAGCTGGGTGCCGATGTAGGCGATGGTCAGTTCGCGATCCTGCAACAATTCCAGTGCGCGATCGGTGCGTACCCGGTCGTGGATGTCGCTGAAGCGCTGGCCTTCGTCGGCCAATTGCCGGCGCAGGGTGCGCTCGCTGAGGTGCAGCGCGGTCGCGATCTCGGTCATCTGCGGGTTTTCGCGCAGGCGTGGTCGCAGCTGTCGTTCCACCGCCGCGGTCGCCTCGCCCGAGGTCGCCACCGCCGCCAGTTGCGCGTGGCACAGCGCCAGCACCTGCTGCGAACCAACCGGGTTGTAGCTGGTGAACGGCAGCGAGAACCAGCTGCGATCCACCAGCATCCGGTTCTGGCCCTGGCGGAACCGCACCTCGCATTCGAACATCCGGCTGTATTTGCTGGCATAGGCCGGAGCGGGGTAGGTCAGATCCAGCCGCACCGGATGAAATTCCGGGCCGGCCAGTTCCCGCGCCAGCATCAGCACGCTGGAAAACATCTCCTCGCATAGGAACGGCAGGATCTCCGGCAGATCCAGCGGCGTGGTCGCCACCACCGACACCACTTCGGGATCTTCCTGCAGCAACTGCAGGTCCATCAGCGGCCCCAGGTTGCGCTGGTAGGTCAGGCCGATGTTGACCGCCTCGCCGAAATTCGGCGCCATCCGCATCGCCAGGCCCAGCAGGCCGAAGTTGGCGCCGTTCTGGTTGCCGCCCAGGGTCAGGCCCACGTCCTCGATGGGCAGGGTCGGCAGCGCGCGGCGGATGACCTCGGTCGCCTGCCGGTAGGAGACCCGTGCCAGTGGATCCTGGATCTCGCGCGGGGTCAGGCGGAGCCCGCTGAACCAGGACTCGCAGTTCACGCCCAACTCGCCCGCCAGCAGCACCAGGCTGCACAGCATGTTGGTCGGCAGGTTGGCGATGGACAGGCGATTGCCCCCGTCCAGGCCCAGTTTACGGCGCATCGAAGCCCCTCCAGCTTGTCCGCTTTGCCCCCCCAAGTATGCCGCTCCTGCCCTACTTCAGGGAAACCAGTGGGACAAGACTCTCAATTACTGAATTCGCACGCGTATGGTGGCCGCCGGCCGCCGCGCGAGGACCGGGGAGGGAACGCGATGCAGCGGACGATGTTGATGGCGGGTCTGGCACTGGCGCTGGCCGCCTGCCAGCCGAAGGGCGACGAACAGGCACCGAAGGCGGATGCGGCCAGCACGGACTTCGCCCGGAAACTCCACGAGCGGCTGCTCGACGCCAAGCCCGGCGAGGTCATCGAGATTCCCGCCGGCACCTATCATTTCGATCGCAGCCTGACCCTGCGCGCGGACGGCGTGACGATCCGCGGCGCCGGCATGGACAAGACCGTGCTCAGCTTCAAGGGCCAGAAGGCCGGCGCCGAGGGCCTGTTGGTCAACGGCGACGACTTCGCCATCGAGAACCTGACCATCCAGGACTCCAAGGGCGATGGCCTGAAGATCAGCGAATCGGAGAACATCACCATTCGCGGGGTGAAGGTCGAATGGACCGGCGGTCCCAGCACCAAGAACGGTGCCTACGGGCTGTATCCGGTGCTGACGAAGAACGTGCTGATCGAGGATTCGGTATCCATCGGTGCCTCGGATGCCGGCATCTACGTGGGCCAGTCCGACGGCGTCATCGTGCGTCGCAGCCGCGCCGAGAAGAACGTGGCGGGCATCGAGATCGAGAACACCATCAACGCCGACGTCCACGACAACGTCGCCACCGGCAACACCGGCGGCATCCTGGTGTTCAACATGCCCGGGCTGAAGCAGCAGGGTGGCAACATCCGCGTGTTCAACAACAAGGTCATCGCCAACAACCACGAGAACTTCGGCGCCAAGGGCACGCCGGTGGCGAGCGTGCCGGCCGGTTCCGGCATCGTGGTCAATTCCAACGACGACATCGAGATCTTCGGCAACGAGATCCGCGACAACGCGACCACCAACATCATCATCTCCAGTGTCTACTCCACCGGCTACAAGGATTCGAGCAAGTCGGAAACCTTCGATCCGTATCCGGAGCGCATCTATGTGCATGGCAACACCCTGTCCGGCGGCGGTGATTCGCCCGACGGTTTCGATCTGAAGGCGCTGAAGGTGGCGATGTACGGGTTGCGCGGCAACTTCCCGGACGTGCTGTGGGATGGCTATTTCAACAAGGACCGCAAGGTCGATGGCCAGGCGCGTGGACCGGAAATCTGCCTGCGCGACGTCAGCGGCGTGATCAACGCCGACGGCCCCGGCGGCTACAAGAGCCCGAGCAAGGACACCCGGTCCCATCAGTGCGAACTGCCGCGCCTGCCGGCGGTGGACCTGAAGCGGGGTTGATCACGATGCGGAAGTACCGGGCCGCGTGGATGGCCATCGGCGCGCTGTTGGCCGCCGCGTTGATCACGAGCTGCAAGCGTCAGCAGGAAGTGACTTTCTTCGCCGAGGGCCAGCCGGCCAGCCTGGACGACTGGCACGTGCTGCGCATCGAGGACGGCCGGCTGCGCCTGAATGGCGGCGTCGTGCCCTACGATCTCAACACCCCGTTGTTCAGCGACTACGCGCACAAGCTGCGCACCATCTGGATGCCGAAGGGCAAGGCGGCGGCCTATCGGGCCGACGCCGCGTTCGACTTCCCGGTCGGCACCATCATCAGCAAGACCTTCTACTACCCGCTGCCGGAAGGACAGGCATGGGATGGCCGCTCGGTGGCGCGCACCCCGCCCTCGGCCAGCGTGTTGAAGCAGGAGTCGCTGGACCTGTCGAAGGTGCGCCTGATCGAAACCCGCCTGCTGGTGCGGCGCGAATCGGGCTGGGTGGCAATGCCGTACGTCTGGAACGAAGCCCAGACCGAAGCCACGCTCAAGCGCACCGGTGATCTGATCTCGCTGGAACTGGTCGACGCTTCCGGCAAGCGCGAGGAAGCGTCCTACCAGGTGCCCGACCAGAACCAGTGCGGCGGCTGCCACATGACCGACAACCGGTCGCGGCAACTGTCGCCGATCGGGCCGAAGGCGCGTCATCTGAACCGGGATTTCGACTATGGCGATGGTCGCGAGAACCAGCTCGCGCACCTGGCCCGGATCGGCTACCTGACCGGCGCGCCCGCACCTGCACAGGCACCGCGCGATGCCGACTGGATGGACACGAACGCCGGCCTCGACGCGCGCGCGCGCGCCTACCTGGACGTCAACTGCGGGCATTGCCACAGCCCGACCGGACCGGCGATCACTTCCGGCCTGTGGCTGGACGCGGGCACCCGGGAACGCCTGAAGCTGGGTTTCTGCAAGCAGCCGATCGCCGCCGGCAAGGGCACTGGCGACCGGCGGCATGACATCGAGCCGGGCAAGCCGGACGAATCGATTCTCAGCTTCCGCATGGACAGCGCCGATCCGGCGGTGATGATGCCGGAACTGGGGCGCTCGGTGGTGCATCGCGAAGGCGTGGAACTGATTGATGCCTGGATTCGCGCGCAGCATGGCAGTTGCGATGGGGAGGCGCCGGGGGGAGAAGCGGTACCGGCGTCCATTTGAGGGAAACATCCGTAGGAACACAACGCTTCTGGGAGGGAGTGATGAAGTTGAATCAACGGTGTCTGGTGGTGGGGCTGCGGCGCGCCCTGTTCGGAAGCTGTGTGTTGCTGGGCGTGTCGGGTAGCGCATGGGGGCAGGCCGCCGCCGCGCCCGACGATGCGACCACGCTGGACACCATCAAGGTGACCGCGCAGAGCCGCGAGCAGGAACTGAAGGACGTGCCGATCGCGATCAACGTGCTCAACGGCGAGATGATCGACCAGGTCGCGGCCGCCGACATCGGCGACCTGGACATGTTCGTGCCCGGCCTGGAGGTCAGCGACGGCAGTCCGACCCAGCCGCGCTACGCCATCCGCGGCATTTCCACCGGCGACTTCGGCATCGGCACCGATCCGGCCGTGGGCGTCTATATCGACGGCGTTTATTCGGCCCGCACCGGCGGAGCGATGCTGGCGTTCAACGACATCGAGCGCATTGAAGTGCTGAAGGGGCCGCAGGGCACCCTGTTCGGCCGCAACAGCGCCGCCGGCGCGGTGTCCATCATCACCAACAAGCCCAGCAACGTGGCGGAAGGCAATGCCCGCATCCGGGTGGGCGAGGATGGTCGCCGCTATCTGTCCGGATTGTTCAACGTCCCCTTCGGGGAGCGTCACGCGCTGCGCTTCAGCGCACTGTCCAACCACAGCGACGGCTGGATGACCGATGCCGCGACCGGTGATCGGCTCAACCCCGAGGACACGATGGCGCTGCGCGCGGCCTGGCGTTCGGATCTGGGCGAGTCGACCACCCTCAACCTGTCCTGGGACTACGAGAACATCGACCAGCTGGCGCGTCCGGCGGTCGGCCTGGTGGCGCTGGACCCGTATCCGGCCCCGGCTCCGTATCCCGCCAATCCGCTGACCTATCGGAACCCGCTGAAGGCTCCGGTTTTCAACGACGTGGTCCACAACGAGGAATCACGCACCTTCAACGGCCTGACCCTGCAGATCGACCACGCCTTCCCTTGGGGCAGCCTGCAGTCGACCACCGCCGTGCGTGATTTCGACACCGTGAACCGCGAAGACGAGGACGGCACCAACCGCATCAACCTCTATTTCGACACCGCCAACATCGAGAGCAACCGCAGCTACTACCAGGAGTTCAAGTTCTCCGGCGTGTCCGGCAAGTTCGACTGGGTGGCCGGCGCCAGCTGGTTCAAGGAAGAGGCCGACCAGACCAGCGAGACCAACCTGTTCACCGACAGCGTGGGCACCGCGATGGGCAACCTGCCCAACTTTGGCGGCGTCAACATCATCGCGCTGCTGGACCAGGTGCTGGAAGGCGCGGGCCTGCCGCTGCGCCTGCAGGGCCATTCGTGGCGCGAGAGCATGGTCAACCACGGAAAGGCGGAAGCCTACGCGGCGTTCGGCGATGTGATCTGGCACGTCAATGACCGCTGGAACCTGACCTTCGGCCTGCGCCTGACCCACGACCGCAAGGATTTCAGCTGGTTCAACGGCGCGCGCGAGGCGGCGACGCTGGATGCCACCGTGGCGATGCTGGATCAGCAGGGCTTCTTCGAGTTGCTGCAGCAGATGGGCTATCCGGTCAGCGCCGACATGTTCAACACGGACTTCGTATTCGCCTTCGGCGAGTTGGAAGGCGTGAAGAACAGCCGCAAGAAGTCGTGGACCGACCTCAGCCCGCGCTTCGTCGTCGACTACGCGGTCAACGACAACACCATGGTGTTCGGCTCGCTGGCCAAGGGCTACAAGGCTGGCGGTTTCAACAGCGTGCAGCCGCAGTCGCAGTTCGACAACGAGGACGTCTGGAACGCGGAGTTCGGCATCAAGACCGTGTTCCCGGAACAGAAGCTGTCGCTCAATGCGTCCAGCTATTACTACATCTACAAGGATCGCCAGGCCATCAGCCTGGACCTGAACACCGCCGGCTCCGGCGTGCCGCGCTATATCGTCGACACCAGCGACATGCAGGCCTGGGGCGTGGACGTGGACCTGCAGTGGCGGCCGGTCACCGGCCTGGACCTGACCTTCAACACCTCGTTCATCGACGCCACCTACAAGGATGGCCTGTCCACCAATGGCCGTGACATTTCCGGCGATCCGACCGGCGAGCCTTACCTGTCGGCGTCGTTCGGCGCCGGCTATACCTGGAACCTGGGCGACGGCGGCGACGTGCGTTTCTCGCTGCTGCACGCCTACCGCGGCAAGAGCCGCTGCAACGCCGAGTCCGAAACCCAGGGCACCTGCCAGGCCAGCCCGGCTTTCCGCACCGGCGAGGCGCAGAACCGCACCGACATGCGCGTGCAGTGGTCCTCGGCCGATGGCATGTGGGGCGTCGGCGTGTACGGCAACAACGTGTTCGACAAGCGCTACGTGACCGGGGTGAACAACATTTCCGCCTCGGTGCTGGGCACGCCGTTCGCCTCGATCTCGGCCCCGCGCCAGGTCGGCGTGGAGTTCAGCGCCCGGTTCTGATGCCGGCGGGCGGTTCCGGCCGTGCGCCGGAACCGCCGCGGACTGGCAATCGCACCGCGATACCCGGCATGCTTGCACCATGCCGCATGCCATTCCCGGGGCCGACGAGGTGGCCCGTCTTCCGATCGCGTCGCTGAAAGGCGTGGGCGCGCGCATCGCCGAAAAGCTGGCGGCGCGCGGCCTGCTGACCTTGCAGGATCTTTGGCTGCACCTGCCTCTGCGCTACGAGGATCGCACCGCGCTGACGCCGATCCGCGCGCTGCGCCCAGGCGTGCCCGCGCAGTTGGAGGGGCGGGTGGAGGCGGTCGAGCGCGGTTTCCGCTACCGGCCGGTGTTGCGGGTGGCGATCGGCGACGATTCGCATGCCACGGTGGTGCTGCGGTTCTTCCATTTCCGTGCGGCGCAGGTGGCGCAGTTCGCGCCGGGCACCCGGGTGCGCTGCTACGGCACGCCCAAGCCGGGCCAGCATGGCCTGGAGATCGTCCATCCCAGCTATCGCGTGCTCGACGCCGATGCCGAGATCGCCCTCGGCGAGGCGCTGGATCCCATCTATCCGGCCGTGGAAGGCGTGGGGCCGGCCAGCCTGCGCAAACTCGTCGGCCAGGCGCTGGATCGCCTGCCGGACGATGTCGCGCTGGAACTGCTGCCCACAGCCCTGCTGCGTGAATCCGGGCTACCGTCGCTGCGCGAGGCGCTGCTGGTCATGCACCGCCCGCCGCGCGACGCCGATCTGCAGGCCCTGTCACTGGGGCGGCATCCGGCCCAGCGGCGGCTGGCGCTGGAGGAACTGCTGGCCCATCACGTCAGCCTGCGCCGCCAGCGCATCGCCCTGCAGCGCCATCACGCACCGGCGCTGACCGGGCGCGGCACCCTGGCCGCGCAACTGGCGAAATCGCTGCCGTTCCGCCTGACCGGCGCGCAGCAACGGGTGTTCAAGCAGATCCGCGAGGACCTGAAGCTGCCCTCGCCGATGCTGCGGCTGGTGCAGGGCGACGTCGGCAGCGGCAAGACCGTGGTCGCCGCGATGGCGGCGATGCTGGCGGTGGAAGCCGGCCGGCAGGCGGCGCTGGCCGCACCCACCGAACTGCTGGCCGAGCAGCATTTGGCCAACCTGCGGCAATGGCTGGAACCGTTGGGTATCCGGGTCGCGTGGCTGGCCGGCAAGGTCACCGGCAAGGCGCGCGCGCAGGTGCTGGACGAGGTCGCCACCGGCAAGGCCCAAGTGGTGGTGGGAACGCATGCACTGATGCAGGAAGCGGTGACCTTCAAGGACCTTGCCCTGGCCATCGTCGACGAGCAGCACCGCTTCGGCGTGCACCAGCGGCTGGCGCTGCGCGACAAGGGAGCCAGCGGGAAGTCGGTGCCGCATCAACTGGTCATGACCGCGACGCCCATCCCGCGCACGCTGGCGATGGCCGCCTACGCCGATCTCGATGTCTCGGCGATCGACGAACTGCCCCCCGGCCGCACGCCCGTGCATACCGTCGCCTTCAGCGCCGAGCGCCGTCCCGAACTGGTCGAGCGCATCCGCGCCGCCTGCGCCGAGGGGCGCCAGGCGTACTGGGTGTGCACATTGATCGACGACAGCGACGAGGTGATCGCGCAGGCCGCGCAGACCACCTACGAACAGCTCTCCGCCGCCCTGCCGGAACTGCGCATCGCGCTCGTCCACGGACGCATGAAGGCGGCGGAGAAACAGGCGGCGATGCGTGCGTTCAAGCAGGGCGAGAGCGATCTGCTGGTCGCGACCACCGTGATTGAGGTCGGCGTGGACGTACCCAACGCCTCGTTGATGATCATCGAGAACGCCGAGCGCCTCGGCCTGGCGCAGCTGCACCAGTTGCGCGGGCGGGTCGGGCGCGGCGCGGCCGCCTCGACCTGCGTGCTGATGTACCAGGCGCCGCTCTCGCAGATGGCCAAGCAACGCCTGGCGACCATGCGCGAGACCAACGACGGTTTCGTCATCGCCGAGAAGGATCTGGAACTGCGCGGCCCCGGCGAACTGCTGGGCACGCGGCAGACCGGCCTGGCGACGTTCCGGGTCGCGGATCTGGCGCGCGACGCGGCACTGCTGCCGCAGGTGCGCGAGATGGCCGATCGCCTGCTGGCCGAATCGCCGGCGCTGGCCGACCGCATCGTTCAGCGCTGGGTGGGCGGGGCGGTCCGCTACGCGGGTGCCTGAGCACTCGACTTTCGTTCGTCATCCATCGGTGCCAGACTCGCAGGCCAACCGACATGAATGAAAAAAGATGAGCGACAGGATTCCCCTGCTGATTGATACCGATCCCGGCGTCGATGACGCGCTGGCGCTGTTGATGGCGTTCAACGACGATCGTCACGACGTGATCGGCCTGACCATCGCCGCCGGCAACGTCGGCCTGAAACACACCGTGCGCAATGCGCTGAAGCTGTGCGAGATCAGTGGCCGCGCCGACATCCCGGTATTCGCGGGCGCACCCGAACCGCTGCTGCATCCGGCGCCGGACGCCGGCTACGTGCATGGCCAGGACGGTTTCGGCGACATCGGCTACGACGCACCGTCCAAGCAGGCCGAAGCCGAACATGCCGCGCTGGCCATCCTGCGCCTGTCGCACGAACACGCCGGCAAGCTGCTGCTGGTCGCGCTGGGACCGCTGACCAACATCGCGCTGGCGTTGAAGCTGGATCCGACCTTGCCGCAGCGTGTCGCGCGCTTCGTGGTGATGGGCGGCGCGGTAACCTGCCACGGCAACATCACCCCGGCGGCGGAGTTCAATTTCTACTTCGATCCGGAAGCGGCCCACCTGGTGTTCGAGGCGTTCGACCGCATCGAACTCGCGGACTGGGAGGCCACCATCGCCCATGGCCTCCACCACGACCGGGTCGTTGGCTGGCTGCGGGCCGATTCGGACCGGGCCAGGTTCTATGCCGGCATCTCGGAAAAGACCCGGCTGTGGTCGATCGACCGCCGGGGCGACTACTGGTACGCGGCCGACGCCCTGGCCATGGCCTTCGCGCTGGCCCCGGAAGGGACGCTGGAACGGGCCGAACGGCCGCTGGCCATCGAGCTGCAGGGCACCCACAGCCGGGGCGCCAGCGTGGTGGACTGGCGCCGGGAAGGTGGCAAGCCGGACAAGGCCGACATCCTGCTCAAATACGACCAGGAGCGCTTCGAGGCCCTGATCCAGGCCGCCCTGGCCGCCCGCTGAGGCCGGGCAAGGGGCTGGGTTGCACCGGGACGGGAGGGCAGGCTACAATGCCGCTCTTCCCTATCCCGCAACACGGTGTGCCCGCCATGAAGGCCGACATCCATCCCGATTACCGCGAAGTCGTCTTCCACGACGTGACCTCCGATTTCAAGTTCCTGACCCGCTCGACCCTGGGCAGCAAGGAAACCACGAAGTGGGAAGACGGCAACGACTATCCGCTGATCAAGGTTGAAATTTCCTCCGCTTCGCATCCGTTCTACACGGGCAAGCACAAGGTCATCGACACCAGCGGCCGCATCGACAAGTTCCAGAAGCGCTACGCGCGCTGAGCGAGCGGTCGGTTCGTCCTGCAACGGCCGCGCCAGGTGCGCGGCCGTTTGCATTTCCGTCTTTCGCGTAACGCGCGTTGCGCGGCGCCTTATGCTTTGGTCTGAGTTTGGTCTGGAACCGAGCGACGACTCCAAACCGCGTGTGCGATAATCGACGTTATCCGAGGAACCCCCTCCGGACTCCCGTCACACACCGCCCGTGCAAGCGGCCGGTGCTTCCCCACGAAGGAGCGCACACTGTGTCCGAACTCGACCAGGTCACGCTGACCGCCGGCGACAAATCCGTCAACCTGCCGGTCCTGAAACCCACGCTGGGCAACAACTGCGTGGACATCTCCAAGTTGACCAAGGAAACCGGTCTCTTCACCTACGACTCCGGTTTCACCGCCACCGCCAGCTGCAAGTCGGCCATCACCTACATCGACGGCGACAACGGCGTGCTGCTGTACCGCGGTTACCCGATCGAACAGCTGGCCAAGAATTCCAGCTTCCTGGAAGTGGCCTATCTGCTGATGAACGGCGAACTGCCGAGCAAGGCGGAGTTCGAGAAGTTCGATCACGAAGTCACGCATCACACGATGATGCACGAGTCGCTGAAGAACTTCCTGCACGGTTTCCATTACGACGCGCATCCGATGGCGATGCTGGCCGGCACGGTGGCCTCGCTGTCCGCGTTCTACCACGACACCCTGGACCTGGAAGATCCGGAACAGCGCCGCCTGGCCGCCATCCGCCTGATCGCCAAGGTGCCGACGATCGCCGCCGCCGCCTATCGTTATTCGATCGGCTGGCCGATCCGCTATCCGCGCAACAACCTGGACTACGTCAACCGCTTCCTGCACATGATGTTCGAAGTGCCGAGCGAGCCACTGGAACTGAGCCCGGTGGTGGCCAAGGCGCTGGATCTGCTGTTCATCCTGCACGCCGATCATGAGCAGAACGCCTCGACCTCGACCGTTCGCCTGGTCGGCTCCACCGGCGCCAACCCGTACGCTTCGGTCGCCGCGGGCATCACCGCGCTGTGGGGCCCCGCGCACGGCGGCGCCAACGAGGCGGTGCTGAAGATGCTGGAAGAGATCGGCACGCCGGACAAGGTGGACAGCGCCGTCGCCAAGGCCAAGGACAAGGAATCCGGCTTCCGCCTGATGGGCTTCGGCCATCGCGTCTACAAGAACTTCGATCCGCGCGCCAAGATCATCCGCGAGATGACCCACAAGGTGCTGGGCGAACTCGGCGTCAACGATCCGCTGCTGGAAGTGGCGCTGAAGCTGGAAGAGGCCGCGCTGAAGGACGATTACTTCATCCAGCGCAAGCTCTACCCGAACGTCGATTTCTACAGCGGCATCATCTACAAGGCGCTGAAGATCCCGACCGAGATGTTCACCGTCATGTTCGCCATCGGCCGCACCGCCGGCTGGGTCGCGCATTGGCTGGAACAGCAGGTCGACCCGGAAGCCAAGATCGGCCGTCCGCGCCAGATCTACACCGGCTACGATGTGCGCGACTACAAGGGCATCGACCAGCGCTGAGCAATCCGCCGCATCGATGACGCACCGAAACGCAGCGCCCCGCTTTCGCGGGGCGTTTGCTTTTTCAGCAAGGTGAATCGATCGCGTCCTGCCGGGGCGCATTGCGGCGGAAACGGGAAGCAGGGACTCGATGCCGCCCCCTGCCGCGCTCAGCCCTGCATGCCGGACTCGTAACCGGCGATTTCCTCTTCGGCCAGTATCTGCCGCAACTGCGTCGCGGAAGCGCGGCGCATCGGCTTTTCGTCGATGCCCGACAGCGGCGCCTGGCGCAGGGCGTCCAGCGGCAGCACGGTCACGTCGAAACTCAGTTCCTCCGCGCTGAACAGCCATACCGGCGCATCGAGGTTGCGCTCGCGATCCAGGCGCAGCCGGCGCGTGCGGGATTCGGTGGGCATGCGGTTCTCTTCGAGGAAGTGGGCCACGGCCTCCGGATCATCGCTGTGCACATGCAGTTGCACGGCGGCGTTGTTGTCGGACGTGCCATCCAGGACCGGCCCTACCAGCCGGGGCGAGAAGCCATTGAAGAATTCCAGCGCCCTCAGCGCGGCCTCGCGGCGGCGGCGTACGCCGAGCGTATGCGCCTCGCCGACGAACAGGCGCTGGTACTCGCGCAACGCGTCTTCGATCTCCCGGTTGCGGGGCAGCGAGGCGTCGTCGTGGATGCCGAGCCGGTTCGCGGCCTTGAGCTTGGCCTGGTGGAAGTCGCGGATGCCGCCTTCGGCCATCAGCCGGGCGGCCTCGTGGGCAAGCCGCCGGCGGCGCTCGCGGGTGCGGGTTTCGGCGTGCTGACGGGCGTGGTGCATGGCGAGCCTCCGCGTCGAAACTAGCGGCGACTGTACACCAAGGATTGTGAATGTAAATCGGTGGATCACCGGGTGATCCACCGATCCGGCCGCAAGCGGCGTCAGAAGATGTCGAAGGCTTCCTCGTCCGGCACCGCGTCTTCCGGACCGAAGTCGTCGAACTGCTCGATGCGTTCCAGGTCCTCGGCCTTCACCCATTCCGTCGCGCCGTTGGTGGTGACCTGGACCATGCCGGCCGGCGGGTCGTTCGCGGCGATCGGCTTGTCCTTCAGCGCGACCCGCATGTAGTCGATCCAGATCGGCAGCGCGGCCTTGCCGCCATATTCGCGGTAACCCAGCGAGCGGAAGTCGTCGCGACCCACCCAGACCGTGGTGACGTAGGTGCCGCCGAAGCCGGAGAACCAGGCGTCGCGGTGGTCGTTGGTGGAGCCGGTCTTGCCGCCGACATCTTCGCGTCCCAGGGTCTTGGCCGCGGTGCCGGTGCCGCGCTGGACCACGTCGCGCATCATCGAGACCAGCTGGTAGGCCGTGCGCTCGTCGATGGCGCGCGGCGCGGCCACCGTGTCGGCCGTCTGGATCGGCGGTTTGGCGGGCGCGGGCGCGGGCGTGGCCGGCTTGACCGGCGCGGGCTTGGGTGCGGACGCCTGCTGGGGCCCGAAATTGAAACCGTCGACCACGTCGTTGGCGGGCGCGGCCGCGTTGCCCAGCGAGGTGCCGCCGCAGCCGCGGCAGGCGACCGCCGGCTTTTCCTTGAACAGCACGTTGCCTTCGCGGTCCTTGACCTCGTCGATGAACCAGGGCGTGACCCGCGACCCCCCGTTGGCGAACACCGCGTAGCCGCGCGCCACCGACATCGGAGTCAGCGAGGAGGTGCCCAGCGACATCGACAGGTTGGGCGGCAGTTCGGCTTCCTCGAAGCCGAACTGGCTGATGTACTTGCGCGCGAAGTCCACGCCGATGGCGTCGAGCAGGCGCACCGACACCAGGTTGCGCGATTGCACCAGCGCCTCGCGCAGGCGCATCGGGCCGCGGAATCCGCCACCATCGTTCTGCGGGCGCCACATGTGGCCGCGGCGATCGCGGAACACCACCGGCGCGTCGAGCACGATCGAAGCCGGGTTGAAGCCCTTCTCGAAGGCCGCCGCGTACAGGAACGGCTTGAAGCTGGAACCCGGCTGGCGGCGTGCCTGGGTAGCGCGGTTGAACTTGTTGCCGGCGAAGCTGTAGCCGCCGATCAGCGCGCGCAGCGCGCCGGTGTCGGCGTCCAGTGATACCAGCGCGGCCTGCGCACGGGGCACCTGGTCGACGATATAGCTGCCTTCGGTCTTGCCGGCCTTCAGCCGGACCAGGTCGCCGCGCTTGAACAGCTTGCCGGGCGCCTTGCCGGTCCACTGGCTGGCCGACGGCGGCAACACCACTTCGCTGGCGTCGGACAGGACCACGGTGGCGCTGCCGTCGGCGGCGGTGGCGGCGACGATGGCCGGGCGCATGCCGCCCTGCGGCGGTATCCCGGACAGTTGCCCGGCCAGCGCCTTGGCATCGGCGTCGGCGGCGACATCGAAATGGCGCTCCACGCCGTTCCATCCGTGGCGACGGTCGTACAACTGCAGGCCCTCGCGCACCGCCTGGTCGGCGGCGGCCTGCAGGGTCGCGTCGATGGTGGTGGTGACGTGATAGCCCTTGGTCAGGACGTCGCCGCCGAAGCGGGCGATCATTTCCTGGCGGACCATCTCGGCGACGTAGGGCGCGTAGACCTCCACCGGGCGTTCGTGCGGCGTCGCGTGCATCGGTTCGGCCTTGGCTTCCGCCGCCTGCGCCGGGGTGATGTAGCGGTCCTCGAGCATCCGGTTGATGACGTAAACGCTGCGCTGGTGATTGCGCACCGGGTTGCTGATCGGGTTGCCGCTGGAGGGAAACTTCAGCGCGCTGACCAGCGTCGCGGTCTCTGCCAGGGTCAACTGGTCAAGCGATTTTCCGTAGTAGTACTCGGCGGCCGCGGCCACGCCGTAGGAGCGGTTTCCGAAGAAGCTCTTGTTGAGATAGAGCTCGAGGATCTCGTCCTTGCTCAGCATCTTTTCGATGCGCATCGCCAGCATCATTTCGACGAGCTTGCGCGTGTAGCTGTATTCGGAGCTGAGGAACCACTGCCGGGCGACCTGCTGGGTGATGGTGCTGCCACCGGCGACGCGTCCTTCCTTGCGGCTGAGGATCTGCCAGACCGCGCGGCTGACGCCGGTCAGGTCCACGCCGTTGTGCTTGTAGAAATCCGAGTCCTCGGCCGCGATGAAGGCGCGCTTGACCGGCTCGGGGACATCCTTGATCGACACCGGATAGCGGCGGGTCTCGCCAAACAGGCCGATCAGCCGGCCATCGCTGGCATAGACGTAGAGGGGTTCCTGCAGCTCGACGCTGCGGAGGGACTGGATGTCCGGAACCTTGGCCGAAACCACGTAATAGAGGATGCCGATGGCGGCCAGGCCGGCGAGGGTCAGGGCCAGGCCGGCGAACAGGGCCCAGCGGAAGAGGCGGCGGAAACGGGGCATCCAGAGGGATCCGATTGCAGAATTCTCAAGGGCAGAGTATAGATGACGGCTGGGGTTGCCACCGGCGATCCTAGGGGGAACAGTAACTTGGGTGACAACCTTCGTGAACCGTGACAAGCCGCACAGCCACGAAAACTCAGGTTGCCAAGCGTAAAGAGTTGGTTATTAATGTGGCCGGTAGAAGTACCGTCCAGTGCCCGTCGGAAGGGGAAAGACCGTGGGGCTAATCCCAAGAAGCCAGGCGCCGCTGGTCGGCGTCGATATCAGTTCGACCGCGGTCAAGCTCCTGCAGCTTTCCCGCGTGGGTAACCGTTACCGCGTGGAACACTACGCGGTCGAACCGTTGCCGCCCAATGCCGTGGTGGAGAAGAACATCGTCGAGGTCGAGGCCGTCGGCGAGGCCATCCGGCGCGCGGTGACGCGGGCGGGAACCAAGGTCAAGCACGCCGCCGCCGCGGTGGCCGGCTCGGCCGTCATCACCAAGATCATCCCGATGCCCGCCGACCTGGACGAGAGTGATCTCGAGGCCCAGGTCGAGCTGGAGGCGGTCAACTACATCCCGTACCCGATCGAGGAAGTGAACCTCGACTTCGAGGTGCTCGGCCCGATGCCCAACAATCCCGAGATGGTGCAGGTGCTGCTGGCGGCCTCGCGCTCGGAGAACGTCGAGCTTCGCCAGTCGGCGCTGGAACTCGGGGGGCTGACCGCCAGGGTGATGGACGTGGAGGCCTTCGCGGTCGAGAACGCCTTCGCGCTGATCGCCGACGAACTGCCGATTCCGCAGGACGGCGTGGTGGCGCTGGTCGACATCGGCGCGACCATGACCACCCTGAACGTCCTGCGTCGCGGCCGCAGCCTGTACAGCCGCGAACAGGTGTTCGGCGGCAAGCAGCTGACCGACGAGGTGATGCGCCGCTACGGACTCACCTACGAGGAAGCCGGCCTGGCCAAGCGCCAGGGTGGGCTCCCCGAAAGCTACGAAGTCGAAGTGCTGGAACCGTTCAAGGAAGCCACGGTGCAGCAGATCAGCCGTCTGTTGCAGTTCTTCTACGCCGGCAGCGAATTCAACCGGGTCGACCAGATCGTGCTGGCCGGCGGTTGCGCCGCGCTGTCCGGCCTGCCGGAAATGGTGGAAGAGCAACTCGGCGTGCCGACGGTGGTGGCCAATCCGCTCTCGCAGATGACCCTCGGGCCGCGTGTCCAGGCCCATGCGCTGGCCCAGGATGCTCCGGCGCTGATGATTGCCACCGGGTTGGCGCTGAGGAGCTTCGACTGATGGCAAGAATCAACCTACTCCCGTGGCGTGCCGAACGGCGCGCGCAGCGGCAGCGAGATTTCTACGCCATGCTGGGCCTCGCCGCGCTGGGCGGCGTGCTGCTGTCATTCCTGCTCTGGTTCCATTACGACCGCCAGATCAGCGGCCAGATGGTGCGCAATGATTTCCTGACCGGCGAGATCCAGAAGGTCGAATCCCAGATCAAGGAAATCGAGGCGCTGGACAAGCAGAAGGACCGCCTGCTGGCGCGCAAGAAGGTGATCGAGCAGCTGCAGGCCAACCGGTCGCAGATGGTCCACCTGTTCGATTCGCTGGTGCGCACCATCCCCGATGGCGTCGCGTTGTCGAACATCAAGCAGGAAGGCGAGGTCCTGACCCTGGAAGGACGCGCGCAGTCCAACGCCCGGGTCAGCGAATACATGCGCAACCTGGAAGGCTCCGGCTGGATGACCAAGCCCGACCTGGCGATCATCGAAGCCAAGGCGGAGGATGCCAAGGCGTTGACCGGCGGGATCAGCAGTTCGCTGCCCTACGTATTCAACCTGCAGGTGCGGCTGGCCAACCCGAATGCCCCGGAAGGCAAGGACGGCCAGACTGCGGAAAGCGCAGCGCTGTCCGAAGCCAGTGCGGTCGAAGCACCCTCCGCCGCCGCCGCGCCGGCCACCCCGGCGGCTCCCGGCGACGGGCAGGCACCGGCCGCCGCTCCCGCGCCCGCCTCGCAACCGGCGGCGCCAGCCACCACTCCGGCCGCTCCCTCGACTCCGGCCCAGACGCCCGCCAACAGCCCGGGGAATGCGTCATGAGCCAGAAAAAGACATCGCTCAAGAATCTCGACATCAACAACATCGGCGCCTGGCCGCAGAACGCCAAGATCGGTTTCTGCGTGATCGTCGGCCTGTTCATCGTGGTGATGGCCTATCTGCTGGTGATCAAGGGCAAGCGCCAGGATCTCGTGCAACTGGAACGCCAGGAGAGCACGCTGCGTAGTGACTTCGAGGACAAGCAGGGGCGTGCTGCCAACCTGGGCCCGCTGAAGCAGCAACTGGCGCAGATGGAGCAGGTGCTGCAGCAGATGCTGCGCCAGTTGCCCAGCAAGACCGAGATGCCGGACCTGATCATCGACATCTCGCAGACGGCGCTGTCCAGCGGCCTGTCCAACGAGCTGTTCCAGCCCGGACCGGAGACGCCTAAGGAGTTCTACGCCGAGAAGCCGATCGCCCTGCGCATGGTCGGCAGCTACCACCAGTTCGGTGCCTTCGTCAGCGGCGTGGCTTCGCTGCCGCGCGTGGTCATCCTGACCATGCACGACATCTCGCTCAAGCCCAAGGAGGGCAAGGGCGCCATCACCAGCCGCGGCGCGCTTGAACTGTCGGGTACGGTGAAAACCTATCGTTACCTCGACGAGAAGGAAATCGAGGACCAGGAGAAGGCCGCCGCCGATGCGGCAAAGGCTGGGAAGAAGTGAAGAACATGCACTCCGCTTTCCGCCCCTTGTTCCTGGCTTGCCTGATGGTGTTGCTGGCGGGCTGCGCGCGTGGCGTCACCAGTACGCCGGGTGATGCGCCCAACCTGGAGAAGTGGGTGGCGGACGTACGCGCCCGTCCCGCGCCTCCGCTGGATCCGCTGCCGGTCATGCAGCAGTTCGAAACCTTCGAATATGCCGCGCAGAGCCTGCGTGATCCATTCAGCAATGCCTGGAGCAACGTGGACAACGGGGGCCTGCGGCCCGACCCGAATCGCCGCAAGGAAACCCTCGAGCAGTATCCGCTGGACAGCCTGGACATGGTGGGGACCATCGGCAAAGGACCGGGCCTGATTGCCCTGGTAATGGCGCCGGACAAGGTGACTTACCGGATCCGGCCGGGCAATTACATGGGCCAGAGCGATGGTCGCGTCACCGCGGTACGCGAGGACGGCATCGAAATGGTCGAACTGGTGCCGGATGGCGCTGGCGGCTGGCTGGAACGGCCCGCTTCGGTTGCGCTTGAAGATCAATGATTGGGGGAAACACGATGACCGCTTCAAACGCTAATGGCCTGCGGCCGATCCGGCGCCTGGCTTCGCTCAGGATCCAGGGCCTGGGTTTCGCCATCGGCCTGCTGGTCGCCACGGGCGCTGCCGGCGCGGCCAATCCGGTACCCCAGGCGACCGCGCCAGCCACGGCACCGGCCGCCACGCCGGCAGGGCAGGTCGCCATCACCAATATCGACTTCCGCCGCGGCGACGACGGCGCGGGCAGGCTGGTGGTCAAGTTCGATCGGGCCGGCGCGGCCCCCGATCTGCGCAACCTGGGCTCCTCGGTGGTGGTGGACGTCGGCAATGCCGAGATTCCCGCCACCTTGCAGCGCGGCCTGAACGTGGTCGACTTCGCCACCCCGGTGCAGCGGGTTGACGCCCGCCCGAGTGGCAAGGGTACCCAGCTGGTGCTCAGCACCCAGGGCGCCTTCGAATCACTGGCCTACCAGACCGGCAACGAATACGTGGTGGAAATCGCCCCGCGGGCGGACAAGCCGGCTATGGGAGCGCCAGGCGGTACGGCGGCGGGTACGGTCGCCAGCGCGGCGGCCAAGGTGGCGGCCACGCAGAACGCCCGCGCCTACGGGGGACGCCCGGTGACGTTCAATTTCCAGGATGTGCCGGTCCGCACGGTCCTGCAGCTGATCGCCGAGGAATCCAACCTCAACATCGTCGCTTCCGACACCGTGCAGGGCAATGTGACCCTGCGACTGGTCAACGTGCCCTGGGACCAGGCGCTGGACATCGTCCTGCGCGCCAAGGGCCTGGACAAGCGGCGCGATGGCGGCGTGATGTGGGTGGCCCCGCAGCCGGAACTGGCCAAGTTCGAGCAGGACAAGGAAGACGCGCGCATCGCGATCGAGAATCGCGAGGACCTGGTCACGGACTACATCCAGATCAATTACCACAACGCCGCGGCGATCTTCAAAGCCATCACCGAAGCCAAGGGCATCGGCAACAGCAGCGGTGGCTCCGGCGGCAGCGGCCCGGGCGGTCAACAGGAAAACAGCTTCCTGTCGCCGCGCGGGCGCATCGTTGCCGACGAGCGCACCAACACGCTGATGATCAACGACATCCCGAAGAAGATCGCGCAGATGCGCGAACTCATCAGCGTGATCGATCGCCCGGTCGACCAGGTGCTGATCGAAGGCCGCATCGTGATCGCCACCGACAGCTTTGCCCGCGATCTGGGCGCGCGATTCGGCATCGGTGGACGCCGCAGCTACAACAACGGCGACAACACCGGCACGATCGGCAGCGGCTTGCCGGATGCGGGGACGTCGCCGGCCAATCGCGGCCTCAACGTCAACCTGCCGGCGAAGACCTATACCCTGGGGACGCCCGCGTCCATCGCCTACACGCTGCTGGGCCGCAACTTCAACCTGGACATCGAACTGCAGGCGCTGCAGGAAGAGGGCCGTGGCGAAGTGATTTCGAACCCCCGCCTGGTCACCACCAACCAGCGTGAAGCGGTCATCAAGCAGGGCCGCGAGGTCGGCTACCTGACCGTCACCGGCGGCGGCACCGGCGTGCTGACGCCCACCGTGCAGTTCAAGGAAGCCGTGCTGGAACTGAAGGTCGTGCCGACCATCACCAGCGACAATCGCGTGTTCCTGTCGCTGAACGTGAAGAAGGACGAAGTGCTGCGATTCATCGAGATGGGCGACTTCGGTTCGGTGCCGGAAATCGCCAAGCGCGAGATCAACACCGCAGTGCTGGTCGACGATGGCCAGACCGTGGTCATCGGCGGCGTCTACGAGTTCACCGATCGCACCAGCATCGCCAAGGTGCCGTTCCTGGGCGACATCCCTTTCCTGGGCAACCTGTTCAAGAAGAAGGGACGCAACAAGGAAAAGGCGGAGCTGCTGATCTTCGTCACCCCGAAGGTCCTTCGGGTAGCACCGCAGCAGGCGCTGTCGCGCGCGGCCAACTGAGAAGCACGCGCAATCCGCCATCGGAATGACGACGGGGGCTTCGGCCCCCGTCCGCGTTTCCGGGACGGTGGGGACCACGTGCACGCGGGCTAAACCGATGGATGGGGCTGGCTGAACCAATCCATCTTTCCTTGGGTCACAATGGCCCTCCGATTCCGCACAGCCGCTCCCGATGGAAAATTCCGCTTCCGCGCCGCTTCCGCCGCCCGAGCAGGGGCGCCTGCATGCCGCGTTCACCGCGCTGAGACAGGACCTGTCGGACACCATCGTCGGCCAGGCCGCGCTCATCGAGCGCCTGCTGATCGCGCTGCTCGCGGACGGGCATCTGCTGGTCGAGGGCGCGCCGGGCCTGGCCAAGACCACGGCGGTCCGGGCGCTGGCGGGCCGGCTGGAGGCGGACTTCGCCCGGGTCCAGTTCACCCCGGACCTCCTGCCCGCCGATCTGACCGGCACTGAGGTGTGGCGTCCCCAGGACGGCCGTTTCGAATTCCAGCCGGGACCGATCTTCCACCCGTTGCTGCTGGCCGACGAGATCAACCGCGCACCGGCCAAGGTGCAGTCGGCGTTGCTGGAGGCCATGGGCGAGCGCCAGGTCACGGTCGGCCGGCACACCTATCCGTTGCCGGCGCTGTTCCTGGTGATGGCGACCCAGAACCCGATCGAACAGGAAGGCACCTTCCCGCTGCCGGAAGCCCAGCTCGATCGTTTCCTGATGCACGTGCGCATCGGTTATCCCGAGGCTTCCGCGGAAGCGGAAATCCTGCGTCTGGCGCGCGAGCGCGCGCAGCAGACCCTGAAACCGGTGCCGGCCACACTGACCCGGATGCCGCAGGAAGACGTGTTCGCCGCGCGCAAGGCGGTGCTGGACCTGCATGTGGCGCCGCAACTCGAGCGCTACCTGATCGAACTCGTGCTCGCATCGCGCGATGCCGCGCGTTACGACCCGAAACTGGCGCGGCGCATCGCATGGGGCGCGAGCCCGCGGGGTTCCATCGCGCTGGAACGCTGCGCGCGCGCCCGTGCCTGGCTGGCCGGACGCGACTACGTGACGCCGGAGGACGTGCGCGCGATCGCCCCGGACGTGCTGCGCCATCGCGTGTTGCCCAGCTACGAAGCCACCGCCGAAGGCTGGGATGGCGATCGCCTGGTCGCGGCGCTGCTCGACATCGTGCCGTTGCCCTGAGGGAACCGGCATGGCGATCAACGGCGACGGCATCGCCCCGACCCTGGCCGAACTGGTCGCGTTGCGCGCCACCGCGCAGCGACGCAAGCCGGCGCGCCACGGTCGGCATTCGATCACCGGGCCGGCAGCGTCGACCCTGCGCGGAAGGGGGATGGAATACGCCGAATCGCGCGAGTACGTGCCCGGCGATGACGTGCGCCACATCGACTGGCGATTGACCGCGCGCAGCGGGCGGACCCATACCAAGCTGTTCCAGGCCGAACGCGAACGACTGACGCTGATCGTAGCCGATACCTCGCCGCTGCTGTATTTCGGCACCCGGGTACGCTTCAAATCCACCCAGGCCGCGCGCGCCGGCGCGGTGGCGGCCTGGAGCGCGATACGCGACGGTGATCGCGTCGCGGCGCTGCGCGGTACCGCCGCCGAGCCGCCGGTGCCGCCGGCGTCCGGAACGCGGGGAGCGCTGCGCGTGCTGGATGCGCTGGTGCGCTGGTACGAGCGTCCGCCCACGGACGATCAGGGACTGGCGGTGGCGCTGGATCATGCCGCGCGCCTGCTGCGGCCCGGCTCACGGATGATCGTGCTGGCCGATCCGCACAGTGTCGCGGCCATTCCGCAGAGTGACTGGCCGCGTTGGGCCGCGCATCACGAGATCAGCGTGGTGATGCTGTTCGATGCGCTGGAGGCCTCGCCGCCGGCGTCCGCGCTTCCGTTCCAGACCGGTGGAAGCCGGGTGGAACTCGATCTGGCCGACGCCGCCCAGCGACAACGCTGGCAGCGGTTCTTCTCGGAACCCATGCAGGCCGCGGTGCGCGGCTTGCCGCTGCGCGGGGTGCGGGCCTACGCCCTGCGTGGTGATGCGCCAAGTGAATCCTGGCTGCCCGCGGGCGCACCGACACCGCAGGTGGCCTGATGAAGCCGGCCGATCTGGTCTTGCGCGATGTCCATCTGCCGCCCGCGCCGGCCTGGTGGCCGCTGGCGCCCGGTTGGTGGTTGCTGGCGGGATTGCTGGCGGTGGTGGTCCTGTTTTTCGTGGCGCGCCATTGGCGTCGAAGCCGGCGCCAGCGCCAGTGGCTGCGCTGGTTCGACGAGAGCGGACTGGGCGACGCACCGGCCGCGCAGGTGGCGGCGATGTCCGATCTGCTGCGTCGTGCGGCGCGCGAGGCCGATTCCAGCGCGACACGCCTGTCGGGCGAAGCCTGGTTGCGGTTCCTCGATGGCGACACCGCGGGAGCGTTCTCGCAGGGGGAGGGCCGCCTGTTGCTGGATGGCGGCTATCGACGGGAAGTCGACGCCGATGCGGTCGCGCGCCTGCGTGGACTGGCGCGTGCGCGTTTCCTGCAATTGATGGCGGGCAAGCGATGATCGGCGACTGGCCGCTGCTGCAGGCCTTGCGCGATGCGTACGCCGGATTCGCGTGGCCGTGGATGTGGCTGGCGTTTCCGCTTCCGTGGCTGATGCGCTGGTTGCTGCCGCCGGTCCGGAGCACCTCGGCGGCGCTGCGTGTTCCCTATGGTGGAAACCTGCAGGCCATCGCGGCGACGCATGGATTCCTGGGCAAGCGCCGGGTGGCGGCGCTGGCCTGGCTGACCTGGTTCCTGCTGTGCGCGGCGGCGGCCCGGCCGCAGACTTTCGGCGAGGTCGTCACGCCGCCGCAAAGCGGACGTGACCTGATGCTGGCCGTGGACCTGTCCGGCAGCATGAGCGAGGCCGACATGGAGCTCGGCGGCAGTGTCGTGGATCGGCTGACGGCCGCCAAGGCGGTGCTCGCGGACTTCCTCGACCGCCGCGCCGGCGATCGGGTGGGCCTGCTCGTGTTCGGGCAGCGCGCCTACGCGCTCACTCCGCTGACGATGGATCGGCAGAGCGTGCGCGAGCAATTGCGCGACAGCGTGGTGGGACTGGCCGGCAGGGAAACCGCGGTGGGCGATGCGATCGGCCTGGCGGTCAAGCGATTGGCGGCGCAGGAGAAAGGGCAGCGCGTACTGATCCTGCTGACCGATGGCGTGAACACCGCCGGCATGCTGCAGCCGTTGAAGGCGGCCGAACTCGCGGCGCAGGCGCGCGTGCGCGTGCACACCATCGCCTTTGGCGGCAGCGGCATGACTTCGTTCTTCGGCATGGCGGTGCCGTTACCGGGAGCTGGCGGAGAGGAGATCGACGAGGACACCTTGCGGCGCATCGCCAAGCAGACCGGCGGGCGCTTCTTCCGCGCACGCGATATCGAGCAGCTGGCGAGCATCTATGCGGAGCTGGACCGCCTGGAACCGGTGGAACTGCCCGGTGAACAGGTGCGTCCGCGCGTCGAACGCTATCCGCTGCCGCTGGCGGCGGCGCTGTGCGTGGGATTGCTCGCCTTCGCATTGCCGCGGAGGCACGCATGACGACATGGATGGAATCGCTGCATTTCCTGCGTCCGCATTTGCTGTGGTTGTTGCTGCTGGCGCCGCTGATCGGCGCGGGTTGGCGGCTGCGCCAACGGCGGGCGAATGTCTGGCGGCAGGCGGTGGATGCGCACCTGCTGCCGCACCTGCTTGCTGGCGCGGGACGCGCCGGCTGGGTCGCGCCGATCCTGCTGGCGCTGGGTTTCGCGATGGCGATAGTGGCGTTGGCCGGACCGAGCTGGCGCCAGGGCGAACAGCCATTGTGGGAACAACGCGCTCCGCTGGTGATCGCCCTGGATCTGTCCAGCGCCAGTGAAGCCGCCGATCTGCCGCCGTCTCGCCTGTTGCAGGCGCGCGGCAAGCTGGCCACGTTGCTGCGCCAGCGCCAAGGCGGGCAGGTGGCGCTGGTGGCGTACGCGGGCGATGCGTTCACGGTGGCGCCGTTGACCGAAGACGCGGACAACGTCGCGTTGTTCCTCGACGCGCTGTCTCCCGACGTCATGCCGGCCGATGGGCAGCGGATGGATCGTGCGATTGATGGGGCGGCGCGGCTGCTGAAGCAGGCGGGTTTCGACCGCGGCGAGATCCTGCTGATGGCGGATCATGCGGACGCGGCCGCGCTCGAAGCGGCGGCCCGGGCGTCCCGGCAGGGCTATCGTGTTTCCGTGCTGGGCTTGGGCAGCGAAGCCGGAGCGGCCTATCGCGCGCGCGACGGTGCGCTGGCCCGGACACGGCTGGATACGGCGTCGTTGCGCCAGCTCGCGCAGCGCGGAGGCGGACGTTTCGAGGTACTGGCGCGCGAGAGTACGGATCTGGAAGCGCTGGGCGTGTTGGCGCCGGACAGCATCGACGCCGCCAGTCCATCCGGTGCGCGCGGCAAGGCGTGGCTGGACGAGGGCTACTGGCTGTTGCCTCCGTTGATGCTGCTGATGCTGCTCGCCTTCCGTCGCGGCGCCGCATTGATGCTGCTCGCCGGTTGTTCGTTGCTGTGGGCACAGCCTTCGCAGGCCGCCGACGGCAACTGGTGGCGCCGTGCGGATCAGCAGCAGCACGCGCGGATGGAGCAAGGTGTGCAGGCCTATCGCAAGGGCGACTTCGCCGCGGCGGAACAGGCGTTCGCCGGTCAGGACAATGCCGAAGCGCAGTACAACCTCGGCAACGCGCTGGCCAAGCAGGGCCGCTACGACGAGGCCATCGGCGCCTACGACAGGGCGTTGCAGCGGCAGCCGGACATGCAGGATGCGATTGCCAACCGCCGCGCGGTCGAACAGGCACGGCAGCGCCAACAAGGGCAGGGACAGGGACAGCAGGGCAAGAATTCCACCGATCGCGGCGCCGGCAACGCCGGCGCTTCGCCGAATGCTTCGCGCGCGGCGAACAATGCCGCCGCCTCGCAGCAGCAGGGACAGCCACCACCGGCGACACCCGGAAAACCGCCGCAGCCGCAAGCGGATTCGGCGCAATCCCCGGCGCGGACGGCCTCGCAGCCGCCGGATTCACCCGCGAATCCGCAGGCCCAGCAGGCCGCCGACGCGGCCCAGCGCGAGCGCATGCGCCAGGCGCTCGCGCGGCAGCCGGAAAAGCGTGACGGCAATGCTTTGACGGGCCAGGCCGCCGCCGACGAGACGCCCGCCGAACGCGAGCGCCGCCAGGCCCTGCAGGCCTGGTTGAAGCGGGTGCCGGATGATCCGGGCGGATTGCTGAAGGCCAAATTCCAGCTGGAACACGAACGTCGGATGAGGGAAGGGCAATGAAAGCGTGGTGGCGACATCCGATTGGCGTGTTGATGTGGCTCGTGCTGGCACTGGCCGCATGGCCGGCGCAGGCGCAGGTCGAGGCGCGCCTGGATCGCAACCCGATCGATCTCGGTGACACGGTGGCGCTGACCGTCCAGTCGACGGGCGCGGCGTCGGCGCCGGATCTCACGCCGCTGATGCAGGACTTCGAATTGCTGGACCAGAGCAGCGGCCGCTCGTTCGAAATGATCAACGGCGCCAGCGCTTCGCGGGTGACCTACCAGATCACGCTGCGGCCGCGCCGCGAAGGCAATCTGGTCATTCCCGCCTTGCAGGTCGGAAAACAGCGCACCGCGCCCATCGCGCTGACCGTCCGGCCCGCGCCGCCGGTCGCCACGCGCGCGGGCAATGCCGATGTGTTCCTGGAAACCGAAGTGGACGACGCCACGCCCTATGTCCAGCAGAGCGTGGGGGTGGTGCTGCGCCTGTTCTATGGCGTACCGCTGGTATCCGGCGAACTGGATCTGGACGCGCCGGATGGCGCGGTGCTGCAGAAGATCGGCGACGACGTGCAAGGCAGCCGGGAGATCAACGGCCGTCGCTATAACCTGATCGAAAGGCGCTTCCTGCTGGTGCCCGAGCGCAGTGGCACCGTGACCCTGCCGGCGCCCCGGTTCAACGGGCGCGGCGCGGGTGGCTGGTTCGACGATCTGGTCGGCAACGGGCGGCGTGAGTTGCGGGTTGCCGGTGCGCCGCGCGCACTGGTGGTGCGCGCGCAGCCACCGGGGGCGCCGCAACCCTGGCTGCCGCTGCGGGATCTGCGCGTGCGCTATGTCGGCGCGCCCACGGCGGTGCGGGTGGGCGAGGCGGCGACGCTGGTCGTGGAAGGTGTTGCCGAGGGCGCCACGCGGGCGCAGCTTCCGGAGATGCCGGTGCCATCGGTGCCCGGCGCGCAGGTATTCGCCGAACCGATTCAATATGACGAGACCTTCACTGACGGCACGTCGCAGGTGAAGTGGACCCAGCGCTATGCGGTGGTGCCGGATCGCCCGGGACGCCTGATGGTGTCGGGGCTGGGAATTCCCTGGTGGGACGTGGCGGCCAGCGCGGCGAAAACGGCCCGGTTGCCGGATCTGCCGTTGCAGGTCGCCGCCGGCGCGCCCGCCCCTGCGGCCACCGTGCCCGGTGCCGCGCCCACCACGCTGATCGGCCCGGCGGGGGACGGCCGCGTGCTCGCGGGCGATGGCGTCTGGCCATGGCTGGCGGTGGCGTTCGCGGTGCTCTGGCTGATCACCCTGGTATGGGCGCTCCAGCGCCGGCGTGCTCCCGCGACGGCGCCGGCGCATGACGGCGCCGCTCGCACGGCGCCGGCGCCTCGCCATGCGTTGCCGGATCTCAAGCGTGCGCTGGATACCGGCAGCCTGGACGAGGTGGGCGAAGTGCTGCGCGGCATGGCCAGCCCGCCCGCGGCGGATCTGGACGAACTCGTGCGGCGCCTGCAACCGCCCGCGCAACGCGATGCGGTGGAACAATTGCGGCGGGCCCGATGGGCCGATGGCGACGGCAGTGCCGCCCGCGGCGCGCTGAGAACGGCATTCACCGACGGTCCCCGCTGGCATGAGGAGGTGACACCGCCGCGGGCGCCGTTGCCGCCGTTGTATCCACCGGCCTGAGCGGACTGACGCAGGCGCACAACGGCCGGCCCGGGCAGGTTTGCTAAGCTGGATGCTTCGTTCCGAAGGCATCCCTCATGACCGAAGCCCCGACCACCGGCAAGAACAAGCTACCGCTGCACTGGAAAATGGCGATCGGTTTCATCGCCGGCCTGGCAATGGGATTGCTGGTGTACATGACGGGAATCGGCCAGCTGACCGCCGCCGGCACCGGCAATCCGGCCTGCGTCGCCGGGGCCGCCGATCTGCCCTGGCAGTGCATGCCATGGGTGCAGCTGATCACCAGTTACGTGACCGGGCCGATTGGCCAGCTGTTCCTCAATCTCATCTTCATGCTGGTGGTGCCTCTGCTGTTCTCGGCGCTGGTGGTCGGCGTTTCCGAGATGGGCGATATCCGGGCGTTCGGCCGGGTAGGCTGGCGTACCCTGGGCTATACCGTGCTGATGTCTTCCATCGCGGTGGTGCTGGGCCTGCTGCTGGTCAACTGGTTGCAACCGGGCAGCGGCATTGACCGCGAGACCGCGCAGCACCTGCTGGCCGAGGGAGCGCAACGCGCCAGCGCCATCGTCGCCAGCACGCACGAGCAGCCGCACGGGCTCGACATGCTGCTGTCGATCGTTCCGGACAACGTCATCAAGGCCGCAGCCGACAACACCATCCTGGCGGTGATGTTCTTCGCCCTGATGCTGGGCATCGGCATGGTGTTGACCCCGGGCAAGGCGACCGACACGCTGCGCGAGGGCATCCAGGGCCTGTTCGACGTGTCGATGACCCTGATCGGCCTGGTGATCCGCCTGGCTCCGTACGCGGTGTTCTGCTTCATGTTCGATCTGGCCGCGAAGTTCGGCTGGGACCTGTTGTTCAAGCTGGCCAGTTACGTCGGTGTCGTGGTGCTGGCGCTGGCCCTGCACCTGTTCGTGGTCTATTCGATCGCGTTGCGCGCGATTGGCGGCTACTCGCCGCGCGCCTTCTTCCGCGGCACCCAGGAAGCGATGGTGCTGGCGTTCTCCACCGCGTCCAGCAACGCCACCCTGCCGACCTCGCTGCGGGTGGCGGAAGAGAAGCTCGGCCTGCCACCGCGGATCTCGCGCTTCGTGCTGACCGTCGGCGCCACCGCCAACCAGAACGGCACCGCGCTGTTCGAAGGCGTGACGGTGATCTTCCTGGCCCAGTTCTTCGGCGTGGACCTGACCCTGTTCCAGCAGGTGCTGGTGATGCTGGTGTGCATCCTCGGCGGCATCGGCACGGCCGGCGTGCCGTCCGGCTCGCTGCCGGTGGTGGCGATGATCTGCGGCATGGTCGGCGTACCGCCGCAGGGCATCGGCCTGATCCTGGGCGTCAACCATTTCCTCGACATGTGCCGCACCACCCTCAACGTCACCGGCGACATCGCGATCGCGGCGATGGTGTCCAAGGGCGAAACCGATCGCGGGCACACCTGAGTTCTTGATCCGGCCGAATCCGCTCCCGACGCCCCGCCGATCGCGGGGCGTCGGCGTTTCGCGGCCGGGAAACACTGAAGACAGGAAATCCTGGGTCCCCGCAAGTCACTGATTCAAGGGGGGATTCGGTTCGCCGGGCGATTCCGCCGTTTCTGCCCGGCCGCCGGTCTATGGGACAATGGGCGGCCCGCATTCCGGCGCGCCACTCCAAAGCCCCGATCTCCCCATGACGACGCCCTCCCGCCGCCAGCTCGCCAACGCCATCCGTTTCCTCGCCGCCGACGCGGTCGAAACCGCCAAGTCCGGTCATCCGGGCATGCCCATGGGCATGGCCGACATCGCCGAAGTGCTCTGGAACGATTACCTGAGCCACAGCCCGAAGAACCCGCACTGGTTCAACCGAGATCGCTTCATCCTGTCCAACGGTCACGGCTCGATGCTGCAGTACGCGCTGCTGCACCTGAGCGGCTACGACCTGCCGCTGGAAGAGCTCAAGCATTTCCGCCAGTTGCACAGCAAGACCGCCGGCCATCCGGAACGCCATGAAACCCCCGGCGTGGAAACCACCACCGGTCCGTTGGGCCAGGGTTTCGCCAACGCGGTCGGTTTCGCGCTGGCCGAGAAGCTGCTGGCGCAGCGCTTCAACCGTCCCGAATTCGAAATCGTCGATCACCGCACCTGGGTGTTCATGGGCGACGGCTGCCTGATGGAAGGCGTGTCGCACGAAGCCGCCTCGCTGGCCGGCACCTGGGGCCTGAACAAGCTGGTCTGCTTCTGGGACGACAACCACATCTCGATCGACGGCAACACCGATGGCTGGTTCACTGACGACACCCCGGCGCGCTTCGAAGCCTATGGCTGGCAGGTGGTGCGCAACGTCAACGGCCATGATCCGGTCGAGATCAAGGCCGCCATCGACACCGCGCTGAAGTCCGAGGACAAGCCGGTGCTGATCTGCTGCCGCACGACGATCGGTTTCGGTTCGCCGAACAAGGCCGGCAAGGAATCCTCGCACGGGGCGCCGCTGGGCAAGGAAGAACTGGAAGCCACCCGCAAGGCGCTGGAATGGCCGTATGGCCCGTTCGAGATTCCGCAGGAAATCTACGATGGCTGGCGCGCCGGCAACACCGGCCTGGTGCGCGAGGAACAGTGGAACATGCTGTTCGACAAGTATGCCGCGCAGTATCCCGAACAGGCCGCGGAACTGAGCCGCCGCTCGCATGGCGACCTGCCGGAAGGCTTCCTGGCCGCCGCCGATGCCTTCATTGCCAAGACCCAGGCCGAAGGCCCGGTGATTGCCTCGCGCAAGGCTTCGCAGCTGGCGATCGAAGCGTTTGCCCCGCTGCTGCCTGAAATGATCGGCGGTTCCGCGGACCTGGCGCACTCCAACCTGACCCTGTGGAAGGCCAGCAAGTCGGTCGCCACCGATGATCCGAACGCCAACTACGTGTACTACGGCGTGCGCGAGTTCGGCATGACCGCGATCAGCAACGGCCTGGCGCTGCACGGCGGTTTCCTGCCGTTCGACGCGACCTTCCTGGTGTTCAGCGATTACGCGCGCAACGCGGTGCGCATGAGCGCGCTGATTCCGGCCCACGCCATCCACGTCTACACCCACGATTCCATCGGCCTGGGCGAGGACGGTCCGACCCACCAGCCGGTCGAGCACCTGGCGTCGCTGCGCTACATCCACAACAACGACGTGTGGCGTCCGTGCGACGCGGTCGAGTCGGCGGTCTCGTGGAAGGCGGCGATCGTCCGCCGCGATGGCCCGAGCTGCCTGATCTTCTCGCGCCAGAACCTGCCGCACCAGGCGCGCAGCGAAGCGCAGGTCGCCGACATCGCGCGCGGCGGTTACGTGCTGGCCGATGCCGCCGGCACCCCGGACGTGATCCTGATCGCCACCGGCTCGGAAGTGGGCCTGGCCATGCAGGCCAAGACCACGCTGGATGCCGAAGGCATGAAGACCCGCGTGGTGTCGATGCCGTCGACCGACGTGTTCGATCGCCAGCCGGCCGAGTACCGCGAAGCGGTGCTGCCGAAGGCGGTGCGCAAGCGCGTGGCGGTGGAAGCGGCGACCACCGATTTCTGGCGCAAGTATGTCGGCCTGGACGGCGCGGTCGTGGGCATGGAGAGCTTCGGTGCCTCCGCGCCGGCGGAAGCGCTCTACAAGCACTTCGGCATCACCGTGGAGAAGGTGGTCGAGGCGGTGAAGTCGCTGGATTGAGAACGGACTTGCCGTCGTGAATCACGAAAAAGGCCGGGCGTGAGCCCGGCCTTTTTCATGGGTGAGTACCGTCGCCGCCGACACCCGTCGATTGCACCGTAGAGCGGAGCTTGCTCCGCTGCCGTGATCGTTGCCGTTCGATCGACGGCGGTTGCGGCAGACGGATGATCGGTCGGGCCTGGATTTCAGGGGTGAAAGTCCTGGTGGGAGAAAGAGCAAAAATCAAGAACAAAAGCAAAGCAGCGGAGCGAGCTCCGCTCTACGTCGGTGGTGGCGATGCGGCCTGGGCTAACCCCGGGTTTCGCGCAATCCCAATGCCAGCAGCTTCGCCTCCACGCGCCCACCCCAACCGGCGGGATTCCTCAATCCCATCCGCTCCATCGCCTCGGCATCGGCGGTGCCCGCTGACATTGCCCGCAACACCGTGCCCACCTTGCCCAGTGGCGTGGTGGTCTGGCTCTTCAGCCAGGACAGGGCTTTCACCAGGCGCTGTTCCACTTCGGTGAAATCGCTGCCCAGCGGGTAGTCGGGCAGGGTGCCGTCGTGGCGGAAGCGGCGCAGGCGCGCGGTCAGATGCGCGGGCGTGTTCTCCGTCCAGGCCGCCGGCGGGACGAATTCGCGACGGAGTTTGCGGCTGCGCTGCGCTTCCTCCAGCAGGCCGGACTGGAAGCGCGCGTCGGTGATGCCGGCCATCGCGATCACGCAGTCCTCGTCATTGCGGCCGCGCAGATCGGCGATGCCGTATTCGTTGATGCACAGATCGCGCAGATGGCGCGGGATGGTGGTATGGCCGTAGTTCCAGCGCACGTTCGAATGGGGCTTGCCGCCGGCGTCGCGGATGGCGCGGAACATCAGCGCCGAACGGGCATCTTCCAGCGCATGCGCCATCGCCACGAAGTTGTACTGCCCACCGACACCGGACACGACCCGCCCATCTTCCAGCCCATCCGACACCGCCGCACCGAGCGCGGTCATCATCATCGCCGAGTTGAAGAAGCGCGCCTCGCGGCGTTGCAGGCGTTCCAGCGATTCGTGGCCGCCATAGATCTGGTTGACGCTGCCGATGCGGCGCATGCCGATGGCGCGGCGCTCGTCATCGGGGAGCGTGCGCAGCCAGTCGTAGAAAGCCGGCGATCCCAGGTAGAACGCGCCGTGCAGGTACTCGCCGTCGCGCTGCAGCCGCGCCTCGTCGCCGAGATTCGCGGTGCCGTCGGCGATGCGTTGCATCAGCAGTTCGTCGTCGACCACCTTGCGGCGGATCACGCCGGTTTCCACCAGTCGCTTGAATCCCTCGTTGATCATTTCGCTGCAGCCGTACAGGCCCGCTTCGAAAGGATCCAGGCCACCGCTCTCGATCACGGCGGGATGCTGTTCGATCCGGGGATCCAGTGCCGCCAGCACCGCGCGATAGGCGGCGTTGTCGGTATGGCGCAGCACCAGCGCGTGGCAGAGCGCGTCGGCCAGCGCGCCGATGCCGATCTGCAGCGTGCCGCCGTCGCGCACCAGCGCACTGGCGTACAGGCCGATCGCGTATTCCGCATCGGAAACAGGCTGGCGCGGCAGTCCGAACAGCATCGGATAGGGGCCCGGCGGGGTCACCACCGCGTCGAAGTAGTCCTCGTCCACCGCCGCGGTACCGCCCAGCCAGGGCAATTGCGGATCCACTTCCGCCACCAGCAACGGACGGGGCAGGCCACGTGCCAGCACCGCCTCCACCGCATCCTGGGTGAGGTCGTTGTTGCAGGAGAGCGACAGCCGGCTTCCACCGGGCTCGCGCGCCACCTTCTGCACGATCACGTTGAGCGCGCGATCGCCCAGCGCCCGCGCCACGTGGGTGTAGTTGAGGCTCGCGTAGCGCCGCTGCGCCTGCGAGGAGGACAGCAGCGCGCCGGACTGCATGTAGAACTCCTCGATTTCGATGTGCGCGGGCAATGCGTCGCGCTTCATCGCCTGCACGTAATCCAGGCGCGGGAAGTCGTCGCCGAAGTGGCGCGAGGCGAAGGGGGCGAGGAAGCGCGCTTCCAGGCCCGCGTGCGCCTGCGGTGGATCCAGCGACAGCGCGGTGTAGAGGAACCACGGGCGGGAGGCGTCCTGCCGCAGCCGCGCGTACAGCGCGTTGAGCAGGCGATGCGGTTTGCCGATGCCCAGCGGCGCGCCCATGCGCAGGGTCTGCGGGGTGTGCTGGAGGATGAATTCGACGGCGCCGTCGAGGGAGTCCAGGTGAACGGTCATGCGCGCAAGCTTAGGCGAAAGCCGGTGAGGGAGGCAGGAACGGGGCGCCTGCCGGGGGCTTGACAGGCGAACTGTTTACGCGCGTAATCGATAAAAATTTACAGGTGTAAACGCCATGCCGATCAGCGATGCCGAAGCCCTGGTGATGGAGGTGCTCTGGCGGGAACACCCGCTCGGCGCCGACGAGGTGCTGGCGGCCCTGTCCGCGCAGACCGGCTGGGCCGAGCCGACGGTGAAGACCCTGCTCAACCGGCTGCTCAACAAGGGCGCCATCCAGGCCCGGAAGGAAGGCCGCCGTTACCTCTACACGCCCGTATTGCCCCGCGAGGATTGGGTGCGGCAGCAGAGCGCGGGAATGCTCGAACGCCTGTTCGGTGGGCGGGTGGCGCCACTGGTGGCGCATTTCAGCGAACAGGGTCGGTTGTCGCCGGCGGACATCGCCGAACTCAAGAAACTGATTGCGGAGCTCGACGATGAGCAGTGATCTGCTGCGCCTGCTGTTGGCGACCACGCTCGCCACGTCCCTGGTCATCCTGATCCTGTACCTGCTGCGTGCGCCACTCCGGCGCTGGCTGGGAGCGGGTGCCGCCTACGCGTCCTGGCTGTGCGTACCGGTCGCCGCGCTCGCGGTGCTGCTGCCCGCGAGCGAGGTGGCGGTGGAATGGGACGCGGTGGGCACGGTGCTGATGCCGATGCGGGCGGCCACCGCGGCGGCGGCACCGTCCCTGTCCTCGATGTGGGAAACATGCCTGCTAGTCGCCTGGCTGGGCGGCGGCGTCGCGATGGCGGGCTGGCTGTGGATGCGACAGCACCGCTTCGTGCGCGGCCTGGGCGAGCTGCGCCGGCGCGGGGATGGGCTGTGGAGCGCGACGAGTACGCGCGGACTGCCGGCGGCCATCGGACTGTTCCGTCCCCGCATCGTGGTGCCGGCCGATTTCGAGTCCCGCTATCTGGAACGGGAGCGGGTTCTCGTCGCCTGCCACGAGCGCCTCCACATCAACCGCGGCGATCTGGTGGCCAATGCGTTCATGTCGGCGCTGCGTTGCGTCTACTGGTTCAACCCGCTGATCCATCTGGCAGCGCGCCGCTTGCGCATCGACCAGGAACTGGCCTGCGACGAAGACGTCATCCGCCGGCATCCCGGTGCCCGGCGCAGTTACGGCGAGGCCATGCTGAAGGGGCAACTGGATGTCGGTCCGGTGCCGCTCGCCTGCCATTGGCCCGCGCCGCATCCGCTCAGGGAGAGGATCGCCCAACTCGGAAAGCAGCTTCCCTCTCGGCGCCGCCGTGCTCTGGCGACGCTGCTGGTGGCCGCGATGGTCGTCGCGGCCGGCTACGGCGCCTGGGCCGCGCAACCGGCGCCGCCGCCCGCGGTCGCGCAGGAGGGCCTGTACCACATCGCCATGCAGGTGAGCCTGGGCGGTGCGACCCGTGCGTTCGAGATCCGCGAGAAGCCCGGAAAGGTATTCGCGGTGTCGGGCCAGACGGAGGCCGGCGAGACGTGGAAGGGCACGTTCCGGGTCGAAGCGATGACGGCCGGGCGTGCCCGCGTGCTTGCCGATATCGACGTCGCCGGCAAGCCGGCGGGAAGCCCCGAGTTGCTGATCGAGCTCGGCAAGTCGGCGAGCCTTCGCATCGACGGTGAAAACGGGAAGCCTTCCCTCTCCATCGAACTGATGGTCACCCTCGAACCGGGAACCACCTCGCCGCTGAGCACCGGCAGCCGTCCAATCAGCCGGATGAAGCGCGCCGTCGATCATTCCACGCTCGCACCGCCGCGATATCCCGCCAGCCGGCATGAGGGGACGGTGGTGATGAGGCTGGTCATCGGGACGGAGGGAGGGGTGAGCCAGGTCGGCCTAGAGCGCAGTTCCGGCTTCGACGATCTGGACCAGGCCGCGATGACCGCCGCGCGCGGATGGCGTTTCGAGCCGGCCATCGAAGCGGGCCGTGCCGTGGTGTCGATGGTGCGGGTGCCGGTGGAGTTTTCGCTGGATGAACCGGATGACCTGGCGCAACAGGCCGCACGCGATCCGACCGAACCCGCGTGGAATGGACAGCGGAGTGCGCGGCGATGAGGCGCACCGCGCATGCGAGCGCGCCACGCTGGATGCTGGCGGTGACGATCGCCGGCCTGACCGCTTGTGCCAGTCCTCCCGCCACCCGCATCGACAGCGTCGAGCGCCGCCTGATCATGCCGGAAGGCAGCGCGCGCTACCCAATGGCGGCGCACCAGGCGTTCGCCTATCCGGTTCCGCAGGACAACGTCTCGCCGGTGTTTCCCGCCGACTATCCCGCGCGCGAACTGGCGCCCACCACGCTGTGCGTGTCGTTCGTCGTCGATGCAGCGGGCAATCCTGCACAGGTCAACGCATTGGCCCAGGAAGGCTGCGCGCCGGCGGAGCAGTTCGTCCCGCTGCGCGACGCGATGCTGGCCGCGGTGAGGCAATGGCGGTTCGAACCGGCGATGTTCTGCGACTATCCCGATGCCGCCACCCGCGATCGCGACTGGAATGGCGTCGGCTGCGCGGGTGCGACCGTGCAGAAGCGGATCGTGCCGGTATCGCTGGCCTATGCCTTCACCTTCAGTCTCCGCAACGGCAAGGGCGAGGTGGCGTCGGCCAAGCGCTAGTCGCTGCCCGGCGCCATCGCATGCACGGCGTCGGCCAGGCGGCGCACTTCCTCGGCGTGGTGGCTGACATAGACGATCGGCAGGCGGATTTCATCGCGGACCCGCTGCAGGTAGGGAATCAACTCTTCACGGCGTGCCTGGTCCAGCGCGGACAGGGGCTCGTCGAACAGCAGGATCGCCGGTTGCGAGAGCAGCGCACGCCCGATCGCCACCCGTTGGGCTTCGCCGCCGGAAAGGTTGCGCGTGCGCCGTCCCAGCAGCGCACCGATGCCCAGCAGTTCGACCACCGCGTCGAAACCGAAGCGTACCGGCGTGTTTCGGCCATGGCGCCCGTAGCGCAGGTTGCCGCGCACGTCCAGGTGCGGAAACAGGCGCGCATCCTGGAACACGTAGCCGATGCGGCGTCGATGGGTGGCGATATCGATGCGGTTCGCGCTGTCGAACAGCACCCGGCCATCGACTTCGATATGCCCGGCCACCGGCGATACCAGCCCGGCGATGGCGTTGAGCACGGTGGTCTTGCCCACGCCGGACGGACCGGAAAGCGCGAGCACGCGCGCGTCCGATTGGATGCGCACGCGCCGATGGAACGTACCGCGCCTGAGTTCCACGTCCAGCCGCAGCATCAGATTTCCTCCCGGCCAACGTGGCGCCGCGTGAGCCATTCCGACAACAGCAGCGCGATCAGCGAGATCGCGACCGCGACCGCCGCCAACCGCCAGATGCCGGCTTCGCCGCCGGGGACCTGCATCAGCCCATAGATCGCCGACGACAATGTCTGGGTCTCGCCCGGAATGTTGGACACGAAGGTGATGGTGGCGCCGAATTCGCCCAGTGCCTTGGCGAACGCCAGCACGGTACCGGCGACCAGGCCGGGCCAGGCCAGCGGCAGGGTGACGGTGAAGAACACCCGCCAGGGACCGGCGCCTAGCGTGGCCGCGGCCTGTTCCAGCCTGCGGTCGGTGTTCTCCAGCGAGAGCCGGATGGCGCGCACCATCAGCGGAAATCCCATCACCGCGCAAGCCAGCGCCGCGCCGGTCCAGCGGAACGCGAACACGATACCGAAGTGCTGTTGCAGGAAGGCGCCAACCGTACCCTGCGTTCCCAGTGTCATCAGCAGGGCGTAGCCCATCACCACCGGCGGCAGCACCAGCGGCAGGTGCACCACCGCGTCGAGCAGCGCCTTGCCGGGAAAACGGCGCCGTGCCAGCAGCCAGCCCACCAGCACGCCGAACGGCAGGCTGGCGATCGCCGCGGTCACCGCCACCTTCAGGCTCAGGCGGATGGCGGTGATTTCCTCGGGTGTGAACCAGTCCAAGCGGCGCGGCCTACTTCAGCAGGACGAAGCCGTGCCGGCGAAAGATCGCGCCGGCTTCCGGCGAAGCGAGCCACTTCACCAGGGCATTCGCCTGCGCGTTGCGCTCGCCGCGCAGCGCGGCGACCGGATAGACGATGGGCGGATGGCTGTCGGCGGGAAAAGTCGCCACCACCCGCACCGCGGGTTCGGCGCGCGCATCGGACAGGTAGACGATGCCCAGCGGGGCCTCGCCGCGGGCGACCAGCATCAGCGCCGCGCGCACGCTTTCGGATTCGGCCAGGCGCGTCTCCACGCCCGGCCACTGGCCCAGTTTCTGCAGCGCCGCGCGCGCGTACTTGCCGGCCGGAACGGTGCGGGTCTGCCCGACCGCCAGCCGGCCCTGGCCCAGCGCGGTCGCCAGCGATCCGGGCCTGGCCAGGTTCACCTGGCGCGTGCTCGCCTTGGGGGCAATCAGCACCAGCCGGTTGCCGAGCAGGTTGCGTCGCTGCGCCGGCTCGAGTTTGCCGCGCTGTTGCAGGTAGTCCATCCATTCGAGATCGGCGGAGAAGAACACGTCGGCGGGCGCAGCCTGCTCGATCTGCCGCGCCAGCGCGGAACTGGCGGCGTAGGACACCCGGACCGGCGTGCCGGTGGCGCGCTGGTAGGCGGCGGCGGCCTCGTCCATCGACTCCTTGAGGCTGGCGGCGGCGAACACCGTCAGCGACGCGGGTTCCTGCGCCGGTGCAGTCGTGGTGAAGGCAAGTCCCAGGACCAGCAGGCTTGCCCAACGACGAAGCGGGAAGGGGCGGATCATGGCGGGGCTCTGCTCGGGTGCGCCAGGGAATGCCGTGGCGCGCGCCGCGTGCGAAACGCGCGCGATGGCGCGGGGCGCGCACGCCGCGAGCGCCGGCGGAGCGAATGCGAACAACGAAAACAAGCGTCGGACATTCATCGGGATGCGTCCTGGGCCGGGGGATTCAGTGCGGGGCAAGCGCCGCGTTCAACAGCGATGCCAGGCGCGCGCCGCCCAGCCTCAGCTGGCGCTCGGCGATCGGCCGCTGCTGTTCGTAGTACGCGGTTTCCAGTTTGGCTCGGGTGGGATAGAAGCCCGGCGCGACGACAATCGCGCAGGATTGGCGCGCCCAGTCCGCCGAGGCGGGAGGCAGCGCGGCGGCCCGATCAGGCGCGGGAAGAGGCAGCGCGCGCAATACCCGCAGGTAACCGTCTTCATTCAGTCCGCGGCTGTTGAGCAGGCCACTGTCCCAGACCCGGTGCAGGTTGCCGCCCTTGCCCTGGTAGCTGGTCTGGAAATCGTTGCCGCCCTTGTCGCGCGCATAGCCGGCATGCAGCGGCTGGTGGGCATCGCCGACGAAATGGACGACGAACTTCAGTGCCTGCAGGCGTTCGGCGTCCGGTCGCCTGGGGTCGGCGAGAATGGCGCTCTGCGCGCGGATCGCCTCGACCACGCATTTGCCGTCGGGGCAATCACGCGCGGGCTGGTAACTGCAATCGTGTTCGCCGATGTTGACGTAGTGCCAGCGTGCGGTGGCCTTGCCGAGGTCGGGATCGTTCTCGCGCAGGTCATCGGCCCAGTTGGCGATGCCGGCGAGCGTGGGCTCGGCTTCGCCGCGCAGCAGGCGCTGGATTTCCGCGCGCGCCCGCGGATCCAGATCGGCTTCCGCCAGGCGTGCCACCAGCCGGTGTCCCAGCGGACCCCAGGCGCCTGCGCGGGGCGCGAGCGGCAGGAGCAGGCAGAAGGAAAGGAATGCGGAAAAAACGGTGCGGGTCATGCCGGCCACTTTAACCGACATGACCCGCTCCGGTGGTTACAGGCTTAGAACTTCAGCACATATGCCGCGCCGTAGACGAGCGGATCGATCTTGGCCTGGCCGAGCTTCACGCCGTCGAGCTTGACGTCGCTGTCGATGTCCATCCAGCGCACGTCCACGCGCACGGCGCCGCGTTCGCTGACCTTGAAATCCAGGCCGGCGTGCGCGGCCAGGCCCCAGGAGTCCTCCAGCTTCAGCTTGCTGCCGGCGAGCGCGCCGCGGGTGTCTTCGCTGAAGAACGTGGTGTAGTTGATGCCTGCGCCCAGGAACGGCGACACCTTGCCCTGGCCGTTGAAGTGGTACTGCAGGGTGAAGGTCGGCGGCAGGTGCTTGGTGCTGCCGACCCGGCCCAGGCCCTTGATCTCGATGTCGTGCTTGAACGGCAGCGCGGCCAGCACTTCCAGGCCCAGGTTGTCGCGCAGGAAATATTCGAAGGTCACGGTCGGCTTGACGTCGCTGTCGATGTCCAGCGCCAGCGCGCCATTGGCCAGCTTGCCGTTGTCGGATTTCGGGTTGACCTGGTGGACGCCGAAACCGAGCGTCCAGTCGCCCTTGGACTGCGCGAAGGCGGGCAGCGCGGCGCCGGCGAGGGCGACGGCGAGAACGGCGGATACGAGGGGCTTGTTCATGGGACTTCTTCTTCTCGAGGGGACGTGTGGGTGAATCGATGTGCGCAGTGTCCGCGCCCGCGCGGCGCGTCGCCTTGATCCGGATCAATGGCGCGTGAAGAGGCCGGAAAATGCATGCGGAGCGGGCATGGACCCGGCATCCGCGCCCGCCCCTCCGTCCCGCATGGCCGGGCGCGCCGGCCCTGATAGAATGGTCATCCCGTCAACCCCGCCGCGCCGGGCGCGGCCGCAGGAGTCCCGAGCAATGTCGATCAAGGTTGGTATCAACGGCTTCGGCCGTATCGGTCGCAACGTGTTGCGTTCCGCCGTGCAGAATTTCGCCGACGACATCGAAATCGTCGCCATCAACGATCTGCTGGAACCGGACTACCTGGCGTACATGCTGCAGTACGACTCCGTGCACGGCCGCTTCAAGGGCGAGGTGAAGGTCGAAGGCAACACCCTGATCGTCAACGGCAGGAAGATCCGCCTGACCCAGGAACGCGATCCGGCCAATCTCAAGTGGGATGAAGTCGGCGCCGAAGTGGTGATCGAATCCACCGGCCTGTTCCTCGACAAGACCACCGCGCAGAAGCACCTGGATGCCGGCGCGAAGAAGGTGATCCTGTCGGCGCCTTCGAAGGACGACACCCCGATGTTCGTCTACGGCGTGAACGACAAGACCTACAAGGGCGAGGCGATCATTTCCAACGCTTCGTGCACCACCAACTGCCTGGCGCCGCTGGCCAAGGTGCTGCACGACAAGTGGGGCATCAAGCGTGGCCTGATGACCACCGTGCATGCCGCCACCGCCACCCAGAAGACCGTCGACGGTCCGTCCAACAAGGACTGGCGCGGTGGCCGCGGCATCCTGGAAAACATCATTCCCTCCAGCACCGGCGCGGCCAAGGCGGTCGGCGTGGTGATTCCGGAACTCAACAAGAAACTGACCGGCATGAGCTTCCGCGTACCGACCAGCGACGTTTCGGTGGTGGACCTGACCTGCGAACTCGAGAAGCCGGCCACCTACGCCGAGATCTGCGCCGAGATGAAGTCGCAGAGCGAAGGCGCGCTGAAGGGCATCCTGGGCTATACCGAGGACAAGGTGGTCGCCACCGATTTCCGCGGCGACACCCGCACCTCGATCTTCGACGCGGATGCCGGCATCGCCCTGGATGGCACCTTCGTCAAGCTGGTGAGCTGGTACGACAACGAGTGGGGCTATTCCAACAAGTGCCTGGAAATGGTCCGCGTGGTCGCCGGCAAGTAATCAAGCCATCCGGGACTTTCCGGAAGCAATACGCGAAGGCGCCTGCGGGCGCCTTCCGCGTTTACGGGTATCGCCGTGATATACCGGCTGGCCAGCGGGAGGCGACCCGGGGGCAGCTTCTTGCAATGCTCCGGGCTTTGCCGGAGGCTGCGGACGCGAATCCGGACGCGGACCCGACTTGCGGCGCGCCGGATCCATGACGAGGACGGGAAATGGATGACTTGGCGGGAGTGTTGGTCCTGATCGGCCTGGCTGTGCTGGCGGTGCCGGTACTGCTGATCCTGGCGCTGGTGTCGGTCGCCGGATTGAAACGGCGGGTCGCCGCGCTGGAACAGCAACTGGATGCGCTACGGAGAAACGCCGCGGCCGCCACGGGTGCGCCCGCGACGGAACAGGCGCCGCGCGCGACCGCGCCGGTCCGCGAGCGGGTCCCGCCGGAGCCGCAAAGCGAAGACGTGTCCACGCCCACGCTCGCCGAGCCGATGCGCTCGTCCGCGCCCGAACAGGCGCCGCCGCCGCGTGCGGCCGCGCCGGTACCGCCGCCTTTGCCCCCGGCCGAGGCGACCGCGCCGGCCGCCGCATCCACGCGCGTACCGCCGCCTTCCGCGCCTGCCGAACCGCCGCGTCCGGATTTCGTCAGCCTGGGGCTGCGGGCGGTCAAGCGCTGGTTCACCGTCGGCAACGTGCCGGTGAAGATCGGCGTGCTGGTGCTGTTCGCCGGTGTGGCGGCGCTGCTGAAGTACGCCAGCGATCAGGGTTGGCTGCGCCTGCCGATCGAACTGCGCCTGGCCGGCATCGCGGCCGCATCGCTGGCGGCGCTGGTATTCGCCTGGCGCAAGCGCGAAAGCAATCGCAGCTTCGCGCTGTCGTTGCAGGGCGGCGCCATCGGCATCCTGCTGTTGACGGTGTTCGCCGCGTTCAAGCGCTACGAACTGCTGGAGGCCGCACCGGCGTTTGCCCTGAGCGTGATCCTGATCGCCGGTGCGGGGGCGCTGGCGGTGTTGCAGAACGCCAAGGCGCTCGCCGTGTTCGCGATTCTCGCCGGCTTCCTGGCGCCGATCTGGCTGTCCACCGGCAGCGGCAACCATGTCGCGCTGTTCTCGTACTACGCGGTGCTGAACGCCGCGATCCTGGGCGTCGCCTGGTGGAAACCGTGGCGCATCCTCAACCTGCTGGGCTTCGTCTTCACCTTCGGCATCGGCACGATCTGGGGCGTGCTCGACTACCAGCCGACCAAGTTCGCGACCACCGAGCCGTTCCTGCTGCTGTTCTTCGCGTTCTACCTGATCATTCCGCTGCTGTATGCGCGCCGGCAGCCGGAAGGCCGGCGCGGACTGGTCGAAGGTTGCCTGGTGTTCGGCACGCCGCTGGTCGCGTTCTCGCTGCAGGCGGGATTGCTGCAGGGCGAACGGCTGCCGCTGGCGTTCAACGCGCTGGGATTGGCGGCGCTGTACGCGTTGCTGGCGGCGGCGCTGCGCCGACGCGGCGGTTTCGAACGAATGGTGCCGTCGTATGCGGTGCTGGCGGTCGGTTTCGCCACCCTCGCCGTGCCGCTGGCGCTGTCGGCGCATGCCACCGCCAGCGTGTTCGCGCTGGAAGGCGCGGCGCTGGTCTGGCTCGGCCTGCACCAGCGGCGGCGGTTGCCGCTGATCAGCGGTACCGGCTTGCAGTTGCTTGCGGCGTTCGCGTTCCTGCTTGGCCTGAGCCGGGTGCTCCCCGATACCGCCGTCGCCAATCCGGCCTTCATGGGCGCGCTGCTGATCGCGCTGGCCGGACTGGCGAGCGCGTGGGTGTTGCGGACGCACGGCAAGCCGATGCCGGCGCTGGCGTTCTATCTGTGGGGAATGGCGTGGTGGCTGGGAACGACGGTCGGCGAGATTGGCCGGTTCGTGGCCTGGGATGCGCGCGCCGACGCGCTGCTCGTGCTGGTCGCGTTCACCGGCTGGATCGCGGCCGAGGTGCATCGCCGTCGTCCCGCGACCGCGCTCGCGATGACCACCTTGCTGGCACTCGCGGCGGCCCTGCCGCTGGCGCTGGCGCAGACCCAGGCCCACGGACAACCGTTCGCCGGCTACGGCGCGCTGGCTTGGCTGGCGTATGCAGTCCTGGGCGTGCGCAGCCTGCTGTGCCTGCGTTCCAGCGAACACGCGCTGGCCGGCTGGGCGCAGTTCGCGTGGCTGCTGGTGTGGCCCTCGGTGCTGTCGATGCTACTGGAATGGACCGGCGGACGTTTCGAACTGGCCGAGGGCTGGCGCGTGCTGGGCATCGGCCTGCCGTGGCTGGCGGCCGCGGCGCTGGGCCTGTTCCGCTGGCCGTGGCTGGCGACGCCGCTGGGCGAGCGCTTCGACGGTTATCGCGGCACGCTGCTGGCGGTGCTGTTCGTGGTTCTGGGCATCGGTGGACTCGGATCGCTGTGGCTGGCCGGCGCGGCATCGCCGCTGCCGTGGGTGCCGCTGCTCAACCCGCTGGAACTGACGCAACTGGCGATCTTCGTCCTGTTCGCATGCTGGGCATGGTCGCCGCAGGCACCGGAACTGCTGCTGCGGTGGCGGCCGATGGTGCTGGCGCTGCTGGGCTTCGTGCTGATCACTTCGGTCGTGCTGCATGCCGTGCACCATTGGGGTGGCGTGGCCTGGAACGATCGGTTGATTTCCACGGGCCTGGCCCAGACCAGCCTGACCGTGGTGTGGAGCGTGCTGGGCGTGATCGGCTGGATCGCCGGCTCGCGTCGCGGCCAGCGCGGCCTGTGGCTGGCCGGCGCCGTGTTGATGGGCGTGGTGCTGGTGAAACTGATCCTGGTGGACCGCGGCAACCTGGGCGATGTGCTGGGCATCGCTTCCTTCATCGCCTATGGCCTGCTGTGCACAGTGGTCGGTTATCTCGCGCCGGCGCCGCCGCGCGTGGCTGGCCCGGAGAATGACGGAGAACATGCATGACCCCGATCGCATCGCGCGCGGCAAAGGCCGCGCTCACCCTGCTGGCCTTGTTGGCGGCCGCGCAGGCGCTGGCCGGATCCCGCGATGACTATGCACGCGAGTGGCCGTTGAACGCCGCGCAATCCGACGCGGGCGCCTACCGGGTGACGCTGGATGCCGCCGTCTACCGGCAGGTGCAGTCGCCTGAGCTGAAGGATCTGGAGGTGTTCGATGCGCACGGCCAGGCGGTGCCGACGGCGTTGCTCGAGACCGGGCGTCCGCAGGCCGCTGCCGCCCGCCGGCAAACGCTGCCCTGGTTTCCCCTGCCGGCGATGAGCGCGGCGGCGTCTCGTGATATCGCCGCGATCAGCGAGATCGCCAGCGATGGCAGCCTGCGCCGGGTCGAACTGCGCGGCAAGGATGCGCAGGACGGCGGCATCCTGATCGATGCCAGTCGCCTGGAGGCCGCGCCGGTCGCGCTGCGGGTCCGCTGGAGCGCGGGACAGGCGCCGTTCGATCGCGCCTACCGGGTAATGGCGTCCGACAATCTGCGCGACTGGCAGACCGTGCAGGAGGAAGGGCATCTGGTCGAACTGGAGAACCAGAGCCAGCGGGTCATGCGCGATCGCATCGAACTGGCGCCGGTGAAGGCACGCTACCTGCGGCTGGCCCCGCTGGCGGCGGGGACGCCGCTGCGCGTGGAGCAGATGGAGGCCGAGCTGGCCACGGCGGCGCGCGAGCCCGACTGGGCCTGGCAGGAACTGGCGGGAACGCGCATCGAGGATCCCGATGGCGCCGTGCACTACGAATTCGTCTTGCCCGGACGCTTTCCGGTGGAGCGCGCCGACGTGCTGCTGCCCGGCAACAGCACCCGCGCGTGGACCTTGGCGTCGCGCGACGATCCGGCGTCGCCCTGGCGCCGCGCGGCATCGCCCTGGGTGGCGTACCGGTTGCAATCCGGCGACCGCATCGACGCCTCGCCGCCGCAGCCGCTGGACGGCCTGCGCCGGGATCGCCACTGGCGCCTGACCGGCGCGCGCGGCGCGCAGACCGAAGCACCCCGCCTGCGGTTGGGCTATCGGCCCGAGACGCTGGTGTTCGTGGGCCAGGGCGAACCGCCGTTCGCGCTCGCGGCCGGCAGTGCGCGCACCCGCCGTGACGATGCGCCGCTTGCGGAACTGGTCGCCGCGCTGCGGAGCCAGCGCGGCCCCACTTGGCAACCAGCGGTGGCGACGCTGGGCCAGGCGCGCGTGCTGGCCGGCGATGCCGCGCTGACGCCCGCGCCACCGCAGCGCGACTGGAAGGCCTGGCTGCTGTGGGGGCTGCTGGTGGCCGGTGCCCTGCTGGTGGCAGGATTCGCCTTCAGCCTGCTGCGCAAGCCGCCACCCGCGGGCTGAGGGCCCGCGGTTTGCGGCGCCTGCGCGCAGCCGGGACAATAGGCGTCTTTCCCCGCCCCGAAGGAATGCCCATGTCCATCGTCCGCATGACCGACCTCGACCTCGCCGGCAAGCGCGTGCTGATCCGCCAGGATCTCAACGTGCCGATCGAGGACGGCCGGATCACTTCCGAACAGCGCATCACCGCGTCGCTGCCGACGCTGAAGCAGGCGCTGGGGCAGGGCGCGGCGGTGATGGTCACCTCGCACCTGGGACGCCCGAAGGAAGGCGTGTGGAGCGAAGCCGATTCGCTGGCGCCGGTGGCCGCGCGGCTGTCGGAACTGCTGGGCGTGGACGTGCCGCTGGTGCGCGACTGGGTGGACGGCGTGGACGTCAAGCCGGGCCAGATCGTGCTGCTGGAAAACTGCCGCATGAACGTGGGCGAGGGCAAGGATGACGAGGCCCTGTCGAAGAAATACGCCGCGCTCTGCGATGTGTTCGTCATGGACGCCTTCGGCACCGCGCACCGTGCGCAGGCCTCGACCCATGGCGTCATCCGTTTCGCCGGCGTGGCCGCCGGCGGCCCGCTGCTGATGGCCGAGCTGGATGCGCTGGCCAAGGCGCTGGACAAGCCGGCCCGTCCGCTGCTGGCGATCGTGGCCGGCAGCAAGGTCTCGACCAAGCTGGAATTGCTGTCCAACCTGGTCGGCAAGGTGGATCAGCTGATCGTCGGTGGCGGCATCGCCAACACGTTCATCGCCGCCGCCGGTCATGCGGTCGGCAAATCGCTGTACGAGCCGGATCTGCTCGACACCGCGCGCAAGATCGACGCCGACGCGAAGGCGCGCGGCGCCGACATCCCGCTGCCGTCCGACGTGGTGGTGGCGAAGGAATTCAAGGCCGATTCGCCGGCCGAGGTGAAGGCGGTCGATGCGGTGTCCGCCGATGACCTGATCCTCGATATCGGCCCGCAGACCGCGCAGCGCTACGCCGAGCTGATCCGTTCGGCCGGAACGGTGGTGTGGAACGGACCGGTCGGCGTGTTCGAGTTCGACGCGTTCGGCAAGGGCACCGAGGCGCTGGCGCGCGCGATCGCGCAGTCGCCGGCGTTCTCGATCGCCGGCGGTGGCGACACCCTGGCCGCGGTCGACAAGTACGGCATCGCCGGCGAGGTGAGCTACATCTCCACCGGTGGCGGCGCGTTCCTGGAATTCCTGGAGGGCAAGACCCTGCCGGCGGTGGCCGCGCTGGAGGCCCGCGGACAGTGACGCGCGATACCCTGTTCTTCGATCTCGACGGCACCCTGATCGATTCCGCCGTCGGCATCACCCGTTGCGTCGCCTATGCACTGGAGCAATTGCGGCATCCGGTGCCGGCCGACGCCGAACTGCGCCGCTGGATCGGCCCGCCGCTGCGCACCAGTTTCGGTCCGCTGCTGAAGGAGCCGCGGCAGGTGGAACTGGCGGTCGAACACTATCGCACCCGCTTCGAATCGCACGGCTGGGCCGAGCACGAGGTCTACGAGGGCATCGGTGAGGCGGTGGAGGCGCTGCACGCGCGGGGACATCGCCTGGCGATCGTCACCGCCAAGAACGAGCCGCATGCGCGCAAGATCATCGCGCACCTGCCGTTCGGTCATCGGTTCGAGGATGTCATCGGTTCCACCATCGACGGCAGCCTCAGCCACAAGCCGGAGCTGATCGCCGAGGCGATGCGCCGCCTGTCACTGGCACCGGAACAGTGCCTGATGATTGGTGATCGCCACATGGACATCGATGGCGCGCGCCATCACGGCATGCGCAATATCGGCGTGCTGTGGGGATTCGGCGGCGAGGCGGAACTTCGCCAGGCCGGCGCTGATCACCTCGCCACGCGACCGCCGGATCTGCGCGCGCTGCTGGCCTGAGCATCGCGGGCACGCGCGGACCGGCGCGCAAACCGGGGTGCGATCGCAGCATGGCAACGCACTCAAGAGACCAAAAAAATACCAGTATCGGCATCGGCGTGAAGTCCACGAAACCGCTGTAAAACAGCGGTTTCACTGGATCCCGCGCAGGCTCGTGCCGCGCCTGCCGACGCGCGGTACGCCACCTGTCCGCGTGGATCATTGCAGTGCCCGTGCGGTGTGGTAGCGTTTGCGCCAATTCAGGGAAACGCACCAATGATCGAACGCCAGCGCCGCACCAAGATCCTCGCCACCCTCGGACCGGCCACCGACCCGCCGGGCGTGCTTGACGAGCTGTTCCGTGCCGGCGTCAACGTGGTCCGCCTGAACTTCTCCCATGGTGATCCTTCCGGCCAGGCCAAGCGCGCCGCCGCGGTTCGCGCCGCCGCGCAACGTGCCGGTGCCGAAGTCGGCATCCTCGCCGATCTGCCGGGGCCGAAAATCCGCATCGAGCGTTTTGCCGAGGGCAAGGTCGTGCTCAAGGCCGGCGCGCGTTTCGATCTGGTCGCAAACGCCAGTGCGCCGGCCGGCGATGTCTCGCAGGTGGGCGTGAGCTACCTGGGACTGCCCGGCGACGTGACCCACGGCGATACCCTGCTGCTCGATGACGGCCTGATGCAGCTGCGGGTGGAGCAGGTGGAAGGCGAGCGCATCATCACCACCGTGCTCAACGATGGCGTACTGTCCGATCGCAAGGGCCTTAACAAGCTCGGCGGCGGCCTGTCGCTGGGCGCGCTGACCGAGCGCGACAAGGAGCTTATCGCCATCGTCGCCGAGATTGGCGTCGACTTCATCGCGGTGTCGTTCTGCCGCAATGCCGAGGACATGAACGAAGCGCGCCGCATCGCCCGCGAGCATGGCAGCGATGCCGCGCTGGTGTCCAAGATCGAGCGCACCGAGGCGATCGAGAACCTGGCCGAGATCGTCGAGGCGAGCGACGTGGTGATGGTCGCGCGTGGCGACCTGGGCGTGGAGATCGGCGACGCCGAGCTGCCCGGCCTGCAGAAGAAGATCATCCGGGAGTCGCTGGCCCGCAATCGCGTGGTGATTACCGCCACCCAGATGTTGCAGTCGATGGTGGACAACCCGATTCCCACCCGCGCCGAAGTACTGGACGTGGCCAACGCGGTCATCGACGGCACCGACGCGGTGATGCTGTCGGCGGAAACCGCGGCCGGCAGCTATCCGGTCAAGGCGGTCGAGGCGATGGCGCGCATCTGCCTGGGTGCGGAAAAGCAGTTCGAGACCGATACCGATTTCGAGAAGGCGCCGCGCGATCTGGCGCGCGCCGACCAGGCCATCGCGATGGCCGCGATGTTCCTGACCGAGCACATCGGCGTGCGCGCGATCGTCGCGATGACCGAATCCGGCGGCACCGCACGTTACCTGTCGCGGTTCCGCGCGCGCGCGCCGGTCTATGCCTTCTCGCGTCACGACGGCGCGCGCCGGCGGATGGCGATGATGCGCGACGTGTTCCCGATCGCGTTCGACAGCCGCGGCCTGGCGCCACGCGAAGCCGCGCGCGAGGCGATGCGCTGCCTGTACGACCGCAAGCTGCTGTCCGAAGGCGACCGCATCATCTTCACCAGCGGCGATCACATGGAAAAGCACGGCGCCACCAACACCCTGCGCCTGCTGCAGATTGGCATGCAGGGACAGGCCGAAGGGCTGGGCGAGTTGTAATTGCCTTCCATTCGGGCGAGGCTGCACGCTCTTGCCCGGAGAATGGAAGCGGAGTTCATGACCAGGACCAATGCCTATACGCTGCTGTGCGTCGCGATTCGTGCCGTGGTGGTGTGGTTCTCCGCTTCCCTGTTGCTGATGATTCCCGGCCTGATGATTGCCATGCGCGATGGCACATACGAAGGCGATGCGATCGGGTTGGGCCTGGCGGCGATTCTGCTGCCGGCGCTGGTGCTGGGCCTGGCCTGGCTGTTTGCCGACAAGCTGGCGCGCCTGGCGCTGGCGCGGCCGCAGGAGCCCGTGTTCGAGAGCCGAATCGAGGCGCGCACCTGGCTGGGATTGGCGTTCTCGATCATCGGCGCCTATTTCCTGTTCCAGGTGCTGCGCGATGTGGCACCGCTGTTGATCCAATGGGTCATGCTGTCGCGTTCGACCGTTGGCTACCTGCAACTGGACGGCACGACCGAGCCCTTGGCGATACGGATCCTGACGCTGGTGATCGAAGCGGTGCTGGCCGGGATTTTCCTGCTTCAGGGACCTGGCCTGGCCCGGCTCGTGCACCGGTGGCGTTATGGGCGACTGGAAGCGGAGGAATCCGTTCCGGACTGAATCGTCACTCCGTTGTTACGTCGCGCTTGTAACCGTTTGCAAATTTCCGGTGGCCCAAGCTGTTCCCGTGATTGGGCTATAATTGGTATCTTTCCCGCCGCTCCTCCAGGACCCACATGAGCATCGAACAGCTTGCCGAAACCGCCCAGGCCATGGTGGCCGCGGGCAAGGGCATCATCGCGATCGACGAATCCACCAGCACCATCGCCAAGCGCTTCGCCGGCGTGGGCATCGAGAACACCGAGGAAAACCGCCGCGCCTATCGCGAACTGCTGCTCACCACGCCCAAGCTGAGCGATTACATTTCCGGCGCCATCCTGTACGACGAGACCATCCGCCAGTCCACCAAGGACGGCGTGCCGTTCGCCAAGTACATGGCCCAGCACGGCATCATCCCGGGCATCAAGGTCGACAAGGGCACCCACCCGCTGGCCGGTTGCCCCGGCGAAGTGGTGACCGAGGGCCTGGACGGCCTGCGTGAGCGCCTGAAGGAGTACTACGCGCTGGGCGCCCGCTTCGCCAAGTGGCGCGCGGTGATCAACATCGGCGAGGACATCCCGACCGGCACCTGCATCGAGGCGAACGCGCACGCGCTGGCCCGCTATGCCGCGCTGTGCCAGGAAGCCGGACTGGTGCCGATGGTGGAGCCGGAAGTGCTGATGGATGGCGAGCACGACATCCAGACCTGCTACGAAGTGACCGAAGCGGTGCTGCGTTCGCTGTTCGCCGCCCTGTATGAGCACAACGTGCTGCTGGAAGGCACCATCCTGAAGGCCTCGATGGTCGTGCCCGGCAAGGACTGCCCGGACCAGGCCGACGTCGAGGAAGTGGCCGAATCCACCGTGATGTGCCTGAAGAGCACCGTGCCGGCGATCCTGCCGGGCATCGTGTTCCTGTCCGGTGGCCAGAGCGACGAGGACGCCACCGCGCACCTGGACGCGATGAACCGCCTCGGTTCGCTGCCGTGGCCGCTGTCGTTTTCCTATGGCCGCGCCATGCAGCAGGCCGCGCTGAAGCTGTGGTCCGAGGACCTGAAGGGCAATTTCGCCAAGGCCCAGTCAACGGTCTACGCCCGCGCCAAGGACAACGGCCTGGCCGCGCTCGGCAAGTGGGAAGGCTGAGCCCGTAGCGCCGAGCTTGTTCGGCGAAACGAGAGTCCAGAAAGTCCAAAACGCCGGCCACGAGCCGGCGTTTTGCTTTTCCCTCCCCGGCAATCGCCGGACAGCGAGGGCGCTCCAAACTGAACGGCCGTTCAAGAAAACTGCCATCCCTCTATATTGTTGCCTAGGCAGCTATATCATAGGCAGCCATGAGCGAGTCCTGTAATCCCGCTTCCCTCGGCTACCTGATTGCCGACCTCAGCCGCCTGTATGGGCGGGTGTTCGATCGGCGTGCCGCGCACCTGGGCCTGACCCGGGTCCAGTGGCGCGCGCTCAAGCGCATCCACCAGAACGAAGGCCTGACCCAGGCGGCGCTGGCCGACGTGATGGACATGGAGCCGATCGCGGTCGGCCGGGTGGTCGATCGGCTGCAGAAGGCCGGCTTCGTCGAGCGTCGCAACGATCCCAACGATCGCCGTTGCTGGCGGCTGCACCTGTCGCCGCAATCGAACGAACTGATGGATCTGATCGAAGACGTGGCCACCGGTCTGCGTGAGGACAGCCTGGCCGAAGTCGCGCCCGATGACCTGCGGATCACCCTGCAGGTGCTGGGCCAGATCCGCGAAACCCTTTCCCAGCTCGACCGCGCCAGCCGCGGCGAGTCCTCCCTGCGCAAGTCCTGACCCCGCCCCCCATGACCACCAAGATCAATGCCGCCGCCGAGCAGGCGGCCACTCCCGCATCTCCCAAGCGCCGGCGCGTGCCGGTCTGGCTGTGGATCGCCGCGCCGGCCGCGGTCATCGGTTTCTTTGCCTGGGAATGGGTGGTGTCCAACCGCCAGGTCGGCACCGACAACGCCTACATCAAGGCCGAACGCATCCTCATCGCGCCGCAGGTCGGCGGCCGGGTGGTGGAAGTGGCGGTCAGCCAGAACCAGGTGGTGAAGAAGGGCGATCTGCTGTTCCGCATCGACCCCGAACCGCTGCAGATTGCGCTGGCGCAGAACGAGGCGACCCTGGCCTATGTCGCCAACACCACCAGCGCGAGCCGCGCCAAGGTGACCGGCGCCGGCACTTCGGTCGCGGCCAAGCGCGAAACCCTGGCCTGGGCGCAGCGCGACCTCGCGCGCATGCAGCAGCTCGCCAGCCAGCAACTGGTCTCGCGCAAGATGCTCGACGACGCGCGCCACGCCGTGGCGGAAGCGAAGACCGATCTGGCCGACGCGATCGCATCCGAATCCGAAGCCAACGCGGCGCTGAGCGGCGATTCGCATACCCCGCTGCAGGACCTGCCGGGCTATCGCGGCGCGATGGCGATGCTGGCCAAGGCCAAACTGGACCTGGCGCACGCCGAAGTGCGCGCGCCGGTCGATGGCATCGTCGGCCTGCACGATCTGCAGGTGGGCGAATACATCAACGTCGGCCAAACTGCGATGCCGCTGGTCGCCACCAACCCGATATGGGTGGAAGCCAACTTCAAGGAAACCGAGTTGACCCGGATGCACGTCGGCCAGCAGGCGACCGTCGAAGTGGATACCTATCCGGGCGTGAAGTGGAAGGCGCACGTCGCCTCGATCGCGCCGGCGTCCGGCGCCGAGTTCAGCGTGCTGCCGCCGCAGAACGCCACCGGCAACTGGGTCAAGATCGTGCAGCGCATTCCGGTCCGCCTCGAAATCGACGGCGCCGATCGCAGGGACGCCCCGCAACTGCGCGCCGGCATGAGCGCCGACGTGGAGGTCGATCTGCGCGATCCCGACGGCGGCGGCCATGCCGGCAAGGCCACCGCGGCGCGCTGAAGCAAGCTGTTTGTTACCGTCATTCCGGGCGTCTGCGGACCGCATAGCGGCGCTGTGGTGGAGTCGCGAAGGGGTCCGCGGCGCTCCGGGATGACCTCTGATTCTCCATGGCGCGGCACGTGCGCGCGCCGCCCCGTGCCAGGCCGGTGACGCCATGATCAGCCGATTGAAGAACGACAACGCGAACGGCAACCGCACCCTGCTGGTGGTGTCGGTGATGCTGGCCACGCTGATGCAGGCGCTGGACACCACCATCGCCAACGTCGCGCTGCCGGACATGCAGGGCTCGCTGTCGGCCACCCAGGACCAGGTGTCGTGGGTGTTGACCAGCTACATAGTGGCTGCCGCGATCCTGACTCCCGTCACCGGCTGGCTGGCCGGTCGGCTGGGACGCCGGCGCCTGCTGATCATCGCGGTGGGCGGATTCACCGTCGCCTCGCTGCTGTGCGGCATCGCCACCGGCATCGGCGAAATGGTGTTCTACCGCGTGCTGCAAGGCGTGTTCGGCGCCTCGCTGGTGCCGATCTCGCAGTCGCTGCTGCTGGATTCATTCCCCAAGGAAAAGCATGGCGCGGCGATGGCGATGTGGGGCATGGGCATCATGGTCGGCCCGATCCTCGGTCCGCCGCTGGGTGGCTTCCTGACCCAAAACTACAGCTGGCACTGGGTATTCCTGATCAACCTGCCGATCGGCATCCTCGCGCTCATCGGCATCCTGGCCAGCGTGAAGAAGGACCAGCCGCACGAGCGCCCACTGGACGGCATCGGCCTGGGGCTGCTGGCGCTGGGCATCGGTGCGTTGCAGCTGTTCCTGGATCGCGGGCAGGGCGAGGACTGGTTCGGCAGCCTGGAAATCCAGATCGAAGCGGCGCTGGCGTTCCTGGCGTTGTACACGTACGCACTGTGGTGGTGGCGCCACCGCGAGCACGCGCTGCTGGATCTCGGGCTGCTGAAGAATGCCAACTTCGCGGTCGGCTGCGCGCTGATCTTCATCGTCGGTATCGTGCTGTTCGCCACGCTCGCGCTGCTGCCACCGTACCTGAGCACGCTGATGAACTACCCGGTGTTGACCATCGGTCTGGTGCTGGCGCCGCGCGGCGTCGGCACCATGCTGAGCATGATGGTGGTCGGGCGCCTGCTGGGACGGGTGGATGCGCGCGGCCCGATTCTGGTCGGCATGGGCCTGATGGTGCTCTCGCTGCATGGCATGACCCAATTCGGCCCGACCGCGTCGATGTCGTCGATTGTCTGGCTGGGCGTGATCCAGGGCCTGGGACTCGGACTGGTGTTCGTGCCGATTTCAACGGTCGCCTATGCGACGCTGGAACCGCACCAGCGCACCGAAGCGGCCGGCTTGTTCAGTCTGGTCCGCAACATCGGCTCGTCGGTGGGCATCTCGGTGGTGATGACGCTGCTGTCGCGCGCCGGCCAGATCAACCACGCGGAGATCGGCGCGCGCATACCCGCCTTCGGTGCCGAGACTACCCTGCTGCCGCCGATGTGGAATCCGGATACCGTGAGCGGCGCGGCGCTGCTCAACGCCGAGGTGATGCGGCAATCCGCGGCGATTGGCTATCTCAACGACTTCAAGCTGATGATGTTGCTGACCCTGGTGTCGATGCCGCTGGTGCTGCTGATGCAGAGCGGTAAGCATCCAGCCGGTGGAACGGCAGGCGCGGATGCGGCGGCGGCGCATTAGCGGGCATCACCTCATTGTAGGAGCGACGTGAGTCGCGACCGCATGCCTGGCACTGGATTGGGGCGCGACTTGCGTCGCTCCTGCATCGTGATCGCGGCGAGCGGTCGCGACTCACGTCGCTCCTACAGGATGCAGGGATAGAATGATGTCCATGAAACTGCTCGGCATCCACCACGTCGCCATCATCGCTTCGGACTATGCGCGTTCGCGGCGTTTCTATGTCGAGGTGCTGGGATTGGACGTGATCGCGGAGCATTACCGCGAGACGCGCGATTCCTGGAAGCTGGATCTTCGGGTGGACGAGCGCACCCGGATCGAATTGTTTTCGTTTCCCTCGCCGCCAGCGCGGGTGTCGCGGCCCGAGGCGTGCGGCCTGCGCCATTTGGCGCTACGGGTGGCGGACCTGGATGCCGCGGTCTCCCATCTGGAAGCGCATGGCGTGGCGGTGGAACCGATCCGGGTGGACGAGTTCACCGACCGGCGTTTCACCTTCTTCGCGGATCCGGACGGGTTGCCGCTGGAGTTGTACGAGGATTGACTCCCCCGCTTTTGTAGGAGCGACG